>DATIDX010000413.1:0-9351 GCA_035456025.1 Cellvibrio sp. | reverse complement strand
GCTGTGGTTACCGATCTTCAGCGCCGCCAGCCTGCTGCTGTGTTTGGGTTTGACCTGGCTGACTGTGAGTGGCCATGCGCTGCTGGTCGCTAAAACAAAACCCGCCTATGCGCTGCGCGATGAATAATTTCCTACACCAATAAGGGGCATCCTGGCCAACCCCCAGCCCCGCATTGACAGGAAGTCTTGACCTTGTCACGTTTGTGACGAGGTCTTTTTTTTGTAAGCCATTTTATTCGGACTGCCAATCACCCAGGATTTTTTCGCGCGTGTATTTTTTTACGTCTTTATCACTTAACTGGCGACGTTTAATGTTTATCGCAGCACCCGGGCCACTGCTATTAAATTCAAAGAAGCGAGCGTCTTCGGGCAAGAAGGGAATTTTTGTTCCGTCTTTCGCTGTGCCATTCATCGAGTACCAGCCATCGACCGTGATGTGCGCATCCATCCAGCTATTGATAAAAATTGCTTTGCCAATGGCATTGGGGTCGGCGTAGCGGCCGTCGGCAAAATCAGTCGTGGGATGCCAGGGGCGGCCGAGCGGTACGGAATTATCCGGCACTGATTCGGCGCGCGTGAGTTTGCAGTCGACAAACGTCAAACCAAATTCATCCGCAATTTGCGTTGAAGGCGCAACCAGATAACCGTGGGGACTATTGGGCTTGCCGCGCCCGAGTGTGTGAATTTCGGAGTCTGTGAACAGTGCATTGCCTTTTCCAAAAATAAAATCGACATTGCCCGCGATAAAACTTTTATCAAACCAGCTGCGCCCAGCGTTTACAAATAGGGTGTCCTGATAACCGAGCAAGCGGACGTCGCGCACCAGAATGCGGTCACTGCCCGCATCCAAAAACAGCGCTACGGCCTGCGCATTGCTAATACGTTTTGCATCGTCATTGGCGAGTGCGTCGTTGTTTAAAAAATCAAAACTGTTTTCGATAGTGAGTTGGTGCAATTGCACATCGGCCGCGCGAATAGTCAGCGTCGCCGAACCGGGAGTGCCCCAAGTTTTGCCTTCAGTGTAGGTTTTGCCCGCATAGACATCGTAATAAATCCGGGTTTTTGCTGCTGACTCACCGATGAGATGGATATTGGGTTTGGTGATTACCAGTTTTTCTTTGTAATCGCCTGCTGCGATAAATATTGTATGGGGCGCAGTAGCATTGTGGGGTGCGGCATCCAGTGCCGCCTGGATGCTGGCAAAATGGGTGGCACCCGGTTTTACAGTTGCATCAACCACTGCATTGTATTTTGCTGCAGGTGAGTTGGCGCAGCCGGAAACAATCAACGCAAATAAAATTCCGATCGAAATATAAAGAGCGCGGACAATCATTGAGTTTTATCTCTGCGAATTAACCAGTGAGAAAGGATGAAAAGTAGAGATTGCCAAACAAAACCTGAAGCCCGCTAGCGGATCATGCAGACTCCGCCAGGATTTTGTGCAATAGCCTTCGAGTCAGAACGAGCCGGGAAATTGCTTGCGGATATGATGCTGCAAAACTGCCAACATGCAGGCGCCAGAGAGGCCGATCATAAGCGCACCGTTGATGGATTCCAGCGGACCCAGCAACTTCCATTGCTCGCTCATCACTATGTCGCCGTAGCCCAGGGTGGCGAAGTTAACACTGGAGTGATAGATCGCCTCCTCAAAAGTGCTGAATTCACCCAACACCAGGAACAGCAGCGCCCAGACGGAAAGTTGCCCCAGGTTGCCCAACATCACCAAGGTGATAATGCCAAACAGTGCGAGCGCGCCGGACAATGCATCATCGCGCCCCTTGAAGCGCTTGATATAAAAACGAATACACCAAATGGACACTATGGATTGCAACAACATATTTGCCAGGATCACCGGGATCCCCACCAGAAACATCACTAACATAGAATCTCCTATTCGAGCGGACGGCAACGATTTGGCTCAAGAACAACCCGTTCAATTGGCTGCGTTTTTCAACAGCAGTATTTTACTTAAACATGTGTTGTACGCTTTTCGCGAGCCCAAACGGCTGCCCGGGCGCCCATGGAGAAACAGCTAAGGATTACTTAAAAGCATCCTGTACCGAAGCCAGCACACCCTTGGCGTAAAAACGCTCCAGCCATTGGGTGGTGGTTTGGATAAAGCGTACTTCATTTATTAAATCCGCACCAAATACCTTCTGGATTCCCACCACCGCTTTTACCATGCCCGCGGGATTGCCTTGATGTGCATCGCAGGCCGCGCGCAATTCTTTTGCAAGAGGGTCAGAGACTTCAATCGCCGCGCCCTTTTCATCCACACCGGACACATAGCGAATCCAAGCAGCAACACCCAGACACAAAATATCAATATGGCCGTTGCCCGCCAATTGTTCACGCAGGGTTTCCAATAAACGTTGCGGCAATTTTTGTGAGCCATCCATAGCAATTTGCCAGGTGCGGTGCTTCAGCGCTTTATTGGAGAAGCGGTCGCGCAGTTGTTGTTTGTAGGCTTCGATATCGAAACCGGCCGGTGCCTGCACTGTCTCACCCGCCTCGCGCGCCATATAGGTTTTTACCAGATTTACAAATGCCGGCTGCTCCATCACTTCGCTGATGTATTGGAAGCCCGAAAGATAACCTGTGTAGGCCATAGTTGAATGGGCACCGTTTAATAACCGCAATTTGATTTTTTCAAATACGCGTACATCTTCAACCAGCAATACACCCACTTTGTCCCACTCGGGGCGACCATCGGCAAATTTATCTTCCACTACCCACTGAGTGAACGGCTCGCATACCACCATGCCTTCATCGCGCACCGGCTTTCCATTTACACTTAAGCGCGCTTCAATATCGCGGCGATCATCATCGGTAGTCGCGGGCACAATGCGGTCAATCATGGTGCACGGGAAGGTAGCATTCGCTTTAATCCAAGCCGAAAACTCCGGTGAAATTTTTTCTGCAAATTGCGTAACCACCTTTTCTAGTACTTCGCCGTTATTGGGCAGGTTGTCGCAACTCAATAAAGTGAAGGCTTTTTGCTTTTGGTCAAAACGTTGCTTTAATGCAGCAACCAGAAAACCTATCGCCGATACAGGGCGGTCAAGGTGCTCAAGATCATGGATGATGTCCGGATGCGCAAGGTTTAAATTACCGCTCGCCGGATCATGGCAATAACCTTTTTCAGTAATGGTCAGTGAAACAATTTTGATATTAGCCGATGCCATTTGCGCAACCAGCGCTGCAGGGTTTTCTGGCCCTACCAAAGTATCAAGCACCGCCCCGATAATTTGCAATTTTTCGCCTTCACCGGAGCGCTCCACCAAGGTGTAAAGACAATCCTGCGGCACCAGTTGGTCACGCACACTGGCCGAGCGCAAACTGCTGCCAACTATCCCCCAGTTACCGCCGAATTTATTCAATACCGCTTCGGTATAAAATGCTTGGTGGGCACGATGAAACGCACCTATGCCCAAATGCACAATTCCTGGCTTGAGCGCTGTGCGATCATAGGCCGGAAGAAGAATGTCTTTTGGAAGCTCAGCTAATAATTTTTGGTTTAAACGATTCATTAGAAAAATCCAGCAAGGTTGATTTCAGCAATGTATAAATATTCGCGCGCACAATAGTCAGTATTCTACGCCTGTCGTTAAATTCATGGCATCTTCTTAACAAGAAAAAGATAAATTTTTAATCGCTCAAAATTGGTATCTTAACCAACTATTTCTATTTTTCGCTCCGCAGGAGTGATATATTTTGCGCTGCTTTTACCAATGCCAAAAACACAACCTGAATTAGTAAAATCAAAAAGCATCACTCAAATATAACCCCCGGAATTATTTAAATGGCACACATAGCAGCGATTGGCGAAGTCATGGTGGAGCTGGCTCCATTTCCCACTACCGACAGCAATGGCCGTGAAACTATGGCCCTATCTTTTGCAGGCGACACCTACAACACTTCGGTGTATATGGCGCGCCTGGGTTTAAAAACCGATTACGTTACCCAATTGGGTGAAGACCCCTACAGCAAACAAATCTTGCAGCGCATGGCCAACGAAAATATCGGCACCAGCTTGATTAAGCAATTGCCGGGGCGCTCACCCGGCTTATATATCATTCGTAACACACCCGATGGCGAGCGCGAGTTTTTTTACTGGCGCAAAGAAGCGCCAGCGCGCGAATTGTTTTCATCGCAAGAAGCAGCTGATCAACTCTGCCAAAAGTTAGTCGATTGCAACTGCGTTTACCTGAGCGGAATTACCCTCGCTATTATAGGTGCAAAATCGCGCGAATTTTTGTACTGCAGCCTACACAAACTGCGCCAGCAAGGTGTGATCATTGCATTCGATAGCAACTACCGTCCGCGCTTGTGGGCCGACAAATATGAAGCCCAACAAGCTATGCTCGCGATTATGGAGTACACCGATATCGCACTACTTACACTCGATGATGAGCAGCTACTCTGGGGCGATGACAGTGTTGAAGGCTGCAAGAAGCGTTACGCTACCTTCAATCTTGCCGAGCTGGTTTTAAAACGCGGTGCCGACGATGCCATCATCATCACCCCTAATGCGGAAATCCGTGTTCCTGTTCCACCGGTGCAAGGTGTGATTGATACCACCGGTGCAGGCGATACTTTTAATGCCGGTTATTTAGCAGGGCGCTTGCAGAAGAAATCGCTGGAAGATTCAGCCAAGCAAGGCATCCGCTGCGCAGGCATTATCATTCGCCATCGCGGTGCGATTATTGATAAGGCTATTTTTGATAAAGAACTTGGCGCCTAGGCCTTGTTAGTGTTGCGCGGAATTCTCCGCGCAACACGCATGAAAACAATAAAATATTTTTTACTGCTGACAGCGCAACATTTTATTGCCACGCTTACACAACTGAATTGCCAAACCCCATGGGTCGCGCATCATCACCAGATGTGAACCATCTTTAATATGCACTTCTTCCGCAAAACTCGCACCCACCGCTTCAAGCTGCGCGCGTTTCTCCACCGGGTTTTCACACACAAACGCGAGATGCACCAACAGCGGATTCATATTCGCGTAATCCGGCACTTGATCAGGAGGATTGTTGTAAATCTCCAACATCACATCGCCGCTTTCGTCGCCAAGAAAATGGGTATTAGCACCACCATCTTGCTTACGCACGATCGTTAACCCCATATGCGCCACATACCAGGCCGCCATAGCGATGGGATCTTTTACGTTAATTGCAAAGTGTTCAATTTTCATAAATGTATCTGCTTGAATAAACAATTTTATCGCGCGATAAAAAAGAGTGCCTGCCCTTAAAAATTAAGGAAAGGCACCCAGTACGAGCTCCATACACATTTACACATGCCACATCAGGCAATATTTTTCACAATCGTTTCCACCATCTTCTTGGCATCGCCAAACAACATCATGGTGTTATCCCTGTGAAAAAGTTCGTTCTCCACCCCCGAATAACCCGAAGCCATCGAACGCTTCACAAATAACACCGTGCGCGCTTTTTCCACTTCCAAAATCGGCATGCCGAAAATCGGGCTTTGCGGATTAGTTTTAGCAGCGGGGTTGGTTACATCGTTGGCACCGATGACAAAAGCCACATCGGCAGTTTGGAATTCATTGTTAATATCATCCAGCTCAAATACTTCGTCGTAAGGCACATTAGCTTCAGCGAGCAACACATTCATGTGGCCGGGCATACGACCCGCAACCGGATGGATTGCGTAGCTGATTTTTACTCCGGCTTTTTTCAATTCTTCACACATTTCACGCAGTGCATGTTGCGCTTGCGCTACTGCCATACCGTAACCGGGAACGATAATCACCGAGCCGGCATTTTTCATAATAAACGCCGCATCTTCGGCACTACCCCGTTTTACCGGACGCTCTTCTTCATTTGCACCTGCAGCGGCAGCAGAAGTATCCGCTCCAAAACCGCCGAGGATGACATTAAAGAAGGAGCGGTTCATGCCTTTGCACATAATATAGGAGAGGATCGCACCTGACGAGCCGACTAGTGCACCAGTAACAATTAACGCATCATTATGCAGCGTAAATCCAATGCCTGCTGCCGCCCAACCTGAATAGGAGTTAAGCATCGAAACAACTACCGGCATATCAGCACCGCCGATCGGAATAATCAGCAGCACTCCGATAACAAAGGCAAGTGCCGTCATGCCCCAAAATACCCAGGGTGATTGATCGACACAGAAATAACCAATCAATCCGAGAATTGCTGCGCCGAGAATGGCGTTAATAAAATGCTGGCCACCGAAAACAATTGGCTTGCCCGATACCAAACCTTGCAGCTTGGTAAACGCGATGACTGATCCGGAAAATGTAATTGCACCTATCACCACACCCAGGCCCATTTCAATCCGGCTGGCGATATAAATTTCGCCCGCTGCATTTAAAATTCCGAATGCAGCGGGGTTACTAAATGCGGCACCTGCAACCAATACCGCCGCCATACCCACAAGGCTGTGAAATGCAGCAACCAATTGCGGCATAGCAGTCATAGCAATATTGCGCGCAATAAAGATACCAATCACCGCACCAATCGCGAGCGCTGATAAGATCCAACCGTAAGAGGTTACTGCAGGACTGAGCACCGTAGTAACTACTGCAATCAACATCCCCAACATGCCAAAAAAATTACCTTTGCGCGATGATTCAGGTGATGACAAACCGCGCAGCGCCATAATAAATAGCACTGCCGCCACCAAATAGGCGAGCGAAGTTAAACTTTCATTGAATGACGACATAATTATTTCTCCCCCGCTTTATTTTTCTTTTTATACATCGCGAGCATGCGATGGGTTACGGTGAAGCCACCAAAAATATTGATCGATGCCAACACCATGGCGCAGAAGCCGAGCACTTTTGACAAGCTCACACCTTCAGGGCCGACAGCAATTAATGCACCGACAATAATCACGCTCGAAATTGCATTGGTCACCGCCATGAGCGGCGTGTGCAACGCAGGGGTTACACTCCAGACTACGTAGTAGCCGACAAAAATGGCCAAGACGAAAATCGATAATTGCGAAACAAAACTGGTTTCCATAATTAACTCCCGATTAAGCGGCGCTGGCCGGTTTGAAGTTGGGATGAACAATTGCACCATCGCGCGTGAGCACAGTGGCGGAGATAATTTCATCCTGCCAATTCACGGCGAACTGTTTATCGGCATTCATCATCGGGGTTAGAAAATTCAATACATTTTTGGCGTAGAGCGCACTGGCATCGGCCGATAAACGGCTGGGAATATTGAATAAGCCAATAATCGTCACGCCATTCACTTCAACAACTTCACCGGGTTTGGTGAGCGTGCAATTGCCGCCTTGCTCAGCGGCGAGATCAACAATCACTGAACCGGGGCGCATGCTGTGCACCATATCGTCATTAATCAGCGTCGGCGCTTTGCGGCCGGGAATTAACGCAGTGCAAATGGCGATATCTTGTTTCTTTAACGTTTCAGCAACCAATTCGGCTTGGCGGCGCTTGTAGTCGTCACTCATCTCTTTGGCATAACCGCCAGCGGTTTCAGCGTTCTTCACCTCTTCGCTTTCCACCATCACAAATTTTCCGCCGAGACTTTCAACTTGCTCTTTAGATGCGGCGCGCACATCAGTTGCCGACACAATTGCACCTAAACGCTTTGCTGTAGCAATCGCTTGCAAACCGGCAACGCCGGCGCCGAGCACCATCACTCTGGCTGGTGCTACTGTACCTGCCGCCGTCATCATCATTGGCATAGCGCGGTCGTACACATTAACCGCCTCTAACACGGCGCGATAACCGGCCAAATTCGATTGCGAACTCAACACATCCATTGATTGGGCGCGCGTAATACGCGGCACAAATTCGAGTGTGAGCGCAGTAATGCCAGCTTCAGCATAGTGGTTAATTGCAGCGGGATCGGCGTAGGGAGAAAGCATCGCAATTAAAATTGCCCCGCGTTTTATCAGCGCGAGTTCGTTAACATCACCCTCGGTTGCGAGGAGCGGGCGCTGGACTTTTAACACGATATCTGCCGAGCCCAATAAACCAGCGAGATCATCGCTGATTGAGGCTCCTGCATCCTGATAGGATTCGTTGGTGATACGGCTGGCAATGCCAGCGTCTTTTTCGATTGCAACATCAAAACCGAGCGCGATTAATTTTTTAACGGTGTCGGGAGTTGCTGCTACGCGCCGCTCATGTGCACGCCTTTCTTTTGGAATAACGATTTTCATTTTTTTGTCGCCCTCGGTAATAGTAGCAAATTTCAGGCAATACAAAACCGCATCAATGTTTTCATTAATGTGACACGATTGTGAATGGAACCTGCCGTAATTTGCTTTCTAGTGACTTGCTTTTGTAGACCTGACTCTCACCAGGTTTTTTGACGGGCCAATTCTTTGATTGGCCCCGGTTTGCTTTTTATGTTAGTAACATCGTGCGTAGCTTATGGATTCCGTTATTTATTGTGAGACCGTCTGCAGCAAGGATGCTGCAGACGAGCCTACATGGATGTATTTACGGCGCGTCTCGCAATAAATAACGGAGTCCATGGCGCGTTGAGATTGGAGTTAAACCACCGCGCCAATTTTCCACGGGATAAATTCATTATCACCATAGCCGAGCAATTCGCTTTTTGTTGGCTTGCCTGATGCAACCGCTAAAATTTCTTCAAAAATTTCCTGCCCGGACTCTTCCAAACTGATTTCACCATCAGAGACGCGACCGCAATTCAAATCCATATCCTCTTGCATATGGCTGTAGATTTTACTGTTGGTCGCCAACTTGATACTCGGCGCCGGCTTGCAACCAAAGGCAGAACCGCGACCAGTGGTGAAACACAAAATTTGTGCGCCCGAAGCAACCTGGCCAGTGGCGGACACCGGGTCATAACCCGGACTATCCATAAACACAAAACCTTTGGTGGTAATGTCTTCACCGTAGAGAAACACATCGCGCAAATTGGTTGAGCCGCTTTTCGCTTGCGCACCCAGTGACTTTTCAATAATTGTGGTGAGACCACCCGCTTTATTGCCCGGTGACGGATTATTGTTTAATTCGAAATCATTGCGCGCGGTGTAATCTTCCCACCAGGTGATGCGATCCAATAATTTTTGCGCAATTTCCGGCGTTTCGGCGCGACGCGTCAACAGATGCTCGGCGCCAAAAATTTCCGGCGTCTCGGATAAAATCACGGTACCGCCGTGGCGCACAAGAATATCGCCGGCAATACCCAATGCAGGGTTGGCGGTGATGCCAGAAAGAGCGTCGGAACCGCCGCACTGCAAACCGATAATCAGTTCACTTGCCGGAACAGTTTCGCGCTGGCATTGATTTACCAGCGGTAACATGGCGCGCAGGGTTTCAATACCTTTTTCAATCGCCAGGCGAGT
>DATIDX010000412.1:0-2927 GCA_035456025.1 Cellvibrio sp. | reverse complement strand
GTTTTGAATTTGGAATTCACGGAAATCCAAGGCGCCACCGCGATGGGAAAGCCAGCGCATAATCAACCGGTTCCTGCCGATTTTTTGCATCCGGTAAATACCGAGATTTTGCCGCTCTTTGTGCGGGCCGCGCGTAACCACTAATGGCCAAGTCACCAGCGGGCCGACATCGCCCGGCCAGCAAGTCTGGATCGGCAATACATCCAAATTTACTGCATCACCCTCCAGAACGATCTCCTGGCATTGCGCTTTGCTCAGCACCTTAGGGGCCAAATTCAAAACCTGTTTAAAGATGGGCAATTTATCCCAGGCATCTTTAAAGCCTTTCGGCGGCTCCGGCTCTTTTAAAAATGCGAGCAACTTGCCCACTTCACGCAACGCCTCAACGGATTCCTGCCCCATCCCCAACGCCACACGCTCGGTAGTGCCAAATAAATTGGCGAGCACAGGAATTCCATAACCTTTGGGATTTTCAAACAATAATGCAGGGCCACCGGCACGCAGGGTGCGGTCGCAAATTTCTGTCATTTCGAGATGGGGATCTATTTCGTGCTTGATGCGTTTTAATAAACCGCGCCCTTCAAGTAGAGCGATAAAATCGCGCAGGTCTTTATATTTCATTTTTGTAGCAAACCCAGTTTGAAAACCGAAGTGGTGAAAAAGACAAAGCCCGTATGGAGTACAGCGATTACGGGCTTTTAATTACCCGCATTGCGCTGCGCTCCATACGGGCTACAAGCTTACAAATTTTACGCTAAACGCTTATTTGCGCTTCATCGACATAAAGAATTCGTCGTTGGTTTTAAAATCTTTCAGCTTATCGAGCAAGAATTCTGTCGCAGGAACATCTTCCATATCGTTAAGCAAACGGCGCAAAATCCACGCGCGCTGTAACTCATCTTCTTTCATCAACAAATCTTCGCGGCGAGTACCTGAGCGGCGCACGTTGATTGCAGGGTAAATCCGTTTTTCAGCAATTTTACGATCAAGGTGCAATTCAAGGTTACCTGTACCTTTAAATTCTTCGTAAATTACTTCATCCATCTTGGAGCCGGTATCTACCAGTGCGGTGGCGATAATACTCAGACTGCCGCCCTCTTCGATATTCCGCGCAGCGCCAAAGAAACGCTTCGGGCGCTCCAGCGCGTGCGCATCCACACCACCAGTCAACACTTTTCCTGATGAAGGAATTACGGTGTTGTAAGCGCGCGCCAGACGCGTGATGGAGTCGAGCAAAATCACTACATCTTTTTTGTGCTCAACCAAACGCTTGGCTTTTTCGATCACCATATCGGCCACTTGCACGTGACGCGCGGGCGGCTCGTCAAACGTGGACGCAACCACTTCGCCGCGCACCGAGCGCTGCATTTCGGTTACTTCTTCCGGACGTTCGTCGATGAGCAATACAATCAAATGACACTCGGGATTATTGCGCGTAATCGCCTGCGCAATATTTTGCATCATGATGGTTTTACCGGCTTTGGGCGGCGCCACAATCAAACCGCGCTGACCTTTACCGATGGGAGCAATCAAATCGATGATACGACCAGTGAGGTCTTCGGTAGAACCATTACCAGCTTCAAGCGGCAAACGGATGTTGGGGAACAGCGGGGTGAGGTTTTCAAACAGGATTTTATTGCGGGAACTTTCAGGTTTATCGAAGTTAATGTCATTAACTTTTAACAGTGCAAAATAGCGCTCGCCTTCTTTTGGTGGCCTGATCTTGCCGGAGATGGTGTCGCCAGTGCGCAAATTGAAGCGGCGGATCTGACTGGGTGAAACATAAATATCATCAGGACCTGCAAGATAAGAACTGTCGGCTGAACGCAAAAAACCGAATCCATCCACTAAAATTTCCAGTACACCGTCACCGTAAATATCTTCTCCGCCCTTGGCGTGGCGCTTGAGGATATTAAAAATAATGTCCTGCTTGCGCGAGCGGGCGATATTTTCCAATCCCATTTCGTGGGCGATATCAATTAATTCTTCAATCGGTTTCTTTTTAAGGTCGGTTAAATTCATAGAAAGGACTTTATGGATGGATGTGAGTTATTGCAGATGTTCGCCCGGTGGCGATGCATGGTTTACGAAATTGATTGCGTCTTGTTGCTGTTATTAAGCCGCTTAATTCTGGTTTCTGCTGGATACTGCCGCGCACAGGGATTATTTAGCACAGTTAAGTAAACCACTAGTCTGCAAGCTTCGATCAGATTATCAACTTCGATAATGTAAATTGGCTGGCTAGGTGACTTATCCGGCTATATTCAGATACCGAGGCAAGAACAACAGCAGGGAATTGGGTTTGTTCGTCTGGTTTAGAGGAATCGGGAAGGTGATTCGAGGAGGAACAAACATCAGATTGGCTGAGTATAGCGGCAAATATTGCCAAGTGCAAAAACAAATTGGGCCATCTTGCGACGGCCCTTTTGGATTACAAAGAACTGTTAATAAAATCAACTAACTGCGGTTTACTTACAGCACCCACTTTAGTGGCATGTGCGGCGCCATTTTTGAAGATAATCAGCGTCGGAATACCGCGGATGCCAAACTTGGCTGGGGTCTCTTTGTTAGCATCAACATCAACTTTGGCGATTTTAATTTTACCTTCAAATTGCTCAGCCAAATCGTCAAGAATTGGCGCAATCATTTTACAAGGACCACACCAGGCCGCCCAAAAATCAACCAACACCGGCAGGTCAGAGCCAAGAACTTCTTGCTCAAAGCTGGCATCACTTACGTGAACAATTGCATCGCTACTCATAATAAACTCCAAACCTGTCGGTTATTAGTGGTGGGGAGATCCCAATTAGTTACAGCCATCATAAGGATTGCCCCCCGCACAGGCAAGTGGGCAAAACCAATCATTGCAATAGGAGGGCTCTATGTGGGGAATCGAAGGGCGCTGCACACTGCAACTGGAAATTATC
>DATIDX010000411.1:0-2251 GCA_035456025.1 Cellvibrio sp. | reverse complement strand
ATAAGGTCGCTCGCCCGGTTTACCATTGTCCTTTCCTCCGTTCGTTAACGCGGCCTGATAAAATGCGTCCACCATTGCTTCGTCACGCGCTTGAAATGCCAAATGATGTCGGCCAGTAAGGATACCTTGGGCAGCATCGCTGTCGGCTGTGGATACAAATAATTCATCTGCCCAGAAAAAACTTTCTCCGGCCCCACCTAGTGGAATATCCAACACCTCAAAAATAGCAGTGTAAAATTTTTGGGATGCGGCCAGGTCACTAACCACCAATTGAATGTGATCGATCAATCTGCCGCGATGTAGTTTTTGAGTTTCCATTTTTTGGCTCCTTAATCATCAACGTAATATAGAGGAAAAATAGATAGCGGTTCAGGCCCTATGTTTTCCATCACCAATAAATAGGATTACATTAATTTAGATATGTTCAAAAATTTAATCGGTTTAGGCTCTCAGGAAAGCAGCATCAAATTTTACATTGCCAACCGCCCGCCCGTTGATGATTATCCGGAAATGAGGGATTTACGTGGCTTGGCGGCAGGTGAAGTGGCGCATATCGTTAATCACACTAGTAATCACTGGCGCAAAGTGTTTAATGTTTATGCCAAACTATTATTTGATTGGCATCAAGCCAGGCGCTCGGATTTACCGACCACTTGGCAATCTTACCGGGACACTGAACTATTTCAGTCGCATTCGCGGGAAGCGCTGTTGTTTAGCTCCCCTCAGTTTGATAGGGATAAAAATACCCTTCATATAATCGCTGGAAAAACCTACGCGACCAGATTGGATCTACCACAACTTGAATGGCTGGACGCTTATTTTGCGGTTAACAAGAAGAACCGGTTAATTGTTGCGCCTTACCCGGATTATCGCCAGTTATCCAATGAGCGGATCGGGCGATTGATTGAACTTATGCGAGTATTTACGCCATAATGCGTTAGAATTTTATTGCTTCTATCTAATCAAAAATCGCCCCTCCTTGTTGACTTAACCGGAAACTAATACCTAAAAATGAATATTTATGTGGGTTTATTTTTATTATTTATCGCCCTTTTTGTAGCTTATCGTGTAGTCAAAATAAGGAACCAATTTCGTCAGTCGATAACGAAGGAGCAAAAGGTTATGCAGTATTGTGCCAATGGCATTAAGTCTTGGCCAAGCGCTATCGCAACTCTCGATGCAGTAGAAGTGCAAAGTTCCAACGCGCAACCTGAAAAATTCACGCTCACTACTAAATTTACCTTTACGGCAAATAACCAACAATATTCCTGCACTCAATCGCCCTACTCAATACTTACCACGACCTCCAAAAGTTCAGCCGTTTCATTGCGCGATGATGTGCTCAATAGCGACGAATACATTGTTTATTACAACCCCGTCGATACGAACGAATCTTTTTATGTCTTCAACGGCTTTTTATCTTGGTCTGATTACGAGAGGTTATTGAAGCGGCCTGAGTGATGCTGATTCACCATCCAGTATTCGATTTCAAAAGCGCATCAACAATAAATAATAAGGAATAGCAATATCAGGGCAGAACAAAACCATTAAACATACGAGACAGCTAATGACCACCCCAAAATCTCTGTTATTGCTATGCATGCTGGCTGCCACTTTTATCTGCCTGGCACTTTCTGGCTGGCAACCTTATGACCGCGCAACATGGCTGATGGAGGTCATGCCAGTGCTCATTGCCATTCCCATCCTATGGGTAACACATAAAAAATTTCCGCTTACCACACTGCTTTACTGGTGCATTTTTTTACATGCCCTGATCTTGATACTGGGCGGCGCCTACACCTATGCACGGGTACCGGCCGGTTTTGTGGTGCAGGATTGGCTTGAGTTATCGCGCAACCCCTACGACAAACTTGGTCACTTTTTCCAAGGGTTTGCACCAGCGTTAATTGCCCGGGAAATTTTGCTGCGCAACCAGATTGTGAAAGGTGCCAAAATGCTTGGTTTCATTGTTGTGTGTATTGTGTTGGCGATAAGCGCCACTTATGAACTCATCGAATGGGCGGCAGCGTTACTTCTCGGGCAAGGAGCAGATGAATTCCTCGGCACCCAAGGCGACCCTTGGGACACCCAATCGGATATGTTTTTTGCACTTTTAGGCGTAGTAACTGCACTGATTGGCTTCTCCCATTGGCAAAACAAACAAATTATAAATAAAAGGTAAAAAAAGTATTATAAATTGCAGCAATGTGCCTTAAAGGAAAATAATTTACCCAAAATTAACATTGTTTGT
>DATIDX010000410.1:0-7226 GCA_035456025.1 Cellvibrio sp. | reverse complement strand
TTTAAGCTAAACCAAAAAGTTATGAGTGAGTCAGCTTTTTTTGAAATTCTTTCAGATCAATTTCAAGGAGCGGCAATCTATCAAGAAGTTTATTATAGGGATTTGTTAACTAATCAATGGGTAGAGAACGATACTCTCATTGTTATTGATGATGTATTAATTCTTGTTGAAGCAAAGTCAGGGGCAGCAGCAACAATTGCATCACCAGAGCTGGATTACTCTCGTCACACTCAGGCAATACAGGATTTAATAATAAAAGCCTATAGGCAGTGCAAAAGATTTTTTGAATATTTAAATACAGGGGGCGATAAGTCAATATATAAGCTAGAGGGCGGCAGATACACTGAATGTGGTAAATTAAATCGAGCTGCTTATAGAGTGATGATTCCTGTCGGGCTAACTGTAGAGTCATTTTCACCATTTTCTTCCATGTCTAAAGAGCTTCCTGAGATTGAGCCGCTACTGGGTAAGTACCCGTTCATTTCGCTCTCAATCGATGATCTGTTCGTGCTAAAACGGTTCTTACCAACAATGGGGCAGCTCGCTCATTATTTAGAAGTTCGGCAAACTGTTTCTGGAATTAAAGGAGCGCTGCTTTTTGACGAGCATGATCATCTAGGTGCTTACATCAGTAGGAATAGATTTGATGTGGATATTCAGCAGCAACAGGATGAAGGCTCTCCAGATTTAATAACTTGGACCGGGATGAGTGAAATAGTGGATTCCTATTTCAAAGGAGACGATTGGAGTAATCGCCCGATTCCTACTCAAGAGTTCCCTGATTCCGTTAGTAATCTATTAAGTGCTTTGGATAAAACACGCAAACAAGGATGGCTTTCCATTGATAGTCAAATTCGTGACGCTGGTGCAGATGGACGGAATGACTTAGGTAATATGCTATTAGCGTTGATTGCTACTCTTGATGAGCGGCCATATCGTTATTTCCTTTCTCTCGGTGATCCTGCATTATTTATATGGCTTCAGCAGTCACAAATGCCTTGCGATATTTTAATGTTAAAAAATCGGGCTGCCGCTGTCGGTTTGGCAAACGGATTGAATTACATGAATGGTGTAGTAGCTTCGGTTGACCCTTCAGGGGCAATTTATAGTGCTGAACGAGTTGAAATTGAAATCCCAACGAGTCGTACAGAACAAAACTACCATCTTTATGAAGAATCAGAACGTATAGTCAAAAATCAAATGGCCAAAAGGGCTAGTGTAAAAAAGCCAATACCCAATCAGCGTTTAGGGCGAAATGAAAAGTGTTGGTGTGGAAGCGAGTTAAAATATAAAAAATGTCATGGTAAGTAAAGTACCTATTTGATGTCCAGCGGCTGCTTAAAAAGTACGTCAACTTCCACTTCTGACCGAAAACGTTGAAAATGAGAATTTTATCTGAAATAAAAAATTCTTTTTAGCTTGAGTGTTCTGCGCCAAAAGCAGAGGCTTATTCAACCCACAACACGCTTAGTTTAACTTTTACCCCAATTGTTTCGATACGGCACGAGTACACAAGAGTCCATCATGAATTCAAAACGGCAAACTGCTTCAGCTCGGCACATTTTGGTCAAGACTCAAAGTGAGGCAGAGAAGATAAAGCAGCTTATCGCCAAGGGTGCGGATTTTGGTGTTATGGCGAGAAAGCACTCTACTTGCAGCTCAGCCAAAAAAGGGGGCAATCTGGGTGAGTTTAGTCCGGGTCAAATGGTTAAGGCTTTCGATAATGTGGTCTTTAAGTTGCCGATACATGTTGTGCATGGCCCCATTAAAACTCAATTTGGTTATCACCTTATTGAAACCATCTACCGTGACTAATGTGTTTAAGCTCATTGCTGATAACCACTTGGTCAAGTCTTTGCATGCAGTTATGAGTGTGCCACGGCTAGAGAATTTATACGTGCACAGATTTGCATAATATTGATTGGCACTACTGCTACATGCTGTCTACTTTTAAAAGGAATAGATTTAAAAGTGGCAGGTTTTAAATTGATCAGCTTTTATGTGTAAGGAAAATCCATCCATTTTTATGGGGTTTAATTATGGCTGTCCATCAAATTACCCATCCGCTGGTGCAACATAAAATTGGTTTAATGCGTGATGCGAGCCTTAGCTGCAAAGATTTCAGGGAGTTAGCGAGCGAGATAGGGAATTTGCTTACCTATGAAGCCACGCGCGATTTACCTACCGAACCTACAACGGTTACCGATTGGAACAATTACCAGTCACCCATCGTCCAAATTAAGGGCAAAAAAATCACCATAGTGCCAATTTTGCGTGCAGGCTTGGGTATGTTGGATGGTGTAATGCGCATTATTCCCAACGCCAAAGTCAGTGTTGTGGGCCTGTACCGCAATGAAGAAACGCTTGAGCCAGTAGCGTACTTTGACAAGGTTGTTAAAGATGTCAGCTTCCGCACTGCCTTAATTGTTGACCCAATGCTAGCCACAGGCGGAACTCTGCTGGCGACCATTGAATTGTTAAAACAAAAAGGCTGCAAAAAAATTATTGGTTTATTTTTAGTAGCTGCGCCCGAGGGGATTGAGCGAGTGCAAGCCAGGCATCCGGATGTCGAAATTTATGTGGCCGCTATCGACCGCTGCTTGAATGAAAAAGGCTATATTTTGCCAGGCTTGGGCGATGCGGGGGATCGTATATTTGGCACTCCCAGATAGTGTGCAAACACATAAAAAAGGCCGATTCATTTGCAGTGAATCGGCCTTTTTTATGAAGTGTTTTTTTGCTATTGATTAAAGTGCGTTGTAATAACGCGCGCCTACATCGCCTAGTCCAGGGGTGAGATAACCATCTTCATTAATATCATCACTGGTGGAGACCGCAAAAAGTTTTACGTCCGGATGGGTTTGCATCAGCATCTCGGCGCCTTGCTGTGAGGTCAGGAGTGATAAATAGGAAATATCGCGGCAGCCAATTTCTTTCAGTCGGTCGATTGTGGCAATCGCGGTGTCGCCAGTAGCGATAATCGGGTCGAGCACAAAAATCGCAGAATTCACCACATCTTTTGGCATTTTAAAATAATACTCAACTGTGTTCTGGATGAACTTATCACGGTAGATTCCTATATGGCCTACAGCCGCGTCCGGCCATAAATTCACTATAGCCTCCGACATACCCAGCCCCGCGCGCATTACCGGAATTAATACCACGCTTTTGCTAATGCGATTAACCTCGGTGCTGGTAAAGGGCGTATTAATGGTTTGGCTTGCGTAGGGCAGGTCGCGTGCGGCTTCATAAAAAATTTGTACGCTCATTTGCACCATTACACGGCGAAAAGAATCCGCCGGCGTATCTTTATTGCGCAGCGAAGCCAACTTGTGTTGCATTAACGGATTGTCGATAAGGGTAACGGGCATGTTCATTCCTTAGCTGATTGAATCAGCGCGCGTTAAAAATGTTTGGCTTTTGCTCTCTGTGTTATTAAAAATAGTTCGCTAAAAAGTGTCATTAAAAAACCGTTGCATCGCTTTGAATATTTAATGGCGGCGTTAAATTATTGCGCTTCTGTAATGCGAGTTTGCGGCCAGCAGCCCAGGTGCCACCTTCCAATACTTTGGCTAAGGGAAATTGTGCGGCGGTGGTATTGAGTGACTGCACAATTTTTTCACCAATTTTATCGAGCAAGCAAATGGTTAAGGCGCGCCATTCAATAATAATCTCGCTGCCCGGCGCCCATAAGGTTTCGGCGTTGGCAGGGTTGCGTAAGCTGATCAATCCGGAATCCAACATCAAACCGCCATTGCGATATTCGGCAAGGCCCGTAAGCTCTTCAACTCCCGTTACGGTAAAACCATTATTGGCAAGCGTTTCGATAATGGAATAACTAATCCATTGGCTTAATTTATGGAAGGGCACATAGGCCTGTGCTCCCTCACCAGGCGGGCCTTCACATAGAGGAGGATAGGCCCAGGTATCGCCAAGATTAGTGCCATCCAACATTAAACGACCCGGCCAGATATTGCCTAAAAAAGTAATCACCATGGTTAAAATTTGGCGCGCGGTAGGTGTGTATTGATAATGCGTTAATACATAATCCACTAAATCGCCGGGGCGCTGATTAGGGAATATGATTGGCTGGGCGAGTATCGCCTCGCCAAGGCTGCGCAATAACTGCACGCGACCTTCAACACCTAGCAGTGGATTATTGTCGCTGACCTTAAAGTGCGCGCTAAAACTTTCTACGCTGACAGCTTTTAATCCGGCAGCAGTAGTTTCTATTTTTCGATTAAGAGAAAGGCCACCTGCTAAAAACATATCCAGGCTGGCGAGGCCTAATCCTTCGGAGCGGCCGACGGTAACGGAATTGCTGGAGCTGTATTGCCAATCCGGTCCTGCGCCTGCATCCACTAATACTGACGGTAAAATTAAATCCAACCCGAGTTTTGCGCGCTCAATCGGTGTGAGTGATTGTTCTATTGCGCGCAACTGTTTCAGTTGGCTTTGGTTGCCCACTTCATAATGGCGCCAACGCGAATGGTAGGGCACATTTTTATCGGGATAATTTTCTGCAATCACTTGCAGTACAAAATCGCTAACCTCTGCGAGTTTCTGTTCGTGAATTTCAAAATGGGTTTTGCCTTCCAGCGCGAGTTGATAAATTTGTTGCGCGCGCGCCCGAATGCCGTTCGGGCTTAATATAAAAGCGGTTAATTCATTCATAGATCCAAGTCCCTGCCTTTAACCCGTTCCAGTGCTTCGCCGGTGCGTACTGTATCCTCGGTGAAATAGCCGGCGGCTTTTTTCGCTTCTATTTCTACCTGTGCATCGCTGGGAATTAAATAATCGGGAATACTTAAACGGTTAACAACCTCTATGCCGCTCTTGGTAATGGCATCGTATTTCATGTTGCTCATGGAATGTAAATTGTGAATTTTGCGAATGCCAAAATAATGCAGAGCATCGGGCATTAATTCCTGAAAGCGCGCATCTTGCACGCCAGCCACGCATTCGGTGCGGGCAAAATAAGTCGCGGCACTGTCGCCACCCACTTGGCGTTTGCGTGCGTTGTACACTAAAAATTTAGTGACTTCGCCCAGGGCGCGGCCTTCTTTGCGGTAATACACCACTAAACCAACGCCGCCTCGCTGCGCGGTTTTTACGGCCTCTTCTATGCCGTGAGTCAGATAAGGGCGGCAGGTACAAATGTCGGAGCCGAATACATCAGAGCCATTGCATTCATCGTGTACACGACAGGTTAATTCGATTTCGGGATTGGATAAATCACTCACATTGCCAAAAATATACGCGGTGGTGCTGCCGATGGGAGGCAATAACACTTTTAAATCAGAGCGGGTTACTAATTCGGGAAACATGCCGCCGGTTTCGCGGAATAAAATTTTACGCAGGCTGCCTTCATCCAAACCAATGCGTGCGGCGATGCTAGGTAAATGCCACACAGGATCAATCGCAACCTTGGTGACTTTGAGATCGCCTGCTGCATTAATAAATTTACCGTCGATTTGTAAGCGCCCTTTGCTGATTGCATCGTAAATCTCTGGCAATTTTAAATAGGCTTGGGTTACGGCGATACTGGGCTGGATGTTATAGCCTTTTTCCAAATAATCACCAAAGGCATCGACTATATGTGCGCCCCATGGATCGAGAGAAATAATTTTTCCCGGCTCAAACCACGAGGGCTGCGGTTTGATTAAATCAGTGGGTTGGGTGTTATGCAGATCGGGTTTATGGTTGGCTGGATATTTACCCGCAGCAATCGAGAGCGCGCGGTAAATAGTGTAGCTGCCACCGTGGCTGCCGATGCAGTTGCGCTGTTGTTTATCGGAGATAGTGCCAATCACCGGGCCGCGTTCGCTGGGCTGCTCGGCAAACCAATTTATTTTGGGAGCATTGAATGGCATCTCTATCGCGTGCGAGGTTAAACGTATGTGGTCGATACGTCGGCCTTGGATGGTTCGTTCTTGAGTCATATCAAACTTTCTCCAAACCTTGCTAATTAACTGGCAGATGCTGCTATGGCAAGCTGGGTGCCTTTCACTTTTATCGGTTCTATTTTATTGCCCTGCAATAAATGGGCTAGTTTGTTGCATAAGAATTAATAGGCGAGTCTAAATTAACATTAGCACGATCGGGCAAGGTTGCTATGGCGTGCTATAAAGATTTTAGTGAGCTATTAAATGTACTTGAACGTCATCTTGCCTTTTTTGATCGTCTTTTCAGTCGTCTGACTTTGGGGGTCGTGCGTGTACAAGATTAATCACTTTATTGCAGGGAAAAACACTGCAGCAGGCGCGCGCAGGGCACCGGTCTTTAATCCTGCCACGGGTGAACATATTGCCGATGTTGCACTGGCCGATGCGGAGGTGGTGGATTCTGCTATTGCGGCAGCGAAACAGGCATTTGCAAGCTGGCAGGCGATGACACCGCTTAATCGCGCACGCATTTTATTTAAATTTAAAACCATTATTGAAATGCGAATCGATGAGCTGGCTGCGGTTATTTCTCGCGAACACGGCAAAGTTGTGGACGATGCCAAAGGCGAAATTATTCGCGGTATTGAAGTGGTCGAATTTGCGTGTGGTATTCCGCATTTATTAAAAGGTGATTTCACTGAGCAGGTAGGCGGCGCTGTGGATGCCTACACGCTTAACCAACCGCTCGGTGTGGTGGCGGGGATTACACCGTTCAATTTTCCTGCGATGGTGCCTATGTGGATGTGGCCCGTTGCTATCGCCTGCGGCAATTGTTTTGTGTTGAAACCCTCTGAGAAAAATCCATCTGCATCTTTATTGATTGCTGAATGGTTGAAAGAAGCAGGCTTACCCGATGGGGTTTTCAGCGTGGTCAATGGCGATAAAGAAGCTGTGCAAGCACTGTTGGTTCACCCCGATATTCAGGCAGTCAGTTTTGTCGGCTCGACACCGATTGCAGAAGCGATTTATCAACAGGGCTCGGCGGCGGGTAAGCGTGTGCAAGCACTGGGCGGCGCAAAAAACCATTTAGTGGTAATGCCCGATGCCGATCTGGATGCTGCGGTGAGCGCGCTTATGGGTGCTGCCTATGGCTCAGCAGGCGAACGCTGCATGGCAATTTCAGTTGCAGTAGCCGTGGGCGATATTGCGGACGTTTTGGTTGAACAACTTGCACTGAAAGTGCGCGCGCTCCGCATTGGTAATGGTGCACAAGCAGGTTTGGATATGGGCCCACGGATTAGTCGTGAACACTGCAAAAAAGTGACTGATTATGTCGCCTTG
>DATIDX010000409.1:0-5959 GCA_035456025.1 Cellvibrio sp. | reverse complement strand
CGTAATAATTGCCAAATGAAAAGGTGTGCTTGCTGTTCAACCAACCAAAATTGGCGCTGCCGCGTTGGTTACTTTTTCTGATACTGATCATAGGTCACCTCATTTTTTTGCGGCGCGCTAATGGCGCGCCGCGTGTTAATCATTAGTCCGTTGTTAATCCACTCAATACTTCCGGGTTAGATTTTGTTGGCGATCAGGCTGTCGACACTCGCGCGGCCACCGCCAGAGATCAGCAGGGACACAGCACCAGCTAACAGCGCCAGACCAAACTCATACCCGTTGTTGCTCATAAACAGGCCGTTGTTGATATGTACCGACACAATCGCCACTACCATGGTCACCGCCAACACCAGCGCACTTGGGCGCACCAGCAAACCGAGGATCAGGAGCAGGCCGCCGAAGAATTCCGCCGAACCGGATAACGCCGCCAGCAACACACCCGGCTCCAGGCCGATTGATGCCATCCACTGACCGGTACCTTGCAAACCATAACCGCCAAACCAGCCGAATAATTTCTGTGCGCCGTGGGCGGCGAAGATAATGCCCAGTGGCAAACGCAAGGCCAAAGCGGAATAGCTGTTGTTAGTAGCGACCACAGTTTTGATTGCACTCATGATTAAACTCCGAAAATTTTGATGTTAAGGTTGGTTTGGGTCGGCGCCGTTCTAACTACATGTTCGCCTCACTTGTAGCTAGATTAGGCTTGTGCCGGACAACAAAAAAGCGGAAGATTTTGAGCTATCAATTCAAATTTTTTGAACAACTCGCGAAACCCGTCTTATGAACCACGCCATCACCCTCGATGCCCTGCGGGTCCTCGATGCGATCGACCGCAAAGGCAGTTTCGGCGCTGCTGCCGAAGCCCTGTTCAAGGTGCCGTCGGCTTTGTCCTATACCGTGCAAAAGCTGGAATCCGACCTCGGCATCAGTCTTTTTGATCGCAGCAAACAGCGCGCGCAGCTGACTGCCGCCGGGCGTTTGTTGTTGGAGCAAGGGCGCCAGTTGCTGCACGCGGCCACTGCGATAGAAGAAGCAGTGCAGCAATTGGAATCGGGCTGGGAGACGCAACTGCGTATCGCCAAGGACGCCGTACTGCCGCTCGCGCCGCTGCTACAACAGGTCAATGCGTTCAACCTGCTCGACAAGCGCGTCGCCATCACCCTTGGTGAGGAAGTATTAGGCGGCACCTGGGATGCGCTTATCGCCGAGCGCTGCGACCTGGCGCTCGGTGCCAGTGGCGATCTGCCCAAGGGCATTTTTGAGTACCGGCCCATGGGGGAGGTGGAGTTTGTGTTTGCCGTCGCGCGCGCGCATCCGCTGTGCCTGCACAAGGGGCCGGTTGATGCCGCCGCCATCCAGGCCTTTCCCACTATTGTGATGGCCGACTCCTCGCTTAGCTCGCCGGGGCGCTCCTCGGGGTTATTGGAGAGCCGGCAAATTATCCGCGTCGCTAATGCCGAGGCGAAAATCCAGGCGCAGGTGATGGGCGTGGGCGTCGGCTTCTTGCCCAGGCATTTAATCCGGGAGCATCTGCGCAGCGGCGATTTAATCCAACTGGAGTGCACAGTGCCACGCCCGAATATCCCGCTGTACATCGCTTGGCGTAAAGGCAATAGCGGCAAGGCGTTACAGTGGTTCGCGGAGGCCTGTTTAAAGGCGGATTGGCATCTTAATCACCTTAGTTCCCACTCGCACACCGCCCTGTAACCATTGGAAACGGAAAAACAAGTAGCAAAGCGATAATCTGGCTTTATTATCGTATAAATGTAGAATGCGTCACACGGCCCGTCTCAACCGCGTGGTCGCCTCCTGCAAGATGCACCGGGTGTTAAAAGAAAAAGCTGCACCGGCAGGACATAAAAAATAAAATTTACTGCCGTTAGCGGAAAGATGTATCTCCACGATTGCAGCAGGCATATCGGTCAGTCCGTCCTCAATAATTAATAACTAGACGAGATCGCAATTATGTTCACCACTCAAAAAATAAGTACGTCGAGAGAACCACGTTTTACCCTCAAAGCTATAGCCGCAGCAGTTGCCATCATGGCTGCCGCCCCTGTATTTGCCGCCGCTACCGGTGGCTTCTCCACTACCGACGGCGGCGCTGCCTCCGGCTCACAGGCGTTTACAGCCGCCAGCCTTGAACAACTCAATACCATAGTTGCCAACGCCAAAGCAGGTAATTACCCGGTGGTGATTACCTACACCGGCAACGAAGATTCGCTGATTAACCAGATGATTGCCAACCACACGGTGGACGCTTCAGGTAACTGCCCGAATCCGCGCTGGAATGATGCTTACCGCTTTGTCGAAATTAAGGAAATGACCAAAGGTGTCACCATCATCGGTGCCAATGGTTCATCGGCGAATTTCGGTGTGGTAGTGAATAAATCCAGCAACGTGATCATCCGCAACATGAAGATCGGCGCGCTTGCCGGCGCGAATAACGATGCCGATATGATCCGCATCGACAGCGGCACTAACGTGTGGGTCGACCACAACGAATTGTTTGCAGTGAACAACGAATGTAAAGGCTCACCCGATGGCGATTTAACCTTTGAAAGTGCCCTCGATATCAAAAAAGATTCACACAACATCACCGTGTCTTACAACCTGATCCGCGATAGCAAAAAAGTCGGGCTGGACGGCTCCAGCAGCACCGATATCGCCGGTGGCCGCGAGATCACCTTCCACCACAATATCTATCGCAACGTAAATGCGCGCCTGCCACTGCAACGCGGCGGTTGGACGCACATGTACAACAACCTCTATGACGGCATTACCGACTCCGGCATCAACGTGCGCCAGGGAGGTTACTCGCTGATCGAGAGCAACTGGTTCCAAAACGCCAACAACCCGGTGACCTGCCGTTACGACAGCAGCAACTGCGGTAAGTGGGATCTGCGCAACAACAACATCCGCAACCCGGGCGATTTCGCGACCTACAACATTACCTGGAGCAGCGGCGGCACCATAGACGCGACTAACTGGACTACCACTGCGCCTTTCCCGATTAGCATCCCTTACAGCTATGCACCAGTTACTGCGCAATGCGTGAAGGACAAGTTGGCCAGCTTTGCCGGTGTAGGTAAAAACAACGCGCAATTAACCGAAGCAGCCTGCGGCGGTTCCACCAGTTCAGTGGCTAGCTCTAAACCTGTTGCCTCATCAAGCAAAGCAGCGAGTTCGACCGCTGTTGCATCGAGTAAAGCCGCAAGCTCAACTGCCGTTGCCTCAAGCAAAGCAGCCAGCTCCTCATCAGCTAGCGGCGCACCCGTACTCGGCGGCACCGGCGACTACCCAAGCGGCTTCTCCAAATGCGCCGACTTGGGCGGCACCTGCGTAGTTGAATCCGGCGATGGCTGGGTAGCCTTCGGCCGCAAAGGCAAGTGGGTCACCAAGAAAGTCTCTGTCGGTGGTTCAATCGCTTGTACTGTTGCCGCATTTGGTTCTGACCCAGGTGGTGCACCTAACAAGTGCTCTTACAAAAAGTAATTTGTTAGTGCGGGATTTTTTCCCAGGATGAAAACAAAAAACCGATCTGTGAGGATCGGTTTTTTTATCGCTAATCAAAAAAATAAGTTAATTATAATTGGCCAGGCCTTATTGTTTAAAAAGGCGCCATGGTAAAATCACGCGCCCATCCCAATGGGCTTATTCGAAACAAAACTATAAACATTGTCAGTATTACCAAAGGAATTCCGGATGCCTCGGTTTACACAACAGCTCTCCATCGGCGCATTATTATTGTCGTCGCTGCTATTCAGTACTTATGCAACTGCACTTCATGTGAGCACCAAGATAGATAGCACGTCTGTGTACTTTCTATTTTCGGCGCCGAATAAAATTGCCCGTTACGACATGGCAACACAAAGTCAGGCAGAAGATATTAGCTTAACCAAAGTCCCCACCGCCTTCGCGATTAGGGGCAACAAGGCCTACGTTGCGTTTCATCGTGAACTAAGAGAAATAGACTTAACCACAGGTAATAGCCAATTTATTCGCAACGCGAGTAACGATATCACCAGTATCATCCTACTGAATAATCAACTCTATGCTACTGAGACTACAGGTACGATTTATGTCATTGATATTAATGACTTTAGCCTGACCCAATCCTCCAGCGTAAGTTATCGTGGGGCGGGCGGCAGTGTGGGTTCTGTGCTGAACAATGCAATTTATTCACGCTCCACCGGAATCTCTCCTTCCGATATTGAAAAGATGAGTATTGATAGCGCCGGGAAAATTACCGGGAGTGTGGATAGCCCCTATCATGGTGATTATCCTAATGCGACTCAACTTTATTTAAACGCATCGCAAAGTAGAATTTATGATAACGCCGGGATCGTTTATTTTGCTGCCGATCTAACCTATGCCGGGAGTTTGGCAGGCGCTATAGATGCAATGACATTTATTGGCGACAATCCGGTGGTGCTACGTAATACCAAGTTGACGCTGTTAAACAGCAGTCATCTGGAACAGGGGTTTTTTACCTTAACTGAAAAGCCGGATGTTATCGCCGCTCATGACGATAAAATATTTACCTTCAAAATCTCAGCCAGCAGCGTACAAACCGGCAGCATTGATGCATCCGGTTTTGATTTGCCATTACCGGGTGAGGCTATCGATCCGGTCGGCTTGAATTATTCACCGGATTTTATTGTTCATGACGACAATAATATTGTGTATCTGATTGATCGCGAATCCTTGAGTGTATTTCGTTGGTCGGTGACGGAAAAAAAATATTTACCAACATGGCCACTGCTTGCGCCACCGAATCGGGTCACTTACTCCACCGCACACAATCGTCTTTATCTGGGGTACAACACTGGGAAGTTAAGTTATTTGGCGGCAGATCAAGCTGCGCCAACTGAAGTTCATTTTGCCAATTTGCCGACGGGAACACTGGGGTTACTCGCCACAGGTAATTATGTATTTGCAGTGGATGGTTCTGGCGCTTGGGCCACCCATTACACTTTCGATATCAATGGTACTATTGTTGCGTCGGAGGATTGGTCTTACGTCGGACGTGAATACGTATGGAATCCATTGGCACACCGCGTTTATCTGCATCGCGATGATACATCGCCTAACGATATTGTTTGGCGTGAAATAAATCCAAATGACGGTACTTTTGTTACTGAAGGTGAATCTCCTTATCATGGCGATACCTTAATTACCCGCTACCCGCTGGTCGTCAGTAATGACGGTGAGTATTTATTGAATGGAGCGGGGCAAATTGTCGATGCACGCAATATTACCGTCTTGAATGCGCTCTCTAACGAAATTAGCTCAGGTACGTGGGTCAATAATCAATTAATCACCATCGACGCCAGTAAAAAGACATTGCAGTTCTGGAATACAAATTTTTCGCTGGAATCACAATTTGTGCTGCCGGATACGAGTAACACTAATGTGTTTAATATCAACCAACTGCTAGTCGTGGTGAAACAAACTTCAAGTGGCCCAGAAGTCTCTACATTTGATCTCGCCAACCTACCGGATGCGGATGCAGACGGTGTGCATGATCTCAAAGATAATTGTGTGCAAGTAGCCAATAATGACCAAGCAGATTTTGATCACGATTTTGTTGGCGATCTATGTGATAGCGATGATGATAATGATGGTTTGCCTGATGAGATTGAAATTAGCCTGGGTTTAAATCCTGCGAATGCTTCAGATGCCGATGGTGATTTGGATAATGATACATACTCCAATCGAGTGGAATACTTGCTCGGCTCTGGGCTCAATAATAACCAGTCATTGCCCACTGCAATAAATAGTTATCAGGAAAACTTTGAAAACGGTTGGCCTAAAGGTTTTTATTCTCCCTCCGGCACACTTGCCTGGACTGTTCAAGCAGGCGGATATGAAAGTGGTTTTTCCCTACGCTCGGCACCAGTTAACTCTAGCAGTGCGAGCAGTGAGGTAAGTTTTACTGCGCTGTTTGACGCGACTA
>DATIDX010000408.1:0-15420 GCA_035456025.1 Cellvibrio sp. | reverse complement strand
ACCGGCGCTAACAACGGTATTAACACCTTGCTCACTCGCTAAAACTCCACGCTGAAAATCCATTCGCCCAGGATGCTTTTTAAAGGATTGTTTTGCGATAGCATTCAGTTGCACTGATTCAACCGATTTCTCACCCGCTAGATATCGCACCGCAGGCACAACAAGCTGATGATAAGTGACCGCAGTTGAAACAGTATTGCCCGGCAACCCAAAGAACCAACCTGCCCCTAAACGGCCAAATGCAAAAGGTTTTCCCGGCTTCATCGCGACTTTCCAGAAGTCAATTTGGCCTAACTCTTCCAATATTGTTTTGGTGTAGTCCGCATCACCGACAGAGACCCCACCGGTAGAAATGACGACATCAGCCCATTGTGCAGCCTGCATAAACGCTGCGCGAAGAGCCAGCAGATCATCGGCGATAATACCGATATCTTTTATTTCGACATTTAATCGTTGTAAGAGCGCGCATAACAATGGGCGATTGCTGTCATAAATTTTATCCTCGTCGTGCGCACTGCCAAGTGACAATAACTCGTCGCCCGTAGATAAGACAGCGATACGCAACTTCCGCCAAACCTTGATGCGCGCAATCCCCAGCGATGCTAGCAAACCAATATCCAGCGCACTTATACGATGTCCTTTACTCAGAACTTCACTGCCCTTTTTTATATCATCACCGGCGCGACGAATATTTTCGCCTTGCACCACAAGTTTGTTCAGATGCAGTGTTTGAGCAGTACGCGTAACATTTTCTTGCATCACCACGGCATCGGCACCACCTGGAATCATCGCACCGGTCATAATGCGCACAACTTGCATTTTACCGAGCGCCGACTGCACACCCTCTTGCTCTGTAAAGCGAAAGGGGTGCCCAGCCAGAGACTGACCAATCACATCAAACACAGCGCCTTCAGTTTGTGCATCACCAGTACGCAGCGCATAGCCATCCATTGCAGAGTTATCACTGGCAGGAACATTAATGCTTGCCAACACTGACTCAGCGAGCACCCGATCCAATGCGAATGCCAATTCAACCCACTCAGCTTCCTGCACTGGAGTTAATTGTTGGTGCATACGCAATAACGCGTCATGTACTGATAACAACCCAGGCTGTGAACAACAATCCATTAGCATATCTCTACTGAAGATTAGTTTTGTTGATTAATCATCCACACGGCTGCTTCTACGCGTGAGCGCAAATGCAATTTTTTCAGCAAATGTTTAACGTGCACTTTGACTGTGCCATCTGAAATATCCAATTCGCGGGCAATGACTTTATTACTCATGCCCTTGGCAATTAATTTCAGAATTTCCAATTCACGCTGGGTAAGACTGTCGCTACCCACAGCACCTTTTGTGGTGGGATTGCGAATGGCGGTGGCCAGTACCTGCGTGACCGCTTCACTCAACACCATTTTGCCGGATAAGGCGCGTTCGATTTGCACCAGCATATCTTCCGGTTCCATGTCTTTTAGCAAATAGCCATCTGCACCCGCTGAAATTGCACTGAGCACATCCTCATCGGCATCGGACACAGTGAGCATCACAATGCGCGAGGTGACACCTTCATCGCGCAAATGGCGTAGTGTTTCCAAACCATCCATGCCCTGCATATTCAAATCCAATAAAATTAAATCAGGGTCTAGTTCACTCGCCAATTTAATCGCATCTTTGCCATTGCTCGCTTCGGCTACGACTTCCATCTCACCCGACAGTGTTAAAAGTTGACGCAACCCTTTACGCAATAAAGGGTGATCGTCCACCAACATAATGCTCGCGGCCGTTTCTGTCACAAGACTCTCCTCAATATCAGTACATCATCATCTGCAGTTTAACTGCTTACAGAACCTAAGGGCAGCGCATGCCCCTTTGTGGGTAGATAGATCAAACGCACCTACCCCTATTGGGCAGGTCGGGTAACACTTCTAATACCCCAACTTAACACTGAGGTTGAATAGTTTCCATGTCTGCGCAAAGCCATAGTGATACTTGTGGGAAAACAACTTTTTGACCGAGGGCTTCACATGTCTGACCTAAAACAATGGGAACCGGAACAGCAAACGTTCTGGGATTCACGCGGGAGAGCAATTGCCAATCGCAATTTGTGGATCTCAATTCCAAGCTTACTCTGTGGCTTTGCCGTTTGGATGCAGTGGAGCATTATTACCGTGCAAATGCTGAATCTTGGCTTTCCCTATCAGGCCGGCGATTTATTCAGCCTCGCGGCAATTGCCGGTTTAACCGGAGCGACACTCCGCATTCCAGCAAGTTTTTTTATTCGCTTGTGCGGTGGCCGCTACACCATTTTTTTAACCACCAGTTTATTGATGCTACCTGCAATTGGAACCGGTCTGGCTTTGCAGGATCAAAACACGCCGTTTTGGGTGTTCCAATTAATGGCGCTGCTCTCCGGAATTGGCGGGGGTAATTTTGCAGCGTCTATGTCTAACATCAGTTTTTTTTATCCTCGTAAGCAGCAGGGATTAGCACTTGGCCTAAATGCCGGGTTAGGTAATTTCGGTGTGACCAGTATGCAAATTCTGGTACCGCTGTTTATGACATTTGGCGCCTTTGGCGCATTGGGTGGCGACCCAATGGTGTTGAAATCTGCAAGCGGCACTTTAATCGGTGCCATCCCTGCGGGTACCGAAACCTGGATTCAAAACGCGGGGTTTGTCTGGTTACTGCTGCTCATCCCACTCGCTTTTGCGATTTGGTTTGGTATGAACAACATCAACACCGCAGAGGTAAGTCCCAATCTGGCAGGCGGAGCGCCGCGCTCTTTTGCGATCATTATCGCAATGATGTTAATTGGCTTCGCAACCTCGGCGTTGGGGCTGTGGCTAATCATGCCTGCCAGTGTCAATGGCTCCGGCTTTGGGATCCCCAAAGAACTGGTACTGGTGCTGGTATTGTTTGCCACAGTGATGTTACTCAAAGCGCTACCAGGGACTATTCGCACCAGTCTTGATCGCCAATACAAAATTTTTAACAACAAACACACCTGGGTAATGAGTGTGTTGTATGTGATGACTTTTGGCTCATTTATTGGTTTTTCAGCAGCCTTCCCGCTGTCTATTCAAGTCATTTTTGGTTTTAGTCATGTAACTATCGATGGAGTGATGACCCACAATACCCTCAACCCGAATGGCCCAAGCGCTCTGACTTACGCGTGGATCGCCCCCTTTATTGGTGCACTCATTCGACCGGTAGGTGGCTGGGTATCTGACAAATTTGGTGGTGCACTTGTCACTCAAATGTGTGCGATTGCCATGGTTATTTTGTCGATAGTTGCGGCTTATTACATGCGCATGGCCTATCAATCCGCCAGCCCTGAGCAGTATTTTGCGCCCTTCTTTTTAGTGTTCTTGGGTTTGTTTGCCGCAAGTGGTATGGGTAATGGTTCAACCTTCTGCTCCATCGCCAATATTTTTCCTAAAGAGCAAGCGGGTCCGGCACTGGGATGGACCTCTGCGGTAGCGGGTTATGGGGCGTTTTATATTCCGCAAGTATTTGGCGAGCAAATCAAAGCTGCCACACCGGAATATGCGATGCTGGGTTTTGCGGTGTTTTATTTAGTTTGTGTTTTATTAAATTGGTGGTTTTATTTACGCAAACAGGGCGAATTTTATAATCCCTGAAAACTTTACAACCTTGAGCAGGTGATGCCATCACGATTGCATCACCTGCTCAAACTCTACCCAAAAAAATTACCGATTAAATTACCTTGGAGTAACGAATTGTTGATGCGTTGTTAAGGTACTCATCAAATACCATGCAAATTCTACGAATAAGCAACCGTCCAGCATTGAGAACTTCAATTCCCTCCTCGTTAATCGTGAGCAACCCATCATCAACCATTGGCTTCAACTGCAATAATTCTTTAGCAAAATGACTGCGTGAATCCAGACAAAATGCACTATCAACAGAAGCAAAATTCAAATGGAAATGACAAATTAACTGATTAATTACAAACTGCCGCAAAAGATCTTCGCTGGTTAATTCAATACCTTTAATAAAAGGGATTGCACCTGAGTCAATAGATTTTTGATAATGCTCAACGCGCTTAGCATTTTGTATAAAGACATTGCCGAATGCGCTAATCGCAGAAGCCCCAAAAGAGAGCAAATCGCAATCGCCATGAGTGGAGTAGCCCTGAAAATTTCGTTGTAACTTTCCTGCTCTTTGTGCTTGTACCAAACTATCATCCGGTTTAGCGAAATGATCCATGCCAACATAAATATACCCAGCGCCCTGCAAACGCTCTATCGCCATATACAAAAGTCCAAGTTTTTGCTCTGCTGAGGGAAGATCACGCTCGTTAATCAATTCCTGGCTCTTAAAAAGATGCGGCATATGGGCATAATTAAATAATGACAGGCGGTCGGGCGAAAGCTCGATCACTCTATTTAATGTTTCACCGACACTGGTCAAAGTTTGCATTGGCAGGCCATAAATTAAATCCATACTGATCGAGCGATACTCTTGTTGGCGTAGTGCCTTTACCAAGGCGCTTACATCTTCAACACTGTTATAACGATTTACTGCTTTTTGAACATGGGGATCAAAGTCCTGCACACCCATACTGACTCGATTAAAACCAAGTTTACGCAAATGCCCCATAGTGTTAGTCGATACGCGTCCTGGATGAAGCTCGATGGAGTACTCACCTGCGTCATCATCCAGCAATGTAAAGTGCTTGCGTGTCGCAGCCATCAGCCAAGACATTTCATCATCACTGATAAAAGTGGGGGTACCACCACCCCAATGTAATTGAGTTACAAGTCGCGCGGAATCAAATAACTCTGACTGCATCGCCATTTCCCGCTCCATACGCTCCAAATAAGGTTGCGCACGGCCTTTATTGTTAGTAACTACTTTGTTGCATCCACAATAAAAGCAAAGGGTATCGCAAAAAGGAATATGAAAATAAAGCGACAGCGGCCTTCCGCTCGCGTTACTCCTCTCAACCGCTGCTTTAAAATTGGACGCAGAAAAGCTTTCACAAAATTGTGGCGCGGTAGGATATGACGTATAACGCGGCCCGGTTAAGTCATATTGCTTAATAAGTTCCGAATTCCATTCAAGTGGCGTTTGAAAGTGTGACATAACTTACCTTTATCCTCGGGTGCATAAGTGAGGGTACCTGTTTGTACAGAATACTCGTAACCGCAAGCGCAGCCATTGATATGCATCAAGCAGGTATTTATTGGGATCACTTGTCAGTATCTCGTTATTTTCGTTGAAACTTGTAGATCAAACGGCCCTACTACAATTGGAGCGAACGCGGGATGTAGAGTAGACGGGAGGCTTTGTATCAGAGGAAGAGCCTTGGCATCATTATTTGACACATTTAAATCATATTCCCGCCAACCAAACTCACACATTGTTGACACATTTTTATCGAGTTGTTAACACAGTTAAATCGTATTTAGACACATTTAAATAGCCTTTTAACACATTATTCACACATTGTTTTTCGTGAAAAATATCTTCTTTGTGCTTCAGAAAGTTCATAACTGTCATATTATTTGTGCTGCGTTTTTAAGCACAAATAATGTGGCCTGTGCGGCGGTTTTGAAGACAGATTTATGTGCAGACAGGTGCGTACAAAGAAGATATTTATGCGAACAATCAATTCGGCACCGTCACCAAAGCCTAGTTTTTGAATACAGCTAAACGTTTAGACTGTGGCCAATTTAGAAGCGCGTACAGAAACAGGCTGTACGAAATGACAACCAAACGCTAAAGTGACCACCAGTGATCTATCAAGCACCAGAGTTAATCGCCACGAAAAGCGGGCAAGCAGAACTGAACAGGTTTTTAGTTTGTCGATGAAGACAATCACTGAACTTTTTAGTGAGCACGATGAAAATAGGATTGATGCCGGATATCCACGGCGAGTTTTATTGGAGTAACCCTGAATAGCTACCCCTTTTACCAGAGGATGTCGGCGTATTGGTATTGCTCAACCAACAAATAATAAAATCAGGAGGGGAAATGGGCTTTAGAGTCAATGAAGAAAATCTTGATTTGAGATTCGATGCGTTTTTTAAAGAAGAGCTTGCACTACCCTAGCTACCTTGGGTTGGAAAACACTTCTCAACATCTGAACATAAAACCATGCTTTTGGGCGAAAGCACTTATTTATGGAATGATACTGTTGAATTAATCGAACGAGCAGAACGAGATAATCACACCAGAATTGTCCACCAAAACCATGCGCTGAATTTTGGTAAAGGCACAAAATACGTCCGCAATATTGAGCGAGCCATTTTTAATAAAAAGCATCCAAATGACACAGAAAAAAGCCAGTTATGGTTATCTGTTGTTTATCACAATCTTGTACTTACAGCGATGAATTCTATTAAACATCGCCCTACCGAAAAAGATTATGAGTTAGGTTGGGATGCATGCCTGCCCATTATTGAAAAAATGGGTATTTCGCAAGTTATTATCTATGGATTGGAAAGACCGAAAATTACCGCATTAAAATCACAATTGAACACTAAAGGCATAGCCCATGATCCAAAAAAATCGCCACAAATTGATGGGAAACGTAGTTACACTTGTATTGATATTCAGTACCCCAGCCATACTGCAAAACTAGTATTCATCAGACACCCCAGCGCTTTTTTCAGTTGGAAAAAATGGGGAGCTTATCTTCAGCAAGAGATTTCACTACCAAAGGGGTTTTAACAAACGACTCTCTCCTCTACACCAATGCATTTAGGTGATCCGCCCAAACCTGCAACCAATGCGCACATTCCTTCTCATACTTATGCAAATCATAAGTCCCTTCAATCCCACTGCGCGAATGCCCGAGAATGGCTTCAGCGACCTCATTTGGACAGCCTAATCTTGATAAACCAGTACGCACCGTGCGGCGCAAATCATGCGGAGTCCAAGGCTCTATATCCAACATGCGCCCATCAGTTCTCAAGCGCCATGCCTGTTCGGTGAGTTGCTTTTGTTGCAGCGGCTTTTTACCTTTTAGCGAAGGGAACAAATACTCGCCGGTGGTTAATTTCAACATTTTTAAAAATTCTACTGCTTGAGTAGACAACTGCACATGGCGCTCCACACCAGTTTTTGTATCGCGCAAGTGCCATGTCTTTTTGTCAAGGTCGATATCTTTCCATGCTGCTGCACAAACCTCGCCAGTGCGACAACCAGTCCACAGGGTGAACCTGAGTACATTTTTTTGTGTGGTCGAGTAGGCAGAGGCTGGTAACCATTGCAACAGCTTTCTCAATTCCACTTCGGAGAGAACGCGTTTGCCGCGCTCGCTGGTTAATTTAACTTTTGCTTGCCGTAATCCCGCTTTTGCCAACAAAGCAGGATTGGCAAACGTATCGGGTAGTTTTTCCAAACCAATTGCGTACTCGTATGCAGCAGAGAGTTCACGCAATACATTTCCAGCTTGCACCTTGGCACCGCGCTCGATAATCGCCATCACCATATTGGTAATATCTTTGCGTGTAACCGCTACTGCGGGCATATCGCCCAGCACTCTTACTGCATCACCATAAAGAGTGCGCCGCGTTTCAGATTGGCCTTTAGGTTTGCGAACGCCAGCGATGATCTTTCCATTCACCTTGCGATCTTCAATATGCTGGGTGAGATAGAGTTCCACCACGTCCTTTACAGTAAATGCGCTTGTTTGGTTTTGGAGATCTTGTTGAACCTTCTGCTCTTCCGCCTTTCGCTCGCGTTGATCAGAGGCGGGGCAGCGACCATTGGCTCGCATCAACTTCAATTCGGCGCATTTGAGGCGCGCCTCTGCCAGTGAGACTGTGGGATAATGCCCGATACTTATTTGCACCAATTTATTGGTAAGTGGGCTGCGATAGCGGTAGATAAAGGTCTTAATCCCTTTTGCACCGCAGGTTACCCTCAGACCGCGATTCTCACCCGAATCGGCCAGCTCTTTTGAGCCAGGCTTCATGGCCTCTATGGCTCTGCTGGTGAGAGCCTTGCCAAGCCCTTTATCTTGAGCGGTAATCTGCATCGTTAACCCAAGCCTCTGAATTAGTGAAGAATTTTCAAATTAGTATAGGTTGTTCTGTTAGAGAGATCATACTCCAAACAACCTATACTTCAACCTATACTAATTGGTGCGATTACAGGGTGTATCAGGGCGTTTCATGATGTATCACACGAACCACAAAAATCAAATTATTTAAATTTAAATCAATAACTTAAAAGATATTTTCGCAATGAATGCAATAGAGCCAACAGACCAGCACACACCGATGATGCAGCAATACCTGCGCATCAAAGCCCAGCACAAGGACGAGATGGTGTTTTATCGCATGGGGGATTTTTACGAGCTGTTTTTTGACGACGCCAAACGCGCCTCCGAGATCCTGGACATCACCCTTACCGCACGCGGCAAATCCAATGGCGAACCTATCCCCATGGCGGGAATCCCGTTTCATTCGGCCGATGGCTACCTGGCCAAGCTGGTAAAAGAAGGCGTGTCCGTTGCAGTCTGCGAGCAGATTGGCGACCCGGCGACCACAAAAGGTCCGGTCGAGCGCAAAGTGATGCGCATAGTGACGCCAGGTACGGTGAGTGATGAAGCCTTGCTGGATTCACGCCGCGATAACTTGCTGGTGGCTCTACATCAAACCGGCGAGACTTTTGGTATCGCCTCGCTGGATATGGCCAGCGGCCGTTTTCTGGTATTGGAAGTAGCGGGATTGGAAGCGGCGCTGGGTGAACTGCAACGTTTGAGTCCCGCCGAATTATTAATCAGCGACCACATCACTACACCGGCTTTGGTAGAAAATCGCAAAGGTTTGCGTCGCCGCGGCCCTTGGGAATTTGATTTGGAAACCGCCGAGCGGTTGCTTATCCAACAATTTTCCACTAAAGATTTAGCCGGTTTCGGTTGCGACCATTTAAAAACTGCACTTTGCGCTGCCGGCTGCTTATTAAGTTATGCGCGCGAAACCCAACGTACCGCCCTACCCCATGTGCGCAGCCTCGCCCATGAAAATCGCGATGAAGCGGTGATTATGGATGCCGCCACCCGTCGCAATCTGGAGTTGGATATCAACTTAACCGGTGGCGATGAACACACCTTATTTTCAGTATTGAATCGCGCGGCGACCAGTATGGGCAGTCGTTTATTGCGCCGCTGGTTAAATCGCCCCTTGCGCGATCTGGAGTTATTGATTGGTCGTCAAGACGCTATCGCTGAGCTGCAACACAATTATGCATTTGAAATTTTTAACGGCATTTTAAAACGTGTCGGCGATATGGAGCGCATTCTGGGTCGACTCGCATTGCGCTCGGCGCGCCCGCGCGATTTATCGCGTTTGCTGATGTCGATTGGCACTTATCCCGAATTGCAAAATGAATTAGCGCAAAAAAAATCGCCGCAATTAAAAAATCTTGCACAGCAAATTTCAACTTTCCCCGATTTGGTTGAATTGTTGTCGCGCGCGATTATTGAAAATCCGCCGGTGGTAATTCGCGATGGCGGCGTGATCGCAGAAGGTTACGACGCTGAATTGGATGATTTGCGCAATATCAGTACCAATGCTGGCCAATACTTATTGGATCTGGAAACACGCGAGCGCGAGCGCACCGGTATTCCGACATTGAAAGTCGGCTACAACCGCGTACATGGTTATTTTATCGAATTGACGTCGGCGCAATCCGAAAAAGCTCCGGCAGATTACATCCGTCGCCAGACATTAAAGAATGCCGAGCGCTACATCACGCCCGAATTAAAAGAGTTTGAAGATAAAGCTTTGTCGGCGCAGAGCCGTGCATTAGCACGCGAAAAAGCGCTGTACGAAGAGTTGATTGATATTTTGAACGTGCAATTAATTCCGCTACAAGATTCTGCCGCTGCTGTAGCGGAGCTGGATGTGCTTGCCACACTCGCCGAGCGCGCTGATGCGCTTGGGTTTTGCAAACCGGAGTTATCACTGCGCGCAGGGATTAATATCAGCGGAGGGCGCCATCCGGTGGTCGAGCAAGTTACCAGCGCACCATTTGTCCCTAACGATCTGGAATTTAATCCGCAGCGCCATATGCTCATCATCACCGGCCCCAACATGGGCGGTAAATCGACCTATATGCGGCAGGCGGCATTGATTACGCTGCTCGCGCATATCGGCAGTTTTGTGCCCGCGCAAAAAGCGACAATTGGTATTGTCGACCGCATATTCACCCGCATAGGTTCAGCCGATGATTTAGCCGGCGGCCGCTCTACGTTTATGGTGGAGATGACCGAAACGGCAAATATTCTGCACAACGCCACCGAGCGCAGTTTGGTATTGATGGATGAAATCGGGCGCGGCACCAGCACCTTCGATGGCCTCTCACTCGCTTGGGCTTGCGCCAAACATCTCGCCGAAAAAGTGCGCGCGTTTACTTTATTCGCTACCCATTATTTTGAAATTACCACCTTGCCGGAAACGGTGAGCGGAATCGCTAACGTGCATTTGAATGCAACGGAGCATAAAGACAACATTGTATTCCTGCATAAAGTGCAGGAAGGCCCGGCAAGCAAGAGCTATGGTTTACAAGTTGCAAAACTGGCTGGTATTCCCCCACAAGTGTTGGCGGAAGCACAACAACAATTGCATTTACTAGAGAACGGCGAGCATCCGCACTCAATCAAAAGTGCTGCTGCCACAACAACAGTTGCAACCATCAACGAACCAATGCCAGCGGCATCGCCGTTGCAATCAGGATTATTTGATGTACTGCCGAACCCGGTATTAGATGCACTCAAGAAAATTAATCCTGACAACTTAAGTCCGCGTGAAGCGCTGGAACATTTGTATCGCCTGAAAGAGATTTATGCGAAAGGAAAGTAGTTTTAAAAAGAACCATTCTCAACAATGACTTATCGCCGCATTTAGCGCGTTTTTCTACGGACTTTAACCGGCGAAAGCCTACCAAAATAGATGTAGGCTGTTTAGAATGCGCGCTCTTGTTTGGGCGCCGCCTTGTGCGCAGCGCTGACTATCGAATCTATCGAATTTAGTTACTTGTGGAGTCTCCTATGACTTTTGTAGTTGGGGAAAATTGCATCAAATGTAAGCATACAGACTGCGTGGAAGTCTGCCCGGTTGACTGCTTTTACGAAGGCCCCAATTTTTTGGTGATTCATCCGGACGAGTGTATTGACTGCGCACTATGTGAACCCGAATGCCCAGTTGGCGCCATCTTCTCTGAAGATGAATTACCTGAAGACCAAGCAGTATTCCTGGAACTAAATGCCGAGCTTGCACAGGTATGGCCAAATATCACCGAGATCAAAGATGCTCCGGCTGATGCCGCCGATTGGGACGGTGTACCAGGTAAGCTTCAACACCTGGAGCGTTAATCGCACCAAGTGCATCATCTAAAAACCGCGCCTGGCGCGGTTTTTTTTCGCCTCTTATTTGCTAATGCAGAAATCATCCGGCGCCCCCTGGCTATTTGGGGTGCTGTGCTACACTCAGTTGTGTTTAGGTCAGGCCATCGCCACAAGCAGTGGGATTTTGCTTCGCACTGCACGATCCAGTTATCACCAAGAGACATCAACTAATAACGAGGAACAAGCTATGGGGATTAACGACAAGCCTTACAGCGAAAAGCGCGATTTTATCCGCATGAAAATTGGTGCCCCCCTGAATGCGAGATTAGCGGCAGCAACGGAAGCTATCGAAGGTCTGTGCCTGGACTTAAGCGGTGGCGGATTGCAAGTAGAAACCAGGCAGAGCCTGGCGGTGGGGACCGAGGCAGAAGTGGAAGTATCGTCGGACCACGGCCACAACCCCACCCTGAAAGCGCGAACCAAGGTCGTGCGTGTCACAACCAATGAAGATGGCGGTTATGTGTTGGGACTGGAGATTATCCAGGTACTTCCTAGTTAATTACCTCGCTACCCACTTCGACCAACCGCACTAAAAGCGGCTGTCAGATACGAGAACGGCTACTTTACAGTAGCCGTCAACATCAAAACTCCCCTTCGAAATCCTCTGCGCCGAAGTCGTCTTCGACCTCTCCATTATTAATGAGGAAATCGCGGCGCTGCAAATACACATCGCGAATAAACACATAGCGGTCGCCAGTGATATTTTCCTCCAGATCCAGCAGACTCGCCCGGGAATCCACCAGGGACACAGCAACCACCGTATTCTGGGTACGCCGGTGATCTACGTAGGTGCCAGGATTAGTGTACCAATCGACAGGCTTACCAAATCCATCGCGCACCGTGCTTGGACCAAGGAACGGCAGCACCAGATATGGCCCTTGGCCTATTCCCCATACGGCGAGGGTCTGGCCAAAGTCTTCCTGATCATCCGCCGGCAAATTCATGTATTGAGCAACATCCAGCAGGCCACCAACACCCAAAGTAGTGTTTACCAACAGGCGTCCCGTATCGTGGGCAGCTCCTCTGAAGTCGCCTTGTAATACACCATTCACAGTGTTAGGCACCTCCAACAGGTTATTGAAAATATTGCTGACGCCCATTTCGAGCGGATCGGGCATCACAAATTTATAAGTTTTGGCTACCGGCTTAGCTACCCAGCGATCAATGATTTCATTGAACGAAAACATGGCCCGATTGAAGCCTTGCCATGGATCAGAGTTTTGGTCGGTTTGAGCCCAACTACTGGCGGGAACAGCGAAACCAAGCAAGCCGGAAAGAAGCAGGTGGTTGAAAATAGCTTTCATAAAAACCTTAAGGCGCAGTTCCTGCGCAATTAAAAGCGTTTCATAAAGTAACGCTCTTGAGGAGTCGCCACTTTAGCGAATCGCCTCCGATTGGACAACCAAAACCCGGCCAAGCTCCCCTCCGGGTTACAAACTGCAACAATTTTATTCCCTTCAATAAGCGCCCTACTGTCTGCTAGACCACCCTAAATTCGCACGATCGCTGAAACATTCCTGCCACATTAACGCAATAAAACTTTCACAAATTTGTCGTCCAAAGTTCACATTTGTCATCAAAAATGGCGCCAGCAACGCAAAGGCAAGCGCGAAGACCAGATTACTTCCCGGAAAAACCACCGCGTTCCTATTTCTTAATCCACTTGTGTAAACCAAGAAGAGAGTGACCTCATGAAACTGAAAAACTTGCTCGTACTGAATGCCATGGCTGCCATGCTTGCTGCTTGTGGTGGTGGCGATGTAAACCTGAATCCAAGCACCTCGGTTACCGATTCCAATAACACCGTAACTAACCCACCGGCTTCAGCACCCGCAGTAAGCTCAGTAGCTGCCTCTTCTGTTGCTAGCATTGTCGCTTCTTCGGCTAACACTTCCTCTACTAACAGCTCAAATGCTTCTTCAGTTGCAAGCGTGGTAGCGTCTTCGTTGGCTAGCTCAAGCAGCTCTTCCGTGCTGATCGCTACTTGTGCGTCCTATACACAAGGTGGCCAAACCTTCCAAGGCACCCTGAACGGTGCAAACTGTACTTACCCGGCGAGTTTCGCATCTGACAGCAAACAATTGACTGCTAACCTGACCATCCCGGAGTTGCCAAACGGCGGTGTACACATATTCCAGGACGCTCTATTTATCGGTGAAGATGTGGACAGCAACGCAGCGACTGGCGGCAAACGTATTCCGCAAAATGGCGAAGGCGCGACCTTGACTATCGCTGCTGGCGCAAAAATCGCGTTTGAGAACGGTACTGATTACCTGAGAATCGCGCGCGGTTCAAAAATTATTGCTGACGGCACTAAAGACAAGCCGATCATTTTCTCAGGAGCAAAAGATCTGGTTGAGAAAACCGCTACCGTTGCTGACCGCGGCCTGTGGGGCGGCATCCAGATCAATGGTAACGGCCTGACTAACAAATGTACTGATGCACAACGTGCAGCAACCGCTAACAACGTTCACTCATGCCACATTTTATCCGAAGGTTTACCTGGCACTTACGGCGGTAACAATAATGCCGATAGCTCAGGCTCGCTCCAATATGTGGTTATCAAGCACGCCGGTTATAAAGTGGTTGAAGGAAACGAACTTAACGCCCTTACCCTTAACGCGGTAGGTTCAGGCACCGTGCTCGATCACGTACAGTCTTACGCCGCACAGGATGACGCTTTTGAATGGTTCGGCGGCGCAGTGAATGCCAAACACCTGGTTGCGGTTGCTACCTCGGACGATGGTTTTGACTTTACCGACGGGTATGTAGGCCACATCCAATTTGCCCTGTCTGTCGCGCTTAATGGCGTAGGCGGCAATAACTGCGTCGAAGCTGACAACGCCGGTGCAAGCCGTGCAGATAACCTTACCCCATTGACCAAAGTTCGCATCTCCAACCTGACTTGTGTATCCAACAATCTGGCCACCAACTCAGGCACAGTTCCATCACCGGACGGCAACTCACTGGGTGCGTTGATCCGCGAAGGTTTCTTCATCGAGTTGTACAACAGTATCCTTACCTCCAATGCCAGCGGTATGGCCTCACGCACTCTGCTGAACTTCGTTGATACCTCAGGCCCGTACACTATCAAAGCAGCAACCGATGGCTGGTCAGCTGCAAGAAGTAACCTGTTGGCCGGTACTACCCCTGCGGCGCAAACCCCGGATCCAGCGAATAGCACCTTTACTACCCTTGGCTGGTTGGCGGATACCAATCTCAACAGCAATAACGTTGTGGTGAGCGCTGCTAACCAATTGCCAGTCAGTGTGCTGAAAGATCTAGCTACCAGCGACAAGGCTTACTTGACCCTGCCCGCAATTGCCGATGCCACCACTGCTGCGATCAACATTCCTCTGTTCGACGTGAGCAAACTGGCGGATCTGGCTCAGCCTAACGTCGGCATCGTACCTGCCGCTGGCATCAGTGCGTTCTTTGTTAACCCGACCCACCTTGGCGCGGCCTCCGAGACTAACGATTGGGTAGCTGGCTGGACTGTCGGCCTGCAATAAGCCTAGCCGTCTACGGTTTGCACCATCCCAGACTGAGGCGCCTTCGGGCGCCTCAGTCACGAATAAGCCCATCTCGCAGAACAAGGTTTTAACCATGCAGACATTAAATACCAAGCGACGCCAGCTTTTCCTGGCCATCACCGCCGCTTCACTGGGTATTTGCCAGATTGCCCTCGCCCAGGATGCCGATACCGCCGTTGAAACACAGGCCGCTGACGCTTCCATAGATGCGCCCGTCGTCGATGAAATGCTGGTAACCGGTCGCCAGCAAACCGCTGCCCAGTCGGTGATTACCGAGCGTATCGAAGATCCCTTCGCCGCCGACCTTTTGAGCTCCGACCAGCTATCCCGCACCGGTGACTCGACCGTGGCTGTGGCACTTACCCGCGTTCCTGGCGTAACTGTGCTGGATGGCAAATATGTATACGTGCGCAGCCTCGGTGAACGCTACTCCAGCACTACCCTAAATGGCGCCGCTGTTCCCTCACCCGAGTTGACCCGTAACGTATTGCCGCTGGACCT
>DATIDX010000407.1:0-3949 GCA_035456025.1 Cellvibrio sp. | reverse complement strand
CACCCCCCCCCCCCCAACAAACCACCCCTTGCATTCCGCCTGACACTTCATATAATAAATAGTATCACCTGACACGAGAAAAGCTCCATGTACAGCAAAGCGGTTTCCATCTCAGACCTCAATCTGGTGGGCGGCAGCGTGATTAGTGCTGCTGATGCCCTTGGGCTCGCCCGCGAGCAGCTTGCTGAGGCGATTGGAGTCTCTGTCTCTACTGTGGCGCGAATGAAAAACGGTTCATCACCTGTGCCCGAGCAAAAACCATTTGAAATGGCGCTGCTGCTGATCCGGGTGTATCGCTCACTTTTCTCCATTCTCGGCGGCAACAGCGAGGCGATGAAACACTGGATGAGCACGCCCAACCATCATCTGGGTGAAGAAGCGCCCGCAGAGCTGATTCGTAAAGCTGACGGCCTGACGCGGGTACTCTGGTATCTCGACGCCATGCGTGGCCGCATTTAAGCCTCAACCCAAGGGTTACCGATGAAGGATCTCGCTGGATTACTCGCGCCGCATATTATTGGCAGTTGTTGGCGCGTGGTGGAGACCCAGGAGACAGCGGCGACTATGGCGATCACCCAATCCGCCGCAGAACAAAGCCGCCTCGAAGAACTGCTGGACACCTCCAAGCCAAAAATCCCGACCGACTGCAACGGCCTTTCCTACCTGCTGATGACCCCGTTTCGTTACCCACCACTGCGCTATGGCTCACGCTTTGGCAGCACTTGGGAGCGAGGTATTTTTTACGGCTCCTGTGAATTAAAAACGGCGTTTGCCGAAACCGCCGTGTATTTTTGGTTATTCCAGCAGGGCCCGACAACACTTGGCCCACTCGAGCAAATCCGCGACCAGCGCACTGCGTTTTCCGTGAAACTGATCAGCCAAAAGGCACTCGACGTACACAGCGATGAATTCACCGAGGTAAGCGAGAAGATCAATCGCCCCGATTCATGGGAATACACCCAGCAGCTCGGCAAACAGCTGCGCGAACTGGGTGCGGAATTTATAATCTACCCATCATCGCGACTCGCCGGCGGAAAAAATCTCGCGGTATTTTCCCCGCTCGCATTTGCTGAAAAAGATCCGGCACAACAACAGCTTTGGCATGTGCGCTTCACGACGGATTCCTGCGTATTTGTGCGCGCAGGCATCAGTGATGGTTTTGAGTTTTATCGACAGGATTTTTCCGTTAATGGAAGAATCCCGCATCCGTCACTAGCACTTATCAATTAAGTTAGCGAAACACCCGCTCCGCCCAAACCCCCAAGCCCGCCGCCACACTGCCAAAGTGATCGCCATCCACAATCGCAATTTCATCGCCGAATAATTCGCGAATAACATTGCGGATGAGTGGCGATTTTGCGCTGCCGCCAGTGATGTAAACGATATGCGGCTGCACGCCCGCCTGTTGCGTGGCTTCGCTGATCAGTGCAGCGATTTTTTGCAGCAGTTGCGCACTGCTATCGGCGTAATCGCGCGCGCTGCATTCAGGAGTCAAGCCGTGTGCAACGAATTCCAGTGGAAACCTATATTGCTCCTGTGCAGAGAGCGCAATTTTTCCCAGTTCAGCTTCACGCACCACTGCGAAATTGTGCTTGTCATCGCGCATGCTAATAAAACGATCCAGCAATTCCGGCTCATGGGTTTCGCGCGTTAAGCGCTCCAACAGAAATCCGGTTTTGGCATCGTAAAATTCAGTTTGTGCGCCTATATCATTAATCGCCATCGCATTTACAAATGGCATTAGCGGCATGGGCAGGCCGGTTTTTAATGGCGATAACATGCCAAAATGCGGCATCAGTATTTTTTGTGCAAGCTGGATATCAAAATCGTTACCGCCGATGCGCTCACCGGTATGACCGAGAAAATCCTGCGCGCGATCAAGGTGCTTAGTGTGCGCCGGGCCCATCAACACCATTGAACAGTCAGTAGTACCTCCACCCACGTCCACCACCAGTACCGTTTTGTTTTCAGTCAAGCGTGTTTCAAAATCAAACCCGGCAGCGAGCGGCTCAAACAAAAATTCGATATCGGTAAAACCTACACGCCTGCCTGCCGCCGCCAAAATAGCTTGTGCTTGCCGATTGCTCTCTTGCGCATTAATTCCCTGGAAATTGACCGGGCGACCAATAACCACTTGGGTAATATTTTTTTGCAAATGCTGCTCAGCGCGGTGTTTAACATTGAGCATCATGGCCGCGACCACATCTTCAAAAAAATCCACCGATTGCTGGCGTAAACCGCTCGCGCCTAAAAACGATTTTGGCGATTTAATAAAATAGCCTTCGCCAGGAGCGCCGATGTAATGCGCAATCGCTTCACTGCCAAAAAAAATTCCATCGCGCACCTGATCCAGATCATGCTCAATTTTTCCTGCGCGCGCCTGGCCAAGCAACGACGAACGGCTGCGCGCATAATCCAGCTTGGTTTCACCCTCTGGCAATTGCTGCGCAATTAATTCAGCGATAAATGCGCGTTCCAGCGCGTACAAAGTGGACGGCACAAACGCATCATCACCGTAGAGCGGAATTAAAGTCGCACGCCCCTTATCAACCCAGGACATAGCGCAATTAGACGTACCGTAATCAAAACCCACAAACATAAATAATCCAACTACTGCTTTTAAAATTTACCCGGCTCTTAAACACCAGCACTTAAATAACGGCGCTCAAGATGCGCTTTGAAATGACGAGCATTCAGCGGTTCGCCGGTAGCGGCTATCATCAACTCATCGGTCGATAATAAACTGCCTTTTGACCAGATATTGTCTTTTAACCACTGGAACAGTTCAGCTAAATTACCACCGGCGATTTTCTCGCGCAGCTGCGGAATCGCACGCTCTGCTGCGGCGAACTCTTGCGCGGCATACATGGCGCCCAGGGTATAGGAAGGGAAATAGCCAAACGAACCACCCGCCCAGTGAATATCTTGCATGCAGCCATTGCGGTAATTGCCTTCTGTCGACAACCCCAAATAAGCCTGCATTTTTTCATTCCACAACTCAGGAATATCATCCACTTCGATACTGCCATCAATCAACGCCCGCTCAATTTCGTAGCGCAAAATAACGTGCGCGGGATAGGTCAACTCATCGGCATCGACGCGAATAAAATCGCGCTTCATCCGCGTATTCACGGCGTAGATATTAGCCTCACTGAATGCCAAATCATTCTCGCGCTGCAAAATTTTTGCAGCCATAGGTGCCAACAGCTTGGTGAATTCCGGCGAGCGCGCCAATTGCATTTCAAAAAATAAACTTTGCGATTCATGCACGCCCATCGAGCGCGCCTCACCCACCGGTAAGCCCGCCCACTGCACCGGTAAATTTTGTTCGTAGCGCGCATGGCCCGTTTCGTGGATCACACCAAACAGCGCTTTCATAAAATCACTTTCATCGTAGCGTGTGGTAATGCGCACATCGGTAGGTACGCCACCGCAAAATGGATGCGCACTCACATCCAGACGACCATGACTAAAATCGAATCCGAGCAATTGCATTGCCGCCAAACCCAATTCTTTTTGCTGCGCGACTGAAAATGGCCCCTGCGGCATAAGCAACTTGTTGCACGATTGGATATCGGCCGCGCGCTGAATAAAATCCGGCAACCAGGTTTTGACATCACCAAACAGCACATCCAGTTTTGAACAGTTCATGCCCGGCTCATAAATATCGAGCATCGCATCGTAGCGGCTTAACGATGTGCCCGCAGCGCGAATCGCTGCTTCTTCACGCGCTAAGGCCACAACCTGCGCAAGATTGGTTTTAAAGCCGAGCCAATCATTATTTTTGCGCTGCTCGCGCCATGCGTGTTCGCAGGTGGAATTAGCGAGCGATTGCGCCATCACCAAGTCTTCCGGTAATTGGTTCGCCTGCTGCCAGCGGCGCTTGATTGCTGCGAGACTCGCGCTTTCTTGTGTATTAAGCGATTCAGTTTCTGCCGCTGCAATCCAA
>DATIDX010000406.1:0-6893 GCA_035456025.1 Cellvibrio sp. | reverse complement strand
AGGCCGGGGGTATCGACAATGCGCAAGCCCTGGCGCAGCAGGGGGTGATCCAGGCTGATGAGCGCGTGGCGCCAGGCGGGCACTGTGACCATGCCCTGTTCATCGCGCTCGCCCAGCTCGTCTTTGGCAAAACCCAGTTTGATCGCATCGGCGACTGAGACTTGCTTGCTGGCAGATACCTGGTTGATAGCCGCCCGCGTCTGCTCATGGTCGCGCGCGTCAAACGGGACGGCTACCCAGTTTTGCGGGATGCGTTTGAAGCTCTGCAAACTGGTGTTGGTGCGGCGGGTTTCAATCGGCAGCAGGCGCACGCAATTGGCCGGCTGCTGCGCGTCCCAGAAAATTTCGGTGGGGCACATAGTGGTGCGCCCCGGTTGCGACGGCAGCAGACGACGGCCGCCACCGGTATAGAGCAGGGCATTGATCAATTCGGTCTTGCCGCGCGAAAACTCCCCGACACAGGCGATGGTAAAACTCTCGCCGCGCAGTAGCTGGCGCGCGCGCTGTAAACCCTTGCCGATATTCACCCCGGAAATATCGTGCTGTTGGCTCCATTGTTCAAAACGCTGCAAACGCTCATCCAATTGGCGCTTCCAACGGTTGTAATGGGTCATCTGGCGATGCAGGGATCTCACGTCCATAGAGCTAGTCTCGACATTATTGGCGTTATTTACATTGTTTAATAACTGACCGAAATAACCAGCATCTTCTTAAATGCTGTTTTTTATGCCGCCATTAAAGCGGAAAATCACGCCAGTGGCTAGATCTTGAGCAGTGAGTGGTCACTTCATAAGAGTAAAAGGCAGATGTTGCTACTTTGTGAAACATTTGACGCCAAATGGGAGAGCTAACGGCGGTGTTTAGGGGTTGGCAAGGGGTCAGCTGATGACGTCATTTGGCTGTTGATATGTGCGCAGTATTTCCATCACTTCCACTTTATAAGACTTGTACCAGCGCGACCGACCCTGCTGCTGCGCTCCAAGGTGCGGCGTGTTTTGTTTCCAGTGGCGGATATGCTCCAGGCTCGGCCAGTAGGAAATGGCGATCTCCCGCTCGCCCTCGGTAGTGGCGACAAAATCGAGGCAGCCGTACTGGCTCAGCGCCAATTCGCGCAGCTGTTTGGCAGTGGCAAAATACTCATCATCAAGTTGGGCGATTTCGGCATGGAAAATCACGGCGTACATAAAAAATTTCCCGAAAAAATAAATTTTTGTAATTTCTCCAAGAGCGAAAATTCTACACACCGGACTAAATCTGTTTAAAAACAACAAGATAATAATTGGCATTGGCTTTGCAAATCCCAACTGCACACAGCAGTCGATTATCCATTGTTTATTTTTACCTTGAGGAAAACAGGCATGAACCCAAGTGCATCAAAATCCAAGTGGAAAAGAAATCTGTCACATGGTATCAGCGGCCAACGCGACGCGAGCGACGATTACAATTTTGCGCATGAACATATCAGCCGTCCCAAAGAAAAATTGGGCAAACGCAAATTTAAAATCCAGCGCGAAATCGACGACTATTTTGCATCGGCGCATTAAATTTTTAAAACGCGCTGCGAGCTACCCGTGTAAAAGAAGGTGCGATTGGCTAACGAAAATCAGGGCCGATTCCGGCTTCCGTCGGCAGCTTTTTGGGTTGCTTGATGCGCAAGGTTTTGTGCCGTCCGGATTCGCCCTGTAATATTTCAATGTGGCTTTTGGGTACGCCGAATATTTTACTCAGCCATTTGATGAGATGTTCGTTGGCTTTCCCATCGACCGGTGGAGCGGTAATTCGTATTTTCAAACGCTGGTCGTGGATGCCAACAATTGCATCGCCTGCCGCTTTGGGTTGCAAGTGGCAGTGGAGAATTAAATCTTCCCCCTGCCACAGATAATGCGCGTGCATGAATTACCAATAACCCAACACCAAACGCGGATCAGCGCCGACAAAAAACGCCAGGCGTTCGATCAGCATGTCAACCACTTTCAAACCCAGCAAAATAATAATCGGTGATATATCAAGCATGCCGCCCAGAGGTGGAATAATTTTGCGAATCGGGCGCGCGAGCGGATCAATAATCTGGTTGGCCAACACCAATAGTGGATGATGGCTGAAAGGCGCGATGAAACTGCCGATGATGCTGATAATCATGCACCAGAAAAAAATGCCGGAAATCACCGTGAGCGCGCCGACAAATCCCCAGGTAATCACCATCAGCGGATTCGCCATCACTCCCACCACACCTACTATCAACGCCAAAATAAAGGTGGAAAGCAATTGCACCAGCAGGATCAATACGATTGATGCGGTATCGATCGGCCCAATGCTGGGAATTATCCGGCGCAGGGGTTTCAATAACGGCATGGTGATTTTGACAATCGCCTGCGAGACCGGATTATAAAAATCGGCGCGCACCAGTTGCAGTAAAAAACGCAGAACAACTATCACCAGGAATAGCGACAACAACGTATAAGCGACCATATGTAAAATACTGGCGAACATAGATATCTCCGGTGAGGTATTTCAAAAATAGCGATACAAATAATAATTGGCGTGCGAGGTTTTATTTTCCGCACCGCAATTTATTTTCATTTTCCCAACAGCTCGGACAATTCCACCGCGCGATTGGAGCAAGCGGTCATCGCCTTCAATACACTCGCGCGCAGCCCCTCCTGCTCAAACGATAAAATTGCCTGTTCAGTAGTGCCCTTGGGCGAAGTTACCCGCCGGCGCAATTCGGCCACATCGAATTCACTGTCTTTTGCGAGCATGGCGGCGCCGAGCGCGGTTTGCAAGGTCAACTCAGTAGCGCACTCGCGCGTGAGGCCCAGTTCTACACCGGCATCGATCATCGCTTCCATCATCAGAAAGAAATACGCGGGGCCGGAACCGGACACTGCAGTGACCGGGTTCAACAATGTTTCATCATCGAGCCACTGCACTATACCCACCGCGCCGAGGATGGCGTTGGCCCGGGATTTTTGCGTCTCGCTCACCAGCGCATTGGCAAACAAACCACTCGCACCCGCGCGCAATTGCGATGGCGTATTGGGCATGCAGCGCACTATCGCCTGATCCTCGCCTAACCAGCTGGCAATACTGGTTGTGGTAATGCCCGCTGCCACCGAAATAATCAATGGTTTATGCGCTAATGATTCGCGCAACCCGAGCGCCACTTCTTTCAGCATCTGCGGTTTTACCCCCAGCACTATGACATCGGCCGCCGCCGCCGTTGCCGCGTTGTCAGTGCTTACCGCAATGCGATAGTCGGCCGCGACTTTATCGAGCGTCTCCCGGCGCGGGCCGGACGCACTGATTTGGGCAGCGGTAAAACCCTCGGCCAACAGCCCCCCAATGATCGCCTTGGCCATATTGCCGGCGCCGATAAATGCAATTTTGGACGTATTCACAATAAATTCCCGGAGTTAAAAATTAAGCGGCGCGTGCGCCAAAAATATCCGACCCGACCCGCACGAAAGTGGCACCCTCGGCGATGGCTGCTTCCATATCGCCCGACATGCCCATGGACAGGCAGTCGAGTCCATAGCCTTGCAGGTTTAACGAGTCCTGCGCGCTGCGCAATTTAGCAAAGGCGGCGCGCTGTTGCGCGGGATTATCGGTAGCTGCGGGGATTGCCATCAGCCCGCGCAATGTCAGGCGCGGCAGTGCGTGTATATCGGCCACCAGCGCCGGTAATTGCGCAAGGCTGACGCCGGCCTTGGTGGCTTCATCGTCTATATTTACCTGCACACAGATATTCAGCGGCGGCAGCCCCTCGGGGCGCTGTTCACTCAAGCGCTGGGCGATCTTCACCCGGTCGACCGAATGCACCCAGGCAAAGTGGGCGGCAATCGCACGGGTTTTGTTGGATTGGATTGGGCCGATGAAATGCCATTCAATGCCCGCCAAATCAACCAGTTGTGCTTGTTTGTCGAGCGCTTCCTGCAAGTAGCTTTCGCCGAAGGCGCGCTGCCCCCAGGCATAGGCTTCGGCGAGGGCCGCAACCGGCTGGGTTTTGCTGACGGCGATCAACTGCACAGTTTGCGGATTTCGTCCGGCAGCAGCGGCGGCTTGGTGAATTCGTGCGGTGACTTTCGCGAGCTTGTCGTCTATCTTGTGCATATCGTTATCAATGATCACTAAAAATCTGCTGTGCGGATGAATAAAAAAGGTTGCTCTGATGGATATCACCGAACTCCTGGCCTTCAGCGCCAAACAAGGCGCGTCTGACCTCCACCTTTCGGCGGGTCTGCCGCCGATGATCCGCGTCGATGGCGATGTGCGCCGCATTAACCTGCCGCCGATGGAGCACAAGCAGGTGCACGGTTTGATCTACGACATTATGAATGACAAGCAGCGCAAGGACTACGAAGAATTCCTGGAAACCGACTTTTCGTTCGAAGTGCCCGGCGTCGCCCGTTTCCGTGTTAACGCCTTTAACCAGAACCGCGGCGCCGGCGCCGTATTTCGTACCATTCCGTCCAAAGTGTTGACGATGGAAGAATTGGGCATGGGCAATGTGTTCCGCGATATCTGCGCGGTGCCGCGCGGACTGGTACTGGTAACCGGACCGACCGGTTCGGGTAAATCCACCACCCTCGCAGCCATGATCGACTACATCAACGACAATAAATACGAACACGTATTGACCATTGAGGACCCGATCGAATTCGTCCACGAATCGAAAAAATGTCTCGTCAACCAGCGCGAAGTACACCGCGACACCCACGGTTTTAGTGAAGCGCTGCGCTCGGCACTGCGTGAAGACCCGGACATCATCCTGGTAGGTGAGATGCGCGATTTGGAAACCATCCGCCTTGCGCTGACTGCGGCAGAAACCGGCCACTTGGTATTCGGCACCTTGCACACCACCTCCGCCGCCAAAACCATCGACCGTATCGTGGACGTATTCCCTGCGAACGAAAAATCCATGGTGCGCTCGATGTTGTCGGAATCTCTGCAAGCCGTAATTTCGCAAACCCTGATGAAGAAAAACGGTGGCGGCCGTGTGGCGGCGCACGAAATTATGCGCGGCACTTCAGCGATCCGTAACCTGATCCGCGAAGACAAAGTGGCGCAGATGTACTCGGCAATTCAAACTGGTGCATCACTCGGCATGCAGACCATGGATCAGTGCCTGGCCGATTTGGTTTCGCGCCGCATCATCAGTCGCGACGCCGCAAAATCGAAAGCCAAGTTCCCCGAGAACTTTTAGTTGAAAGTCCTGATAGTAGAAAGACCTGAGAGTTTCTAATCTGTTTATTTTTTTCAGCACAATTTTTCAATAAATTTTAAGGTGCATTGTTATGGATTTTGATCGGTTGTTATCCTTGATGGTAGAAAAGGGCGCGTCGGATTTATTTATCACCGCCGGCGTACCGCCTTCGATCAAAGTCCACGGTAAAGTGGTGCCGGTCACTGCTACTCCACTCGCACCCGAAAAAGCACGCGAGCTGGTGTTGAGCGTGATGAACGAAAAACAGCGCACTGAATTTATTGAAAAGAAAGAATTGAATTTTGCCGTGAGCGCACGCGGCATTGGCCGTTTCCGTGCCAGCGCTTTTTATCAGCGCAATTTGGCCGGCATGGTATTGCGCCGCATCGAAACCAAAATTCCACAGATCGATGAATTGGGTTTGCCGGAAATCGTTAAAGAATTGGCCATGACCAAACGCGGCCTGATTATTTTTGTGGGCGCGACCGGTACCGGTAAATCCACTTCGCTCGCCTCCATGATTGGTCACCGCAACCAGAACTCCAAAGGTCACATTATTTCCATCGAAGACCCGATTGAATTTATCCATCAACATCAGGGTTGCATTATCACCCAGCGCGAAGTGGGTATTGATACCGAATCATTTGAAGTCGCACTGAAAAATACGTTGCGTCAGGCACCGGACGTAATTTTGATTGGCGAGGTGCGCTCGCGCGAAACCATGGACCACGCCATCGCGTTTGCGGAAACTGGTCATCTTTGTCTGTGTACACTCCACGCCAACAACGCCAACCAGGCTCTCGACCGTATCATTCACTTCTTCCCTGCCGATCGCCATCGCCAACTGTGGATGGATTTATCGCTTAACCTGAAAGCCATTGTTGCGCAACAATTAATTCCCACACCCGATGGCAACAGCCGCCGCGCTTGTCTGGAAATTATGATCAACACCCCACTCGCGCAGGATTTGATTCGCAAAGGTGAAGTGTCGGATTTGAAAGAATTGATGAAGCGCTCTACCGAGCTGGGCATGCAGACCTTCGACCAAGCGCTGTATGCGCTTTACGATAACGGTGAAATCACGTACGAAGATGCACTCCTGCACGCCGACTCACCTAACGATTTGCGCTTGATGATCAAGCTCGGCTCGGAAACTGATGCAAATTATTTATCGCACGCGGCTGATAGCCTTTCGATTCAAACTGATGAGCACAACAATCGCGGCAAAATGTTTTAATCTATTGCAGGTTGGCGCGCATTAATCAGCGCTAGTAAATTGAGATGGCTGCATGCCTGCGCTACATTCAGCGCAGGTTTTGCAAGTTAGGGCAGTGTGCGCAGATCGCGGCCTTCCATTTTAAGTTCAATCCACACCGCCTCGGTTTGCGGTTGCAGGTTTTTGCCGTAGGCTTTTACGCAGCGGTAAATTTTTCCGTCTTTTTGCACCACTGCTCCCAACGAGTTGCCTTTATCGTCCAGGATACATAGCTTCCCCTCCTTTGCTTGCTTAACTGTCTCCGCCTTGCTCAAACCTTCATGATCATGCCCCTCATGGGCAGCCGCCAGCCCAGCCATTAACATCCCCGCCGCAACCAAACCGATTTTGTTGATGAACATTTCTGTCTCCACTTTATTAAATTATTCAGTTTATTTTTCTTAACCGATGTTCGACAAAGAATCCGGTTATGCC
>DATIDX010000405.1:0-6135 GCA_035456025.1 Cellvibrio sp. | reverse complement strand
TTTAAGTATCGTAAAAATTACCCGCCATCCGGCGGGTAATTTTTATTGCAGGCGCTTGCGATGCAAATAGATCATTAATAGCCCCAACCATAACAATATGAATGCATTTGGCTCCGGCACGATCACTTCAAAAGAGAGATTATCCATATATGCAGTCGCCTGACTACCTACACCTACGTATGAAATCCCCTCTGCTGCAAAAAAGCTAACAAATTGATTATCTCTGTAAGGAGTGCTTTGCTCCCATTCCATGCCACGCACTCCACCTTCGGTGAGTTTGGTTTCGATATGGCCATTAACACCATATATGCTGACACCAACTTTGAGTTGGTCTGCGGAACCTACATACATTGAAACGTAAGTAGGCAACTCATCCGTGAAATAAAACGAAAACCCAGGCCCGCTAATAATATTAGAGAACTGCCCGGGGATACCACCGACATAAGACCCACCTTCAAAAATAATCCCAAGTGATTCATATTGATTGGTAAGAGGAGTATTAAACTCACCCTCTTCACCATAAAAATCGGCAGGATTAAGATCATCAAAATCGATAGTGACCGCCTGCGTATTTCCAATTGAAAACACAGTGCATATAAATAAGAGAAATGCTATAGCCTTACAGATTGATGTTGATAACAACGAATGGGAACACATAGATACCTCCTTTTACGATGAATGTTTTAGCAATTTTTACGGCACAATGATTGACAGCTCAGCTTTGATAAAAATTAACAAATCTGCGTTGCTTTCTGCCTACGCGAAATAAATCCAAGTATACCAATGCAAAATAAGATGAGCATTCCAGGCTCCGGCACATCTACGATGAAAGTAAGATCATCAATGTAAGCATCTGCTTGTCCGCCTAAATGGATTGAGGAAATTCCCTCCGGGATGTAAAAGCTAATGAATTGATTAGGCCTATATGGCGTGCTGCTTTCCTGGTTCATTCCACGCACCGCCCCATCTGTAAGTCTGTCCTCGAAATATTCATTTGCTCCATGAGCTCTGATCCCAACTTTATAATTGAAGGTGGAGCCTACGTACATAGACACGTACGTTGGCAATGTATCAATAAAATAGATCGACATCCCTATTGAACCATAAAGGATATTTGGTGCGGACTGTGTTGAAATTGCCACAGGATTTACATAACCACTAAATAATACCCCCAAATATTCGTACTCATTAGTAACAGGAAAATACCATCCCGACCCAACGTAATCGGCTGGATTAAGATCATCAAAATCGATAGTGACCGCCTGCGTATTTCCAATTGAAAACACAGTGCATAGAAATAAGAGAAATGCTATAGCCTTACGGATTGATGTTGATAACAACGAATGGGAACACATAGATACCTCCTTTTACGATGAATGTTCTAGCAATTTTTACGGCACAATGATTGACAGCTCAGCTTTGATAAAAATTAACAAATCTGCATTGCTTTCTGCCTACGCGAAATAAATCCAAGAATACCAATGCAAAATAAGATGAGCACTCCAGGCTCCGGCAAATCTACGATGAAAGTAAGATCATCGATATAAGGATCGATTTTGCTATATATTTTGAGGAAAGAAATTCCGTCCGGCATGTAGAAACTCACAAACTGATCGGGTCGGTAAGGAGTACTCTCATACCAACTCATGCCCCATAACACTCCATCAGTCAGTCGCTCTTCATAACTGTTCACACCAAACGCGCTGACGCGAACTCCGAGTTCAAAAAGCGATCCCACATACATGGAAACATAGGTTGGGGGAGTGTCGGTAAAGTAAATTGAAAACCCCTCAGTTGATCCAACAATAAAATTGGGCCCGGATTTGGTCGAACCGGCAGCCGGCTCCACGCACCCCGCAAATATTACGCCCAGAGATTCGTATTCATTAGTAATAGGTTTGCAACCTTGGCCACTGAAGTCAGCAAGATCGAGATCATCAAAATCGATAGTGACCGCTTGTGCGCTTCCCATCGAGAAAAGTGTAAATATTGCCAAACACATCGCACTGCTTGTTTTGCGGATCCAGATAAATTGAGGAAAGAAAGACATAATAAACTCCTTGACTATGTAATCGAGCAACAAACACCTTTGGCAAGCAAGCAAAGCTTACTCGCGTCGGCAACCTGTAGCAGCTGCTTTTAGACGACAATTAATCAGGATCAAAGACCTATCTATTTGTTAATAATTTTGATGAAATGACGTTAATTACTTCTTCCACACGGAGAACAATAAATGAAACCACAATCTGTCACCCTCGCAATCACCGGTGCATCCGGTGCGCAATATGGCTTGCGTTTACTGCAGTGTTTATTGGCTGCCGACTGCAAAGTATTTCTAATGATTTCCAGCGCTGCCGAAGTGGTAATCCGCACTGAGACCGACCTGGATCTGCCGCGCGATCTGGACGAACAGCAGGCAATGTTGTCCGACTTATATGGCGCCGATGAAGAGCAACTGCAATTACTTGCTAAAGACGATTGGTTTGCGGCGGTGGCATCCGGCTCCAGCTCCCCCAGCTCGATGGTAATATGCCCGGCGAGTGGTGGAACGCTTTCTGCAATAGCACATGGCGCGAGCAACAATTTGATCGAGCGCGCCGCTGATGTCGCCCTTAAAGAGCGTCGCAAATTAATTGTGGTGCCGCGCGAAACGCCCTACTCCGAAATCCATTTGGAAAACATGCTCAAGCTGACACAAATGGGCGTGGTGGTGTTGCCGGCCAGCCCCGGTTTTTACATGCAACCGCAAACGGTGGAAGAGTTAATCGATTTCATTGTGGCGCGCATTCTTGACCAGCTAGGTGTGCAACAGGAGTTGATGCCGCGCTGGGGTGAAGATTGATAAAAAGATAACGACTGGCAGAGACGCGAACTTTGGCACATCAGAGCTCATTTGCCATGGCAAAATCCCCCTCCTGAACTAGGCTAACAGGTAACCTAAGCGCGCATCACCCCTTCCCTCCTGGAATTTATTGTGAGCAGGGGAGTCACCAAGAGGGCTCCACGTCGTGAACACTGAGCTGGAGTGAACCATGGACAAGAATAATAATTATCCATTTGTGTTATTTACGTTCAAAAGTACCCGCGACACAGCGGGGTTTGATTATTGCTCAGACACAATTAGCCATCACTTCAATATCCAGGCATCGGACGTTACTAGTCATGCTGATAGCTTCTTCGCTATTTTGCCTGAACCTGAAAAATCACAACTGCAACAACACTTCTTCACACCACTCGCCGATGCGAATGCAGAGCACTTGGTAAATATCGAGTTCTCCTACAAGCATCCCACCGGTGAAAAGCATCGCTATCTTTTACAGGCCAAAGGCGTGGGCAATGTCGACGCTATGCTTTGGTCCGGCGCTATTTTTTCAGTGGATGCCAGTTATCAGAAATTGGAAGCCGCAATTAAATCTGCAAATTATTTTTTATTCCTGCAAGACCAATTGCCTGATCTCTTTTACTACAAGGATACCCATTCGCGCTTTCTCGGCGGCAATAAAGCCTGGCGCGAATTCCACGGCTTTAATCATATTGATGATTGGCAAGGCAAAACCGATATGGATTCGCCGCGCCTGGGACCGAGCGAGGGAAAAAGAATATTTTTTGAGGAGCAGGCCATGCTGCGCTCGGGCCTGCCCCTGCGCAACCGCGAACATTTAAAGAATGCCGACGGCACTGACAAATATCAGGACTCGATTAAAGTACCCATCTTTGACAACAAAAAAAATCTGCTCGGGCTGGTGGGATTAACCCGCGATGTCACCGAACAGGCCAACACCGAGCTTGCGTTGGCACAAGCCAAGACTGCCGCCGAGCAGGCAGGCATTGCGAAAAGTTCCTTCCTCGCGGTGATGAGCCATGAAATACGCACGCCGATGAATGGAGTGATTGGTTGTGCATCCCTGCTGAGCGAGACCAATCTGGATGAGGAACAACAGCAACTACTCCGCACAATCCAGAGCTGCGGCGAAGGCTTGCTGGTGATTATTAATGACATACTGGATTATTCAAAAATCGAGGCTGGCCAGATTATCCTCGACATCCATCATTTCCATTTGCGCGAGTTAATCGAAGATACGCTGGAGTTGTTTGCCAAAAGCGCGTCCGACAAAGGTCTTGAGTTAAATTATTTTATTGAGCCGGATGTCTACCTGAATTTAGAAGGCGATTCATCACGCATCCGGCAAATACTGATAAATTTAATCGGCAATGCACTCAAATTTACTGAGCAAGGTGAAGTGACATTAGGTATATCACTGGAAGAAAAGAATAGAGACGAAAATAGCTGCAAGCTACTCTTTACCGTGCGCGATACCGGCATAGGAATTCCCGCAGAACAACAAAGCAATTTATTCCAGGTATTCACCCAGGCTGATGCATCCATCACCCGCAAATATGGCGGAACCGGGCTTGGGCTGGCGATTTCCAAAAAAATTGTACAGCAGATGGGCGGCGATATTTGGTTCACCAGTAAGCTGGGACTAGGAACGCAATTCTTTTTTACCACGCAGGTTATTTACGACGAAAAAGAACACCGCCAGCAATCCCTGGATACCTCCCAGTTCAATAATCTCCACGCCTTGATCGTGGACGACAATGCCACCAATCGAAAAATTCTTGCAGCAACTTTAATGCAATGGGGAATGCGCGCAACCGCTTATGCATCGCCCGAAAATGCGTTAGAAAATGCTGGCCTCGGCCACCATTTTGATGTCGCTATCCTGGATCAATGTATGCCGGTTATGCCCGGTAACGAATTGGCAAAACACCTGAATGAACTGCGGCCGCATCAACCTATCCCTGTCATTATTTTGAGTAGCGCTTCGGACCGCAGCACCAACCGCATTACACCTTATATCACCCTGCAAAAACCGACACGTAATAACGATTTGATCCGCGCGTTACTGCGCGCGCTGAAATTGGGCAGCCACAGCGCCGAAATTCCTACGAACCCAATAACACATACCCCGAATAAGACGCGCATCCTCGTCGTCGAGGACAATAGCGTTAATCAAATGGTGATTATCAAAATGTTGTCTAAATTGGGCTACATGAATGTCACTGCCGTTGCCGATGGGCAAGAGGCCGTGGCGGCTTGCGAAAAAATTCCAGTCGATATTATTTTAATGGACATCCAAATGCGGATTATGGATGGCTACACAGCAACCGAAAAAATTCGCGCCCTGCACAACTTGCATCACCAGCCCTGGATCATCGCGCTCACCGCCGGCGTGCAACAGGCCGACACTGAGCGCGCATTTGCCTGTGGCATGAATGCATTCGCAACAAAACCCATACAACTCGAACAACTATTACAAGTATTAACCAACGCCGAAAACGCACGGGAAAAGGCTCAGTAGTTTTCCTTGCCCTCGATTCAAGCCCGCAACACCTTCTGCTACAATTCCCGGCAAATCTTCTACACTGGCTATCCTATGAAACTCCCCACAAAAGTGCGCATTGTTGAAGTGGGCCCGCGCGATGGCTTGCAAAATGAAAAGCAAGCAATTCCCACCGGCACCAAAATCCAATTAATTGAAAATCTCGTCGATGCAGGTTTAACCTATATAGAAGCAGGCAGCTTTGTGAACCCCAAATGGGTGCCGCAAATGGCCGATAGCGGAGAAGTGTTTTCTGGCATCGCCCGCAAACCCGGAGTTACCTACGCCGCCCTTACACCCAATTTGCAGGGCTATGAGCGCGCCATCAGCGTGAATGCCACTGAAGTTGCTATTTTCGCTGCCGCATCCGAAGCCTTTAGCCAAAAAAATATTAACTGTTCAATTAGCGAAAGCATCCAGCGGTTTGAAACATTAATAACCGCAGCCAAAGCAAATAATATTCCGGTACGCGGCTATATTTCCTGTGTTGCCGGCTGCCCCTACTCCGGCACCGTAGATGCACAAACCGTCGCAGATATTGCGCAGGAATTATTGGCAATGGGCTGCTATGAAGTTTCACTGGGCGACACTATCGGTGTAGGTACTGCCGGGCAAATCAAACACTTAATCGAAACTCTTGCACGCGATATTGCCATCGAAAAAATCGCAGCGCACATGCACGACACCTATGGCCAAGCCCTGGCCAATATTTATGCCGCACTGGAAATGGGCGTAAGCGTTATTGATTCTT
>DATIDX010000404.1:0-18871 GCA_035456025.1 Cellvibrio sp. | reverse complement strand
CCCAGCGCAGGCGTAACCTGGTAAGCCAACTTGCTGTTTACTACCCAGTAACTGTCCAGTAACCCGCGTGTGTTGCCTGGCGCGGCTGTTTCGCGCGCGCCCTGGTGCACGCCGGCGATATTCCAGTTCCACTGCTGCCGGTGATAGTTGAGCATCAGCGAACCTATTTCATCCGCCTCACGGAAGGCTGAATCGGGTAAGTCCAGGAAGTGGCTGTAGGTGATACGCGCCAGCCAATTGCTGCTCAATTGCTGGCTCGCCTCCAGGCTGACACCCTTGCTGGTCTCGCTCGCGCCATTGATATAGGTGCGCGTCGCACCTATCAGCCCGGTGTAAATCGGCTGGTCATAGCGGCTGTAAAAGCTGTTGACGCTGAAGCTGCTGCGCTGCCAATTGCCAACCCAGACCAGATCCCAGGTTTTCACCAGCTCGTGTTTTAAATCCGGGTTGCCGACCAGACGGGTGTTATTGATCAGCCCGGTTTCGCTCTGACTGGGTGCGCGGAAGGCCTCGCCGTAGAGCAGCTTGAGCGCCTGGTTGCCGGTGATCTGCTGGACTAGGCCCAGGCGCGGACTCAGGTGATCGTCAAAGTCGTCGTAATTGTCATAGCGCAGACCGAGCGTCAACTTGGTGTTGGCGGCCAGCTGGCGCAAATACTGGCCGTAGACGCCGAGCGACTTTTGCGACGCGCGGGTGCCCACTGGCTCACCCGGAGATTCATCGCCGTAATACGTGACGGGATAATCGCGCGCGACAAATTCGGCGAGGCTGTAGTTGCCAAACGCCTGCGCCTGGGTTTCCGAATCCTCGCGCAGCTCAAGGCCAAACTGGCTGCTGGCGCGCTCGCTGATACTCCAGTCATTGGCTAGCGCGAGACGATAGGTTTCGCCTTTAAAGGTGGCTCGCGCCACGAAGGCGTCACTGCTTGCCGGGCTGCTCAGGTTGAACAGCACGCCCTCCGGGGCAATTTCGGTTTTGACCCGCTGCTCGCCTTGCGTGTAACTCAATGCGAGGGTGGATTTCAGATTGTCCGCCAGCGCGAAACCCTGCTCCAGGCTGACCTGCCCAAAGCCCTGCAGGTTGTGGTTGAAATCGTTGCGGATGCGCTCGATCGAATAAAAATCACTGGACTCAGTGCGGATGTAGGCGATGCGCAATTGCGTCTGGTCGTAGCGCAAACCCCAGTCGAGGTGGAGGGCGCGGTTGGGATCAGTGCTGGGAACGGCCACCGGTGTAACCAGGTCGCGCAGGGCAAAATCCTGCCCCTGGTCTTCATGGGCGTGCCCATAAAATGCGGTTTCCCAGTTACCCATCTCCTGCCCCCAGAGCACATCAACGCCAGCGCGCTGGTCAGAGCCGGCAACGACGCGGACTTTAGCCTCGCGTTTGCGGGTCACTACATTGATCACCCCGGTGAACGCGCTCGACCCATAGAGCGCTGAACCCGGCCCCCGAATAATTTCAACCCGCTCTATCTGCACCACCGGAAAGAGTGGGATAACAATATCGCTGCTGCCGGAGCGAGGGCTGGAAAACAGCCGCCCGTCGACTAACAGCAACAGCTCGCGCGCCTGGGCACCGTTGCGCCGTCCACGCAGGCTGTAGGTGTAATTGGTACCGGTATCGCCGGCGCGATCCACCTGGAAACCGGGTACCAGCGCCAACAGCTCATAGAGGTAATCCACCCCCAGGCTGTTGATCTGCTCGCGCGTAAACACCGACACCACCGAGGGCACGGTGTTGAGCTGCTCATCGCGCAGGGTTGAGCCAGTCACGCTCACTTGCAGCAGTTGCTCCAAGTCCATCTCCATATAATCGGCGGCCGCCGCCAGGCTCGGCAGCAGGCCCAATGTACCCAGCACACCAGCTATGAGCCCGTGCACTGCCCTCTTTATCGCCCTTATGGCCCCAAGCAACTTGCTCACTCTAACCATGTTCAAGTTACCGACCATTGGTGTAACCAAGCCTCGAACTGGGTGGGTGGTAAGGGTTTGGAAAAGTGATAGCCCTGCATCAAATGACAGCCCTGGCGCGCAAGCAACGCCGCTTCATCGGCTGTTTCTACCCCCTCGGCGATGGTATCCATCCCGAGCGATTCAGCGAGGCGGATGATCGAGGTCACAATCGCGAGCGAAGCGGAATCCGTCTGCATATCGCGCACAAAGGACTGGTCGATCTTGAGGATATTAGCCGGCAGGCGGCGCAAGTAGTTAAGGCAGGAGAAACCCGTGCCGAAGTCGTCGATGGCGATGCGGTAACCCAGGTCGCGGAAGGCTTGCAGCACCTGAATGGAGAGCTCCATATCGCTCATCAACATAGATTCGGTCAACTCCAACTCCAGCGAACTTGGCTGGGTGCCGGCTTGCGCCAGCAGTTCCTGCACCTCGTTCAAAAAGCCCGGTTGGTGAAATTGCAGGGCGGAGATGTTCACGCTCACCACCAGCTCGCTATGCCCGGCCTGGTGCCAGATATTGACCTGGCGCGCCGCCTCGGCGATGACCCAGGCGCCCAGCGGGATAATCAAGCCGATCTCCTCCGCGAGCGGAATAAAGTGGTTGGGCGGCACCAACCCGCGTTCCGGATGGCGCCAGCGCACCAGCGCCTCGGCGCCGTACAGTTTTTTTCTGCCCGCTACAATTTGCGGCTGGTAGTGCAGCTCAAATTGCCCCAGCTCTAGCGCCAGACGCAGGTCATGCTCCAGTTTCAGGCGATCGAGGGTGCGCGAGTTGAGCAGCGGGGTATAGAACTGGTAGTTGTTGCGCCCCTTCTCTTTGGCGAGATACATGGCGGCGTCCGCATTTTTAATCAGTGTTGACGGGTTCTCGCCATCATCCGGGTAGACGGCTATGCCAATACTCGGGCTCAAGTGCAAGGGCATGTCTTCAAGGGTATAGGGCGCCAATATGGCATCGCGCAATTTGATCGCCACTTCCGCGATGCTCCGCTCATCGCGCACACGCGGCAGCAGCACCACAAACTCATCGCCGCCCAGGCGGGCCACAGTGTCATCGTTGCGCACCACATCGCTCAGGCGCTCCGCAGTATGGCGCAGCACCAGGTCGCCAGCCGCATGCCCGAGCGAGTCGTTGATATTTTTAAAGCGATCCAGATCGATAAACAACAACCCGACCTTTTCCTTGCGCCGCCGGGCCGTGTTGATCGCCATTTCCAGCCGGTCATTGAGCAGCGCGCGGTTGGGCAGCTCGGTCAGGCTGTCGTGGTGGGCGAGGAAATCGATGCGCTCGCGGGATTTTTTCTGGTCGGAAATATCGTTAAAGATGGCGATGTAATTTTCTGGCTGCCCCTCGCTGTTGAGCACTTGGCTGACCGAATACCAGGTCGGGAACTCCTCGCCGTTCTTGCGCTTGTTGACCAGCTCGCCCTGCCAGTAGCCGCGCTCGCGCAGGATCGATAGCAGGTTGCGGAAAAAACTGTGCGAATGCAGTTGGACACCCACCTTCACGGTGTCTACCCCCAGCACTTCATCCTCGGTGTAACCCATGATTTTTTCATAGGTTTTATTCACCAGGATGATGTTCAGGTTGGCGTCGGTAATCAGAATCCCTTCATTGCTACCTTCAAATACTTTTCCCCACAGCCGCAGCTCCGCCTCCTGCTGTTTGCGCAGGGTAATATCGCGGATCACCATCACTACTTCCGTCTGTTCACGCAATATAAGGCGCGCCTCCCAGGTGCGCGGCTTCTTGCGGGTTTGCGACCAGTCAAACTCCACCAACTGCTCGCCCTTGCCGGCAAACACCCGGTGGATGTGGGGCGCGAGTATGCCGTAAACGGCGCCCGGCAAATGGCCGCCGCCGTTGTCCGGGTCGTAGACCACCCACTCTTCCATGTCATTGACATAGGCGCCGACTTGCATGTCGATCACCAGGCCATCGCGGTCAATGCGCAGGATTATGTCGGGGATACCGGCCAGCAGGGCGCGGGTCTTGCCCTCGCTGACACTGACATCGGTGAGTGCCTGTTTGGCACGCAAAATAAACTGGATGCGATAGGGCAAGGTGCCCCAGCTGACAGGCTTGGTGATGAAATCAGTCGCGCCCGACTCATAGGCCTGGTGGATGGAATTGACATCGTCGAGGCCGGTAACCATCGCAATCGGCAAATCGCGCCCTTGGGGTTGTTCGAGGAATTCACGGCACAGGCTGAAGCCATCGCCATCGGGCAGGAGCACATCGAGCAGGATGATATCGGGCGTCGTTTCAGCAAAACGGGCGCGCGCGCTGGCGCAATCTGCCGCCTCCACCACTCGGTAGCCGGCCCGCTCCAGGGTAATACTGGTGGTCAAACGCGCAGCCTCATCATCTTCAACGATGAGCACCAAAGCGTCTGCTGCACCCGCCAGCGGAGCGGTCTTGGTTGGTGTTAAGTTGTTCACTCGAAGTACTCCCCCCGTTCCAATTCAGCCAGCGCTTGCAGCGACAAACTGTAAAGTGCCTGGATGTTCTCGACCTGTAGCCCAGCCTGGTCGAGGTCGCCCTGGCGCGCTTTGGCTTCGCAGTCGCGGCAGGCCGCCGCGAGTTCTACCAAGCCCAGGTTGGCGGCGCTGTTTTTAAAATTGTGGGCAGTCTTGTACAGCAGATCGGCATCACCCTGCCCCACGGCCTCTTCAAGCTGGTCGAGCAGCGCCGGGCTACCGCGGCGGAATAGCTGGATAATGCGCGACAAAAGCCCCTCGCGCAGGTCGCGCAACTGGCGTATCACCTGCTGGTCGATTTCCACCGGGACGCTTTTCACAACGGCGTTTTCCAGCGCAGCCATGCCAGCCGCATCGACCAGACCTGGCCCGGGTGAGCTGAGAGCGGGTTGGGTATCGCATTCCTCGCCTTGGGCTGCTGCGCCAGGTAGCCAGCGCGCCAAAATGCTGCGCAACTGCTGTTGCCCAAAAGGTTTGCTCAGGTAGTCGTCCATACCGCGGGCGAGGCAGTGCTCGCGGTCGCCACTGATGGCGTTGGCGGTAAGCGCGATAATCGGTATCGACGCCAGCCCCAGCTCGGCCTCGCGCTGGCGGATACTCGCAGTCGCCTCAAAGCCATCCATCACCGGCATCTGGCAGTCCATCAGCACCAGGTCGAAAGTCTCACGCTGCAACATGTCAACCGCCTCCTGGCCGTTGTTAGCAATTTTCAGCGTCACTCCCACATGCCGCAACATAGCGCGTGCAACCTCCTGGTTGACGGGATTGTCTTCGGCCAGCAACACCCGTCCGCTCAACTCGGGCACTGCGGCGGCCTCCAGGTTTTCCGCCTCCATTACCGGTGGCGCACGATGGCTGAAATCGCCGGTGATAACTTGGGCAATGAGATTGTGCAGCTCCGATTGGCGCACGGGTTTTACCAACTGCGGCACGCGCCCGGCTGCGCCTATGGGCGCCGCCATACCGGCCGAGCTCAGGAGGATAATCGCCAGGGTTTTAAAACGCTCATCGGCGGCGAGGGTTTCCAGCATCTGCCCCGCGTCCATCTCCGGCATACACCAATCGGTCAACATCAGCTGGAAAGGTGTTCCTGCCGACTGGTGCAGTTGCAGGAGAGTTAGTGCCTCGCCCGTTGATCCCGCCATCACCGGCGCTATACCCCAGGATTCCAGCCAGTAACCCAATATCTCGCGGTTGGTCGGGTTGTCATCCACCACCAGCGTATGCAACTCACTGAAGCCGCTGACCAATTGGTAATCGCGCGGGTCATCGACCTTTTGCAGACTAAGCTGAAAATAAAAATAACTGCCGCGCCCGATTTCGCTGCGCAAGCGAATTTCACCGCCCATCAATTGCACCAGCCGCTGCGAGATGGTCAGGCCCAATCCTGTGCCGCCGTATTTGCGCGCCATCGAAGAGTCCGCCTGGGTGAAGGATTGAAACAGACGCAGCTGCTGCTCCGGGCTTATACCTATACCTGTGTCGCGCACTCCAAATTCCAGGTGTACGCACTCGTTTTGGCCGCCGGCCGGAGCACCGGCTCCGGTGGCAGCTTTTGCGGGGAGCAGCTTGATATCAATCTCCACTTCGCCGGCATCGGTAAATTTGATCGCATTACTGAGCAAATTGGTGATGATCTGCCCCAGGCGCGCCGAATCACCGACCACCGACAGCGGCGGCAAGGGCGTCTTGCACAGCAACTCCAGTTTTTTCCCCTGCGCGATAGGTGCATAGCGTTCGGCTACGTCCTCGACCAGCAAATTGAGCTGGAAGGGGCGGTGTTCCAGCTCAAGCTTGCCGGCCTCGATTTTAGAAAAGTCGAGTATGTCGTTAATGATCAACAGCAAATCCTCGCTGGAGCGTCGGGCGACACGGGCGAAACGCTTCTGCTTGGCATCAAGCTGGGTGTCCATCAACAATCCCGTCATCCCCATAATGCCGTTGAGCGGAGTGCGGATTTCATGGCTCATAACCGCGAGGAATTCGCTTTTGGCCTTGCTCGCTGCTTCGGCTTGTTCACGCGCGGTTTGCAGTTCGACGGTGCGCGCCAGTACGCGCTGCTCCAGCAATTCCTGGTTCTGGCGCAACTCAGTGTCCTGGGCTTCAATGCGGTCGAGCATGGTGTTAAAACGGCTGGTTAGCAGGCCCACTTCGTCCTGCGCATCGGGTTCAGGTGCGCGCGCCTGGTAGTGCCCCTCCCGCCCTATTTTCTGCGCGACCTCACTCAGGTTGCCGAGCGGGCGCAGCACTGAAGAAATCAGCGCCCAAGTCAGCAGACCACATACCGCCAGCGCAACTATGGCGATCACCAAAATCCACACAATCTGTTCGTAGAATTGCGCGCGCAGGGGCGCGAGACTGACATCCAATTCCAGTTGCCCCAGATGTTCATTTTCCCAGAAGACGTTGGCAGTGATTTGCGAATCGCGCGCTATCGGTTGTTTTTGTGGTACGCGGTATTCGGCCAGTAACTTTCCATCTTTAAGCCGCAAGCGCGCCGCCAGTACTTTGGATTCCACCCGCAGTGCGGCGAGTGTCTGCTGGGCTGCATCGGTATCGACAAACATGCTCGGCGCAGCCAGGTTGAGCGCCGTTGCCTCTGCCAGTATCTGCACCTGCTTATTCACTTGATTACTGATGTAGATGTATTGCTGCCAGCTACTGGCCAGAGCAGCACCCAGCACCGCAAGGCTGGTGAGCAGCATCGCCAGCAGGCTGATCTTGCGCGCGAGCGTCCAGGAATTACGCATCAGCCGCCCCCTACCTGGCGCTTCTTCGCCAGTTTGAGCAATTGGCTGCTGACTTTTACCCCGGCCTGCTGGATGGCGGGATCGTTGATCAGGAACTCAATGCGGTTGTCGGCTGTGCGCATCAGGGCGATGCCGATACGGGTATCAGCCGGGTCAGGCTCATCCATCACCAATAGCGTGCCGGCAGGAACCGATTTCGGCAGCGGCATAGCAGCGCCGCTGGCGGGGATATACAGCAGCTGGCAGCTGCCGAGTTGTTTATCGAGATCGGCCACCTTATCGATGTAAACGACATGGATACGCTTGTGTTGATAGGGTTTGTTATCGAGTTGCAGCAGGGATTGACGGGTTTCATCCTGGGCATTCAGGACGCAGAGGGAGAATTGCTCGCTGCCGGTGTCAGGCCATTCGATGAACTTGAGGAAGTTATACACAAACGCCACGCGCAAGCCCGCCTCGGACGCTTGGGCCGACGCCACCAGACAATGTACGCCGAGCAGCAACCCAAAGCTCCAGCGCAACATTAATTGGCCAGCTAACCTCACCCGCCCAACAGCCAAAAGCACCTCCCCTGATGCACAAAACAAACAGGCCTGCACCCGCAAAGAAACAGGCCTGCCGCTCACAAAAAATCACCCCGGAATTCGATCGATGCCTTGAGAATAGCCCAGAGTTGGGCGCTTGGCGAAAATGTGAAGTATCTGGCATTAGCCATCTCACCAGTACTAAGTGGTATTATGCCCACCCTCTAAAACCTATCCCTGTGGCACTTTTATGTTGTTGTTTGTCGATAACCTCACCAACGTCGATTTCAGTTTCCTCGATCCACAGCGCGGCTTGTTGGGCGAAACCTGGCTGGCTAATGTGCGCCTCTACGGTGAACTGGATGAACAGGGCATGGTGTGCGATTTCGGCACAGTCAAAAAAGTGCTGCGTCATTGGCTGGATACCGAGCTCGACCACCGCCTCGCGGTGCCGGTGCGCTCACCCAATATCCGGATTGAGGAAGACGGCGAGTTTGTGCAGATCCACTGGCAGTTTGGTGCGGCGGGCGAATTCCTCAGCACTCGCTCCCCACGCGATGCTATCGCCCTGGTCGATGCTGAAATACTCACGCAGGAAACTGTTGCCACCTGGTGTATCACCCAGCTTAAACAACAATTTCCGGATAGCGTTGCACGCCTGGAATTGGACTTTACCCTCGAAGCGATGGACGGGGCCTACTACCACTACAGCCACGGCCTGAAAAAACACAAAGGCAATTGCCAGCGCATCGCCCACGGCCACCGCTCGCGCATCGACATTTGGGCCAACGGCAAAAAATCGCCCGCGCTAGAACAGTATTGGGCCGAGCAGTGGCGAGACATTTATATAGGTACGCGCGAAGACCTGCGCACTAAACCGCAGCATGGCGACGTAAATTATTATCACTTTACCTATGACGCAGAACAGGGTCCGTTTGAAATCACCCTGCCCCAGCGCTGCTGCTATTTAATCGATACCGACAGCACCGTCGAATTCATTGCGCACCATATTGCGCAAAAAACCCGGCAGGAAAATCCCGAATCCTTTATTCGCGTAAAAGCCTATGAGGGAATCAACAAAGGGGCGATTGCAGAGGCCTGATCAGGGGGCTTGATCGAAACCCCCTATTAAGAAGCCTGATCAATCAGGATCAGGCATTGCGCAACAACATCACAAACGGCACCAGGGTCAGCCCCGCCACAAATACAATTGCCACAACCAATGCTATAAATCTAAATGGCTGTGCGCAAAACCGCTGCCACACACTGGGCACCTGCCCCGCTTCTACTAACTGCGCGTAATTTGCGCGCTGGCTGAGCCCGCGTTCAACCTGGTAATTGCGAATCAGCTCGCGTGCCTGCTCTTCCTGCGCGCCATCGGCCAGCCAAATTGCATCCAACCCCACGCGCCAGAAACCGGCGTTGGTTTCGTAAAAATGGATGTCGTGATTATTTAATAGATCGCGGATATCCTGAGCTTCGTCACCGGGAACGTTGCCAAGCTTGAACAGTAAACGGGCCATAATATTTTCTTAAGTTGTTGTGTTATACGTCGCACCGATGAGCGGGTGTGCGAAAGATTTAATGTAAGCATAACAGCATCCAAATGATCAGGGAGCACAATGACAGACGCGAGCTTCACGATTGAGCCAGTGGACGAAGGGTGCCGTTTACAGCTGCGCGGCGATTGGCGATTGGGGAACACTCCGGCAGGTGCAGAGCTGTGCGAGGCGATCCCGGAGGATTGCGTAAAACTTATTCTCGCCACCGACGAACTCGGCCACTGGGATTCCAGTCTTGCAATGGCATTACTGGGCGTTGCGCGTTACTGCGAAGAAAAAAAAATCGCCTTCGATCAAGAAGCGGCGCCTGCCGCACTGCAACAATTGCTAAAACTCGCCACATCCATCCCTCCCGATACTGGTAACACCGCCGAAAAGAAAACCACCTTTACCCAACGCCTGCAAAAAAACCTGGCAGCACACTGGGAAGAATTTAGTGGGACTTTGACTTTTATTGGCGATGTCAGCCTCGCAATTGGTAAATGGTTACGCGGCAGTGCAAAAACCCGCTCGGGTGATATCGCAGCATTTGTCTATCAAGCCGGCCCCAAAGCGCTGGCCATAGTCACGCTGATCAGCATCTTGGTCGGAATGATTCTCGCCTACTTAGGCTCGGTACAACTGCGCCAGTTGGGCGCACAAATTTATGTTGCCGATTTGGTGGCCATTGGCATGGTGCGCGAAATGGGCGCGCTTATGACCGCCGTCATCATGGCTGGCCGCACTGGCGCCGCCTACGCTGCGCAACTCGGTACCATGCAAGTCAACGAAGAAATCGACGCACTTAAAACCATGGGGATTTCCAGTATGGAATTCCTGGTATTACCGCGTTTGCTCGCACTGGTTTTCATCATGCCGTTGCTGTGTATTTATGCGGATGTGATCGGCATGGTCGGCGGCGCGCTCATCGCTTTTAGTATGGATGTGAGCATCGGCCAATATGTGCTGCAAACCCAGAGCGCAGTCGACTGGATTGATCTCTTCGCCGGCGTGGTAAAAAGCATTTTCTTTGGTGTGTTGATCGCCGTCGCCGGTTGTCAGGCAGGACTGACCTGCGGACGCAACTCCGATGCTGTGGGTATGGCCACCACCAAAGCGGTGGTGCGCGCGATTGTGTACCTGGTCGTGGCCGATGCCGCCTTTAATATCCTGTTCGATAAATTGGGAATTTAACCATGACTGAGATAATCCCAAACCAGCCCATTGAATCAGCCGAAACCAAATTCGATGATTACGTGAGCGTGCGCGATTTAACGATCAGTTACGGCAACCGCATCATCCAGCAACAATTAAATTTTGATATTCGCCAGAACGACATATTTTTTATTATCGGCGGCAGCGGCTGCGGAAAAACGACTTTGCTTAAAAGCATGATTGGCTTATTGCCGCCAAAAAAAGGCGAAGTCCTCTATCGTTTGCAACACGAGGGCGAACAGCAGCAAATCAATTTTTATAAGTCCGAAGAAAAAACCCGTTTGGAATTGCTAAAAAACTGGGGCATTACCTTTCAGTCAGGCGCACTCTTTTCCAGTATGACCCTGGCGGAAAACGTCTCGCTACCGTTACAGCTCTACACTGACCTGTCTGAAAAACAAATTGCTGAAGCCGTTGCCTACAAGCTCGCGCTGGTCGGGCTCGGCGGATTTGAGTCTTTCTATCCCTCAGAAATCAGCGGTGGCATGCACAAACGCGCCGGGCTCGCGCGCGCCATCGCACTCGATCCGCAATTATTGTTTTTTGATGAGCCCTCAGCCGGTCTTGACCCGATCAGTTCACTGCGACTGGATCAATTAATCGTGCAAATTTGTCAGGCCTTAAATTCAACCGTGCTGATCGTATCGCACGAGTTACCCAGTATTTTATCGATTGGGACCAATTGTGTGTTCCTCGACGCGCAAACCAAAACCATGCTCGATAGCGGCGACCCCAAGGAACTATTGCAGCACAGCAAGAACGATAAAGTTCGTCAATTTTTAAGTCGCGGGGAATTTGCGGCTCAGGAGACATCATGAACAGCCGAAAGAAAAATCCGTCCTTCATCATAGGTGCATTTATTGTCGGCGCGACACTACTGACCTTCACCCTGCTGATTTTTTTCTCGGGCGGCAATGTATTTACCGACAAAGAGCGCGTCATTATGTATTTTGACAGTTCGGTGCAGGGGCTCATTGTAGGTGCGCCGGTAAAACTGAAAGGCGTTGTAGTCGGGGAAATCACCGACATCCGCATTCACTTCCAGAATGAAGAGCCATTGATTTTGACTGCGGTCTCTGCCGAATTGGTGATGAAACGCATCCATAAAAAAGGTGCGGCGGTGACCGATGAGTTTTTCGATGAAGCCATCAAAAATGGTTTGCGCGCACAACTTAATTACCAGAGCTTCCTCACCGGCTTGCTTTATGTCGAACTGGATTTTTCCCCCAGCAGCCCAATGAAACTCTACCGTTTGCAGGACAGCTGGATCGAACTACCCACGGTTGCCACACCCTTTGAAGAAATATCCAAAACCATCCAGGAATTGAATTTAAAAGGGGTGGTAAAAAATATTGACGGCTTGATAGTAGAAGCGAGAAATATAGTCGCCAGCGGCCAAATTCAACAAACACTTACCAGTGTTGACACTGCTGCAAATTCCGTCGCCGCCACCTCTGAAAATCTCAATAAAGAAATTTTGCAATTTGGCAGCACACGCAAACAGCTGGACGCATGGTTAGCTGAATTAAATAAACAAACACCGGAAATTGCCAAACAGGTTAACACCAACCTTGTCGAACTACAAAAAACCCTGGTGCAACTCAACAAAACGGCAGATACGATTACCAATACATTTGCAGAAGACACACCGCTGGTAAATCAACTCAATACCACACTGAAGGATGTCAGCCGCTCAGCAAAAGCCGTCCGCAGCTTAAGTGAAACCCTGGAGCAACAGCCCGAAGCGCTGTTGCGCGGCAAGAAAATTCTGGATGAGGAATAAAAAATGATTATGCGCATTATCCTGGTTGCCAGTTTCATATTGATGACAGCCTGCCAACACTCACCGCGCAAGGAATATTTTGCGCTAAATGCCGCCGCACCGCAAACGACTGCATCCTCCAGTGTTGCAGTAGAAAAAGTGATTGGTATAGGCCCTATCAAAATCCCCGAATATTTGCAGTATTCGCGCATCAGCTATTGGAAAACACCACTGCAACTCACACTTCATGAAAATGATTATTGGGCAGAACCGCTCGAACAAGGTATAAGTCGCGTACTTAGGTTGCATGTGCAAGCGGCGCACCCTCAATGGCGCATAATCCAATATCCATGGAGCAGCACTCAACGTCCCCGGTACTCACTTAAGGTCGATATCCAACGCCTTGATGCATTTAGTGATCACGCCATCATTGAAGCCGGGATAGATTTAGTGGATATAAAAAATAATCGTGTTATTCGTAGCAACCAATTCAATGCGCGCGTTGATTCCACAGCTAATTCAGCTGCCATCGCCCAGGCATTTAGCGAATTGTTACGACAAACGGCAATAAACACGAGCACCCTGGTACCTACCAAAATCGAGTGAGTTGGAGCTAGGCAAGCGAGGCGTAAGCATCTACACTCTCTTGGAATTTGTTAAGGGAGTTAGCCATGAAGATTGCTGTATTCAGTACCAAGCCTTACGACCGAGAATTTTTATCCACCGCCAACAAACTGCTCAAAAATCCCCATCAACTCGAATTTCATGACGTATTACTCAACAACAGTTCCTGTGTGCTCGCACAGGGCTGCGATGCAGTCTGTTGTTTTGTAAATGACAATTTAAATGCAGCTGTGTTACAAAACTTAGCGGCGCAGGGAATAAAATTGGTTGCACTGCGCTGCGCCGGTTTTAACCAAGTCGATTTAGCAGCTGCAAAAAAATTGGGCATAGTTGTTGCGCGCGTAGCAGAATATTCGCCCCATGCTGTTGCAGAACATGCACTGGGATTGATCCTCATGCTCAACCGCAACTTGCATCGTGCGCATCACCGCGTGCGCGAAAATGATTATTCGTTAAACGGTTTGCTCGGTTTTGACTTAGTCAACAAAACTGTCGCCATTATCGGTACAGGAAAAATCGGCCAGGTATTAGGAAAGCTAATGCAAGGCGTGGGCTGTAAAGTGATTGCCTACGACCCCCAGCCCGACCCCGGGCTACTCGCAGCCGGTGTCCGCTATACAACACTGGAAGATATCTGGGCGACCGCCGATATTATTTCCCTCCACTGCCCGCTCAACCAACATACCCACCACCTGATCAATGCCGATGCCATAGGACAAATGAAAAATGGCGTCATGCTCATCAATACTGGACGCGGCGGATTAATTGACACGCGCGCCGTCATCACCGGTTTGAAGAGCAAAAAAATTGGTTATCTCGGCCTGGATGTGTACGAGGAAGAAGCCAATTTATTTTTTGAAAACAATTCGAACAGCCTGCTGCAAGATGACATCTTTGCGCGGCTACTCACTTTTCCCAACGTCGTTATCACTGGCCACCAGGCATTTTTTACTCGCGAAGCCCTCACTGCAATTGCCGATATTACCCTCAACAACGCCACTTACTTTGAACAAGGTGAGTTGGAAAAAATCTGTCAGGTATAATTTATGTCGATCAAACGCTCTCTTCCCGAATCGCTAGCAATACTGCACGAATTAGCAACTGATATTCACTGGAGCTGGAACCATAGCAGCGATGAACTGTGGCGCCGGCTCAATCCCGAAATTTGGGAAAGCACTGGCAACCCAGTCACCGTCCTGCACTTCACCAGCGACGAGGCCATCCAGGAATTGGCAAGTGATTCGAGCTTCCTGAAAGAATTGGACAAACTGGTTGCTGCGCGCAAAAACTACCTGACCGAAACCGGCTGGTACGCGCGCAATTATCCCAAGGCCCCCCTGCGTCAGGTCGCCTACTTCAGTATGGAATTTGGCCTGTGCGACGCCTTGCCACTCTACGCCGGTGGCTTGGGGATGCTCGCCGGTGACTACATTAAAACCGCAAGTGATCTAGCGGTACCCATGGTGGGAATAGGCTTGCTCTACCAGGAAGGTTATTTCCGCCAGAGCTTTAATCCGGATGGTTGGCAGGAAGAGACTTATCTCTACAACGACCCTGGTAGCCTGCCAATAACCCCCCTGCGCGATAGCGATGGCAGCTGGATGGATGTGCAAACTACCTTTTTGAACCGGGAGGTTAAATTTCGTATATGGGTCGCCCAGGTCGGCCGGATAAAACTCTACCTGTTGGATAGCAACCATCCCTCCAACCAACCGCGCGATCGCGGCATCACCAGTAAGCTTTACGGCGGTGGCAGCGAACTGCGCCTGGTACAGGAAATCGCCCTGGGCATTGGCGGCTGGCGACTGGTAGAGCAACTCGGGTTGGAAGTTGATATCTGTCACTTGAACGAGGGTCACGCCGCGTTCGCTACGCTCGAGCGCATTCGCAGCTACTGCGCCAAACACCAAGTGGATTTCTGGCACGGACTCTGGGCGACCCGCGCAGGTAACCTGTTCACTACCCACACTCCGGTCGCAGCGGGCTTTGACGTTTACTCTGCGGACCTATTGCGCCGTTACGCCGGTGAACCAGCCGAAGCCCTGGGAGTAACGTTGGATGAAATCCTCTCGCTCGGGCGTCTCAACCCCGACGACAGCAACGAACAGTTCAATATGGCCTACCTTGCCATGCGCACCTGCGCGCAAAGCAACGGCGTCAGCAAATTGCACGGCGAAGTTAGCCAGCGAATATTCCAGCCCCTGTTCCCGCGCTGGCCCGAGCGCGAAGTCCCAGTGGGTTATGTGACTAACGGCGTACATGTGCCCACCTGGGATTCACCCGAAGCAGATGCTATCTGGAGCCAGTTGTATGGAAAGGAGCGCTGGCGCGACAATCTTGCCAAGATCAAACCCTCGGCGCTGGATGAAGTCAGCGACCAGCAGCTGTGGGATATGGCGGCGGCCGGGCGCACGCGTCTGGTCGATTACGCGCGCAAGCGTTTCACTCGCCAGTGGCGACATGAATGCAGCACCAGTGCTGAGCCAGCATCGATTAATGTCCGTTCCCCTAAGGAACGGCCGCTCGACCCCAACATCCTCACGCTCGGATTTGCGCGCCGCTTCGCCGAATACAAACGCCCGGCCCTGCTCCTGCAAGATCCCGAGCGGTTGATGCGCATCCTGAGCAACCCCAAGTATCCGGTGCAGCTGTTGGTCGCCGGCAAGGCGCATCCTGCGGACTCCATCGGTAAAGGCAAGCTGCAGGGCTGGCAACAATTCCTACAGCGGCCAGAACTCGCCTCGCATCTGGTGTTTCTGGAGGATTACGACATCACCCTCGCCCAACATCTCGTTCAGGGAGTGGATGTCTGGCTCAATACCCCGCGCCGCCCCTGGGAAGCCAGCGGCACCAGCGGCATGAAAGTGCTGGTCAACGGCGGGTTGAACCTGTCGACACTCGATGGCTGGTGGGCTGAAGGTTACCAATCGGAATTTGGCTGGGCGCTGGGTGATGGACTGGAGCATGATCCTGCGCAGGACTACGCCGATGCACTGCAACTCTACCAACTGCTGGAAGAGGAAGTGATCCCGCGCTTCTACGAGCGCGACCAGGATGGCTTACCGCGCGAATGGGTGAAGCTGATGCGCGCCAGCATGGCGAAGTTGGCGCCGCAATTTAGCAGCAACCGGATGATGCAGGAGTACCTGGATAATCACTATCAGCCGCTCGCAAAACGCTATGCTCAGCGGATTGCGGATAACGCACGCCACGTCAACCGGCTTAACGATTGGACGCGGCACTTGCACCGGCATTGGCATGAAATCCATATCGGGGAGCAAATACTGCAACAAACTGCTGCGGGACAGCAGCTGGAAGTGTCCGTCCATTTAGGGGCGATCAATCCAGAAGCAGTGGCAGTAGAAGCGATTGCCGATGCTACCGACGCCTTCCCGGCCCAGCGCATTGCACTGCCGCTTGTCCGCACTGGCATCGCCAACGCCTACCACTTCAGCGGCACCCTGCCACTAGATCGCCCTGCCAGTGATTTCAGTCTGCGGGTGATTCCATTCGACGAACACGCTGAGGTGCCCGCCGAGAACCCATTGATTTTCTGGCAGTCCTGATAGCCCCGCCCAAGCAATTGGCCAGGTTGAGCCGCTATCCACCCGGATTAGCGGCTCAACCACCAGCCCAATAATCCCGCCCCCAAGCAATAGAGCATCGCCGGCAATAAGGTCAGGCGAATGACTTCCCCCTCCTTACCCGTCAATTTCACTACCGAGGCCGCAGCCACCACGTTCATCACGCAAATCATATTGCCCGCATTGGACCCCAGCATTTGCAGCGCGAGTATCACCCGGGTCGGCAAATCGCTAGCGAGGGCTGCATCCTGCTGCAAGCTGGCAAACATCATATTGGAGAAAGTTGACGAGCCAGCTACGAAACTGCCTAAAGCGCCGAGGAAAGGGGCAAACACCGGCCAACTTCCAGCAAAGGTCGTGGCAGCCAGCTCACCTAATTCCGCTGGCATGGCCGCAAGCCCTGCATCGTTTACACCTGAATTAATAAAAATCCGAACCATAGGTACTGAAGTGCCCAACGCGATCATGGTGGGAAACAAACTGCCCGCAGACTCGCGCCAGACCCTGACAGTATCGGCTTTTGGGAGGCGGGAAAATAGCGCAACCATTATCGCCACCAGTACAAACAAGGTGCCCGGTAAATACAGGGGTTCAACCTTGGTGGAAATCCCCGTTCCTAGCAGTTGGTTAAAATCCACCGAGACAGATTGCAAGTAGCCCTTGAACGGCAAGCTATTCAGCCGGGTGAGGATCAGCAAACCCGCCACCACCAAATACGGTAACCAGGCTGCAAACAACCCCATCTGCGCCCTATCCGACGGTGTATTAACCGCCCCTGCATCAGATTCAGCGGCGTCCAACTGCGGCAATCGCCAGGCTGTTGCCGGTAACAGCCAACCGCGTCGTGCAACACTGATCACCAATCCTAAACCCACCAATGCACCCAGGATGCTCGGGAATTCCGGCCCGAGAAACCGCGCGACTAGATAAGCGGGCACCGTAAAAGCCAGACCACTGAATAGCGCAAATGGCCAGATTGCCAAGCCCTCGCGCCAGGATTTATTGGCACCGAAAAAACGCGTTAGCAACGCCAGCATCATCACTGGCAACAGGCTGGCAATCAGCAGGTCAATGCTACTGGCGGTGACCGCAATCGCCTGTAGCTCGTTGTCGTTGATTCCGGATATCCCTTGCCCCAAGCCTACAATCACCGGCGTACCTATTGCCCCGAATGATACAGGTGCACTATCACCTATCAGCGCCATCACCACCGCCGCCATGGGCGGAAATCCGAGCGCCACTAATAAAGGTGCACCTATGGCAGCGGGAGTTCCAAAACCGCTGGCTCCCTCCAAAAATGCTCCAAATAACCAGGCGATGATCACTACTTGCACACGATGATCGCGCGAGACTCCCGAAAAGCCGGCGCTGATTACCGCCATTGCACCCGTTGCCCTCAAAGTGTTCAGCAGCATGATGGCGCCAAACACAATCACCAGGATGGTGAAAGTAATAATCCAACCCTCAAGCACCGAGGCCGCCAATTGCACTCCCGGCATATGCCACACCCAAAATGCCATAGCGGCAGTAGCAAGTAAGCTCAATGGCATAGCGCGGGTAGCCGGCAGGCGCATCAGCACAAGGAAAAGCAGAACGGAAAGTATGGGAACTAAGGAGGTGAATATCTGGATATAAGTCATTGCCGAAACCTCTCCCGGGTAGTGGTGTGAATCTGAGCCAGATTCAATGCCCACCAAGCATAGCCAAAAGATCAATTTATCACACCACTACGAGAGTATTTCCATCGCACAGTATTTATCTCGCCCTTGGCATAAAAATCAACAACAGCAAGTAACCAGATAAACCTGTTTTCCGCGCATTATTTTTTCAACCACTAATGACCCGCTACGCGTATTTTTTATTAGCAAAAAAATTTAGTGATTTATTTTTTTGAACACACATATCGAAACTGAAAACAGCATAAAAATAATAGATTGATTGATGGAAAAAATTTTGGCTGCTAGTATCGCGCGCACAATAATTATAGCGATAATAAAAATGAAATACCGCCAAGAGATCGATGGACTGAGAGCTGTCTCTGTACTTTCCGTTATTCTGTTCCACGCTGGATTCGCTGTTGTGAGTGGCGGATTTATAGGCGTTGATATTTTTTTTGTAATCAGCGGTTATTTAATCACTTGCATTTTACTTGCCGAAAAAAAGGCCGGTACATTTACCCTCCTGAATTTTTACGAGCGCCGGGCGCGACGCATATTGCCCGCATTATTTGTTGTGCTCTTCGCCTGCTTGCCTATGGCATGGTTGTGGCTGATTCCCACCGACATGAAAAGTTTTTCGCACAGTCTGGTCGCGGTATCTGGTTTTGCATCAAACATTTTGTTTTACAACGATACCGGCTATTTCGCCACTGCCGCCGAGTGGAAGCCGTTACTCCACACATGGAGCCTCGCGGTAGAAGAACAATATTATTTATTT
>DATIDX010000403.1:0-37699 GCA_035456025.1 Cellvibrio sp. | reverse complement strand
AGCCCAAACGTGATCGCGGCAATTTTAAAATCTGCCTGAAATTCACCAACAAAAAATCCCTTTATTTCGTGCAAAAATAAACTCCATTTAAAAAGTTGTGAACGAATTAACGATTAGCCCAGCGATAAAGAGAAAACGTGCTTATAACTAAAAAGTCTCAATTTTGTGCATTTCTTACGCAAAATTTTAACAAAAACTTACGCATCTACGCCCGTTTCCGCCCATTTTTAGCGCGCAAATGGCGGTAAATGTCACATTTTTTATCATTTTTTTGACCGTCTGTCGGCTTTTTTCGACCGTCTAAAAACCGCCAAATCCCTTGCGCCTAGGGGGATTGCAGCGAAAATGGTCAATAAATCACCAAACCTCTAGCCCATGTATGCTCAAAAAACAAGCTAGGCACACAAAAAAAGTGCCTATACCATGGTCACGTATTTGCACGGGTCATTAATGGATTGGATTCGGCATGAATGCGCACAAACGAAAAGACAGCCTTTCGGGCGATGCAGTTCAGCAACCGGAGTAACCCCTTATGGAAATTCGCAAACCGATTGTGTTAGTGATCAAGTCCATTTTTACGAGCCTCATCCTCGGCTCACTACTTATAGCCAGCTGTATCTTGCTGGTCCGCAGCACTCCCCCAACCCAGTTGGAACAAGTGCTGCAAACAGGCGAATTGCATGTGGTATCAAGCAATGGACCTACCACCTACTATGAAGGCTCAAATGGCCTGACGGGTTTCGAATATAGCCTCATAAAAGGCTTTGCGGATTCGCTCGGCCTAAAATTGGTGGTTGACGACGAGCCGAACGTCGACCAAATGCTGAAAGATGTTTCCTCGCGACAGGCACACTTTGCGGCGGCAGGATTGTCAGCGCTGGAAAATCGCGGCAACCCGGTCACCTTTGCTACTCCTTTTATGCAAGTTACCCAACAGTTGGTATACAACACCCGCCTTCCGCAGCCAGCTAGCATTGCCGATTTAAAGGATAAAGAAGTGCTCGTAATAGCCAGCTCATCCCACGCCGAACGATTCAAGGCCTTGCAAGCCCAATTTCCTGAGTTGCAATGGCGCGCGGTGATTAATGCTGAAATGATCGACTTGCTGGAGATGATCAATAAAGGCGAAGCAGATTATGCAGTGATAGATTCCAGCGCCTACGACCTCAACCGTTATTCTTACCCCAAAGCCCAACTCGCATTTGATGTCAGTGACCCACAGCCTCTAGCCTGGGCCTTCCCCACCCAGCGCGATACCAGCCTTTTTAATGCAGCGCAAAAGTATTTAACCGGTATAAAAGCCGATGGCACCCTCGCGAAAGTAACCGAAGAATTTTTCGAACGCCATATAGAAGAGGTAACCACCGGTGAAGCCATGGCGTTTACCTACCGCCTGGAACAGCGCTTACCACAGTGGATCGACGATATGAAAAGTGCGGCCGCCGAGTTCAATCTGGACTGGCACCTGCTTGCGGCAATTTGCTACCAGGAATCCCATTGGATGGCCGATGCACGCTCCCCAACAGGTGTGCGGGGCTTGATGATGTTGACCAAAAACACCGCCAAAGCGATGGGCATTAAAGACCGGGAAAATCCGCAGGAGAGCATCCGCGGCGGCGCCAAATATCTCAGTATCGTATTGGAGCGCTTGCCCAAACGCATTCAGGGCGAGGATCGCTTGAACATGGCCTTAGCTGCCTACAACCAAGGTTTGGGTCATATTGAAGACGCGCGCGTATTGACTGAACGCATGGGGGGCGACCCGACCAAATGGGAAGACGTACGTAAATACATGCCACTGCTTGCCAAGCAGCAGTATTACAGCCAAGCCAAACACGGGTATATGCGCGGCTGGGAGCCAGTCGGGTTTGTGGATAACGTGCGTAACTACCACAAGATCATCGCCTGGCATCAACAGCAAGAGGAATTCCGCATTGCCACTACCAATTCCAGCAATCGTCTTTCTGTTAATACAATCAAGGTCGATGAAGAGAGCAAGTCCACCAGTGGTGAAAGCATCGCCGATGCGCTCGCACGGCTTTAATTAATCAGCCCGGTCATCCCTCCAGACTGCCGCTTTGCGGCAGTTTTGCTTTTAGTGCCCGCGAATTCAAGATAACCCAGTGAGTTCACCTGCTGTTGCACAGTCACAGTGGCCACATTGGGTCGACGCGGCTATCCAACGCACCGCGCTGCGTCATAGATTGAATCCAGATCCTGATACTGACGCACTCCTACAATGGTCCACCGCTCCAGAAATCAACTGGTCAGTGGTGACATAGCGGGTACCGAGATTGAAATACAGTGTAGGTGACGCGACTTCGGCTTCACCATCACCTCTATATATGCACCACAGGTTTCTTCATCGACACCGCCACTGCTGGAGCCAGTCGGAGCGCTATTGCTTTCCGGTGCAGTCCTACTCAGCTGGTGATAAGTGGTATCGGCCTTGAAGCGGTCAAAATCCACGATGAAAAAACAGTAAAGGCCGGACCTCAGGTAAGACGCAAGTCCAACTGGGGATCTGCCGGGCGATACTCAAGGTAGAGCAAACTCGATAAACGGTCGGTTGGGCGATCAATATAAGAAGGACGACTCAAACGCGGCGGCAAATCATCGCCAATTTGCCGCAAGGTTGCGTTGGGATTGTTGGCCTGCAAAAAGGCGGCATTAACGACCGTGCCCGCAACCAATCCGGCGCGGGCGCCAAACAGAGCAAACTTACGCCGAACAAAGGGCTTGTGTATTAGTGCGTCTAAAAGGCGAACCTAGTACCGCAGCAACTGTGTAAGCCGGTAAGGGATTGAAGTGAAACCCGCACCGGTAGAAGCGCGTAAGCTGCGCAGTCGAGGGGGGACTTTAGCCGGGCAAGGGAGTAGAATGCCGGCCACTGAAATAGCCGATGATTTGTGATATCCCATGATTCCACGCATTGACCAAACCTCTCCTGTTCAAGCGCTTTACCTGAACTTTATCAACGCCTTACGCGAAAATGGCTTTAGCGGAGACCTGAACCCGGACTACGGCAACCGCACCGTCCTGGCCACTGACAACTCCATCTACCAAGTCCTGCCGCAAGGGGTGCTCTACCCGCGCGACACCACAGACCTCGTCAAGATCGCCAAGCTCAGCCAACTGCCAAAATTCCAGGGCGTAGTGCTCAGCGCACGCGGCGGCGGTACCGGTACTAATGGCCAATCGCTCACCGATGGATTGATCGTCGACACATCCAAGTACATGAATCGGATTTTGGAAATTAATGTCGAAGAGCGCTGGGCGCGCGTGCAATGTGGCGTGGTGAAAGACCAGCTCAACGCGGCGATAAAACCGCATGGATTATTTTTCGCGCCGGAACTCTCCACCAGCAACCGCGCGACCATCGGCGGCATGATTAACACCGATGCATCCGGCCAGGGTTCTTGTCGTTACGGCAAGACCCGCGACCATGTGTTGGAATTAACCACCGTTTTGCTCGATGGCACCGAGTGGACTTCCACCGCCATCGATGAAGCCGAACTGGAAGATTTATGGAAACGCGATGACCGCGTTGGCGAAGTCCATCGCGTTATCGATGCCATCCAGCGCGAGCACCGGACGTTAATCGACGAAAAATTTCCCAAATTGAATCGCTGCCTCACCGGTTATGACCTGGCGCACATCCGCGACGAACAAGGCCGTTTTAATCTCAACAACATTTTGTGTGGCAGCGAAGGCACACTCGGTTTTATCACTGAAGCGAAAATCAATTTATTGCCCGTCCCCAAATACAGCGCACTGATCAATGTGAACTACCGCGACTTCAATGTGGCACTGCGCGATGCTACGCAATTAATGAAGGCCGAGCCAACATCAATTGAAACCGTGGATTCAAAAGTCTTGAACCTGGCGATGAACGATATCGTTTGGCACAGCGTGGCGGAATTTTTTCCGGCACCGGCAAGCGGTGAAAAAATTCTGGGAATTAACCTCGTCGAATACACGGCAAATAGCGAAGATGAATTAAATTCAGACGTTAAAAAACTGACTGATGTATTGGATGCGGCGGCGCAGGACAGCAGTACTGGTCGCATCAGTTACTCCATCGCCTGGGGTAACGACGCGGTAAATAAAATCTGGGGCATGCGCAAAAAAGCCGTAGGTTTGCTCGGCAATGTGGAAGGTGAAATTCGTCCGGTTCCATTTGTGGAAGATACCGCCGTACCACCGGAAAACCTTGCCGATTTTATTTTCGAATTCCGCGCCCTGCTCGATGCACACAAATTGGCTTACGGCATGTTTGGCCATGTAGACGCAGGTGTTTTGCATGTGCGCCCAGCACTCGATATGAAAGATCCTGCGCAGGAAAAAATGGTGCGCATCATCACTGACGGTGTAGTCGCCCTCACCCAAAAATACAACGGTCTTTTATGGGGCGAACACGGCAAAGGCGTCCGCTCGGAATATGCGCCGGCGTTTTTCGGTGAGTTGTATCCGCAAATTCAGCGCATCAAAGCCGCCTTCGATCCGCGCAACCAATTAAACCCCGGCAAAATTGCCACGCCTGCGGCGGATATCCCACTGTTGAAAATTGATGAAGTCACCACGCGTGGACAAATCGACCGCAAAATCCCTGTGCAAGTCTGGCAAGGTTATAGCGAAGGCGTGCACTGCAATGGTAACGGCCTCTGTTATAACTGGAATCCCAACGATGCCATGTGCCCGAGCTGGAAAGGCACACGCGACCGCCGGCATTCACCTAAAGGCCGGGCATCGCTTATGCGCGAGTGGCTCAAGCAAATGAGTGATCGCGGCGTCAATGCCGTTGAAGAAAGTAAAAATTTAAAACGCGCCAGTTTTTTATTTAACCTGCCCGCACGCATCATCAATACCATTGGCAAACGCAAGGGCGAATACGATTTCTCCCACGAGGTACACGACTCCATGGCGGGTTGCCTCGCGTGTAAATCCTGCGTGGGCCAATGCCCGATAAAAGTGGACGTACCTGAATTTCGCGCAAAATTTTTCGAGCTCTACTACAGTCGCTATCTGCGCCCACTAAAAGATTATTTTATTGGCGGCTTGGAATATATGGTGCCCACCCTCGCAAGAGTGCCCTGGCTGTACAACTTGGTGATGAAGCCGAAGTTCATGCACAAATTTATGGCTCGCTTTATCGGCATGGTAGATAGCCCATTGCTCACTGGCATCAGCCTGCACAAAGCGGCAGAAAAACTCGGTGTCAATTACGCGACTTTGGAAAATATCGCGCAACTTAGCGCCGAGCAGAAAGCCAGCGCAGTCATCCTGGTGCAGGATGCATTCACCAGTTATTTTGAAACGCCAGTGGTGATCGATACTCTCAAACTATTGCAGAAACTCGGGTTTGTACCGCTGCTCGCACCTTTCAGACCCAATGGCAAACCGCTGCAAGTACACGGCTTTTTAAAAGCCTTCGCTAAAGCAGCGGACGCCAACGCAACCCAACTCAATGGCTTGGCTTCATCGGGTCTCCCGTTGATTGGATTGGAGCCGGCGATGACGCTCGCCTATCGCGCTGAATACAAAAAAGTACTGGGCGATAACGCACCTAAAGTGCAATTGATCCAAGAGTGGCTCGCGCAGCAGAGCGAGCGACTGGGCAGCAAGACGCGCGATTTCAAAACCGCTGAGTTCTCACTACTGGCGCACTGCACAGAAAAAACCAATGCCGTGAATTCGATAAAAGATTGGCAAAACATTTTTGCCAAACTCGGCCAAACGTTGAAAGTCATCGAAACTGGATGCTGCGGCATGGCCGGTACTTACGGCCACGAATCCAGCAACGTGGAAACATCGAAAAAAATCTATGCACTCTCATGGTCCCAAGTAGTTAATAATCCCGCTAACAACGGGAAATTGACTGCAACCGGTTATTCCTGCCGCAGCCAAACCAAGCGCATTGATAATGTGAAATTACCTCACCCGGTCCAAATCCTGTTACAACAAATGCTGTAAAACTTTAACTACTCACTGACTGACGAGCCACGACTATGAAAATATTACGCAAACTGTTTGGTGCAAAACCCAAGGTCGAACCTATCAAGCCAGCACCTATTCCGGTGGTGGAGCCAAAAGCCCCAAAGCCGGTGATCAGCCTTGACATTGTTACGCAAACCACGGATGAGAACGAGTTGTTAAAACTGGCAAGCGAAGGTGCTACCAGCCCACTGCGCCAAGCCGCTGCTGAAAAAATTCATAGCCGTCCCCTGCTTGAGCAACTAGCCAAAGCCGCTAAAGCCAAAGATAAAAATGTTTTCAGAATCGTCAAAACAAAATTGGATGCGTTTAAAGCCGAAGATGCAAAACTCGCCGAGCTTGAGGCAAGTGCCCAGCGCATTTGCGAAAAACTGGAGCGCCATGTTTACCTTGAGGCGGATGCGCTCTTCAAAGCCAAACTGGGCGCACTGCAAACTGAGTGGACGAGCCTGACTCAGACATCCACTGCCAGCCAGGAACGCTACCAAAATGCACTCGCCGCCTGCGAAGCAAAAATTACTGCGCGTGCGCAGGCAATTGCCGATGAAGAGGAAAAAAATTCCCTCGACCAGCAGGCACTGCAATTGGCTGATGAGGCATTCAATAATCTCAAGCAACTTTCAAGCGAGATCTATCGCGCTTCGCGTATCAATGATTTGCTCAACGCTAACTATGAGCTGAAAATCCAGGAATTAAGTAATGCCATCCGTCTTGCGGCCAATCGTCAATTGCCGCTGGATCGCCTCTCTAAAGAATTTGAACAGCGCAAACAGCAAACGCTGAACCTTATCGATCAAATTAAAACCTCAGGTACAGCAGTAGAGCTGGCAGAAAAGCTGGATGATGTTGCAGATTCCGATGTTGTCAAAAATGCCCAGCAAAAATTGCAACAACTAATCCGCTCTGCGAAAGAATTTGGTGATGAGCTGCCCGGCACGTTAAACGATGCCAAAGCAAAACTCGATCAAATCTGGGCGGCGCGCAACCAGACCGAACAAGCGGCCAAAAATGCCCTGCGCGAGTTCAGTGAGCTAGCGCGCAAGGGCCTCTGGGCTGCCGAACAAGGTTTTGTACGCAAGGCGCGCGCTATCCAAAAAGAATTGGAAGAAAAACGCACACAGCTCGCCGCTATTTCGCTGGAGATCCCGAAAAGTATCCAGGGCAAACATGAAGACTTTGAAGCACAGCTGGCCAAGTTGGGCGACTGGCATGAATTTGCGGTAACCCCGAAAAAAGAAGCGCTCATTACCCAAATGCAAGCGCTGGCGACCAGCAACATAGCTCCGGAAACTCTCGCCACAAAAATCCACGAATTGCAGGATAGCTGGAAAGAAGTGAGCAAAGGTGTGCAGCAACACGACGACGCACTCTGGCAGCAATTCCAGCAAGCGTCGGCAGTTGCCTATGCTCCTTGCAAAGAATTTTTTGAAGTGCAGGCAGCGGAGCGCGAAGGCAATTTAACCAAACGCCGCGAACTCGTAGCGCAGCTGCAACAATATTTGCAGGGTTATGATTTTACCAACGCCGTATGGAAGGACGTTGAACACACCTTGAAAACGGCGCGCGCTGAATGGCAGACCTATTGGCCAGTTCCGCGCAAAGCGGGCAATGAGCTGCAAAAAGAATTTGAAAACCTGATGGAAGAATTGTTTGGCAAAATTACCAACGAATACGAAAATAACAAAGTCGCCAAACAAGCATTGATCGAGCAAGCGGCAGCTCAAGCCAATAATGACAACAGCCGCAACGCAGCCGACACGATCAAACAATTGCAAGCACAGTGGAAAGCGATTGGTAAGAGTTGGCACAAAGAAGACCAGCAGCTATGGCAAGAATTCCGCAAGCATTGCGATGCTGTATTTGCTTTGCGCAACCAAGCCTTTGAAGCGGCTAAAGAACAACGCCAGGCAGTGGTTGAAAAAGCGGAAGGTTTAATCGAGCAATTAAATACTTATGCCGCGCAATCTCTGGAGCAACTGAATGCCGCCAAGGCGGAAATAGAAGCTATCCAAAATGAATTCGCAACACTGGATTTACCCAAAGAATCAACCAAGGCACTGCAAAATAAATTGGCCGCCAGCGTAGCTGCTATAGCTGGCAAACGCGATAGCGCGCGCGGCCAAGCGGAAGAGCAAAGCTGGACCCATTTATTCGCAGCAATCAATGCCCTGCGTGAATACGAATTGGCTGTCATTGCCAAGGCGTCAAGCGAACAATTAACCGCACAAAAAACTGCACTCGAAACACTTATCGCCAATACGCCGCGCTGGCCTGCAGGTACGCTCAGTTTGGTGCAACAACGTTTGAACAAGGCGGATGCAATTACTAACGCCGAGCAAGCAGCCAATCAGGAGTTGTTACAGACACTGACCATACGCGCCGAGATTTTAGCCGGATTGGATACTCCAGCTGAAGACAAACAAGCGCGCATGGCTTATCAAGTCAAACAAATGCAACAGGCTTTTGGCCAACGCGATAATAGTTTTGATCCGCTGGTATTAGAGTGGGTCAGCCTGGGTGGCGTGGCTACTGCCGACTACACCAAGCTACTGGCCCGTTTTAATAAAAGCCGTTTGCAAGGCGTAAAAAACTAAACTAACTGAGACGATACTAATCCAGAGCGAGCCAGATACAGGTCTGGCTCGCTTTTTTATTTTCGAAAAAAAGTATCTCTTATGAGCTATTGAAATTTTGGCAATAAAAAAGCAGCCACTGGAAACCAGGGCTGCAAAAATAAGGGAGAGGTCAAACAACTTACAAAGGAGAACATTTACAGAGGGCTAACTACAGCGCTCAATAAAGGTAATCACTACAAAACTATTGCTAAAAAGCAAACGCCTACAAAATAAAACTACACAATCTGCGCCTTAAAAAACTGGCGGAAAACTCCGCCAGAATAAGGTCAAACACAACCCCTGTTCGCTATTCCATCGGCATGGCACAGCGAACATTGGATTAATCCTACCCCTTGCATACTAGTGGGTCAAGCTTTTTGTCATTATGACTTTATGCATAGTGAACTTGGTCTCCCGGCTACTGTTTTCCCTAAATGGTCGCCTGCCCAAAGTGACGTCAAAATCCTTTTGCCGCTTAGGGCGCACACGCGTAAACTGATGTGGCATAGCGCCGCTCAACAAGGCACAATTATTCCTATCCGCACTGTTTTGTTGTCGGCTCGATTTATCCTAAGGAGATACCAAGTGGCTAAACAGCCTTTGATCAGCATGCGCCCCGAATCCAGGGGATTGTCTTACGACCGGCCGGCAGCCAGCCAGATCTTCGGATTTATTCGCGATGCGATTATCAGCATGGAACTTCTCCCCGGCCAAATGATTTCCGAAACAGCGCTGGCCCAGCAGTTTGGTGTGAGCCGCACCCCGGTTCGCGAAGCGCTAATCCAGTTATCAAATATCGGTTTTGTTGAGGTTTTGCCCCAGCGCGGAACCTACGTCTCCAAATTCAGCATGGAAAAAATCCTCGAAGCGCGCTTTATCCGCGAGGCGCTGGAAGTGGCGGTGGTCACCCAACTCGCCACCAACCCTGATGAAGCTGTGCGCTTGGAGGCGGTTAATCGCTGCGAGAAAATCCTCAGCGACCAAAAAACTGCTGCCGCTGACGATGACGCACTGGCATTTCAGAACCTTGACGATAGTTTCCACCAGACACTGGCGGAATTTACCCAGTACCCGCGCGTCGCCTCATTTATTGAAGCTGAAAAAGCCCACATGGATCGCGTGCGCAACCTGAGCTTACATGTGAGCGGGCAATACAAGCGCGTCCTCAGCCAACACGCCGCGATTATTAAAGCGATTAAAGCGGGCTCAGCAGAGAAATCGGCTGCCGCGATGAGTGTGCATCTGAAGGATGTTTACAACATTCTGGAAGTGATTCCGCAGGAACATCCGGAATATTTTGTTTGATAAAAATTGCCCGCAGAAAAAAGCAGCCTCGGCTGCTTTTTTATTGTCGGTAACTATTTTTGCCGCTTGAAGACGGCCACCGCCCCGCCACCATAAGGCGTAATTGGCCCAAGCTGGACAAGCTCCCACCCGTCCCGCCCCAACAAATTCAATTGCTCATTAAATAACACCAAGTCCAGACTACCAGTCCAACGGCGACACTTATCAAATTTTACTGTTTTATATTCCCAGCGCATTACTCATCCTCCTGTTGCTCTGTGCCTTCTTCCGCATTGCTATTTTGTAACTCAAGCTCGGTCACGACTTTTTGGGTGAGTTTAACGCGTCCGCTCTTCACCAAAGCATCGCGCAGTACAAATTCAATTTGTGCATTCAAGCTGCGCAAATCATCGTCCGCCCAGCGCTGCATTGCGGCTATAACTTGTTCATTAATACGAAGCGGAAATGATTTTTTAGTCACAACATTTGCCTACATCAAGAGTAAATGGTGCCGGTATTAATCACTGGCTTGGCCTGTTGATCGCCACACAGCACTACCAACAAATTACTGACCATTGCCGCTTTACGCTCGCCGTCCAGGTCAACTACCCCCTGCTCTTTTAATTGCTCAAGCGCATCGGCCACCATACCAACAGCACCCTGTACAATAATTTTCCGCGCCGCCAATACTGCGCTCGCCTGCTGGCGCTGTAGCATCGCCTGTGCAATTTCCGGTGAGTAAGCGAGGTGGCTCAAGCGCGCCTCCAACACATCCACGCCAGCTTTTTGCAAGCGATCCTGCACTTCGCTTTTTAATTTCAAGGCAATCGCATTCGCATCGCTACGTAATGACAAACGCTCATCTTCCGAATCGTGTTCGTAAGGATAGGTGGTTGCGAGATTACGCAAGGCGGCTTCGCTTTGAATGGTCACGTAATTTTCGTAATCGTCCACTTCAAACACAGCTTCGGCGGTATCTACCACACGCCATACAATAACAGCGGCAATTTCAATGGGGTTACCATTGGCATCATTCACTTTCAGGCGGCCGGATTCAAAATTGCGCACCCGCAGGCTGACGGATTTTTTGCTGTAGAGCGGATTGGCCCAGCGCAGGCCGGTATTGCGATCAGTACCCGCGTATTGACCAAACAATTGCAGCACTTTGCCCTGGTTGGGTTGCACCATGTAAAACCCGAACCAGCCAATAAAAATCATAATCGCAATCAACGCCGCACCGACTTTTAACAACCCCGGCAAAAAAATCACGCCACCAGCGCTGGCAATCTGCAATGCCAGTAAAACCACCAGCAGAAAATAACCTGACCCGCTGCGCCCCTCTACCTCTTGAACCATGATGTACTCCTTTCCAATGACAAGTGATATCAATTAGATATCAAAATAATGCAATTATGATTATCTGTAAAGGGGAGCGCACAATGCGTACCTGAGATGGCTAAATGTCCGCTGACATTTGTCACAAAACACTGGTGACTTTCGCGGCTGGAGATTAAGGGGAGCAATCGCCAAACTAGTCTTAAGTATCCAGGGCGCATTCACCTGTCCCTGCAACCGGTCCATAATAGGCCTTAGATAATCCCACCCTGCTACGACGCCGCTATGAATCACTCTCCCGAACAATGTGCTGGCTCTGTTTACTCCGCAAAATCCTGGATTTGGCTGGTTTTCAGTCTCTACTATTTCGTCCCTGTGTATTACATCCCGTTTAGCTTGCTCGCCCAGGTTTTATTGGTGGGTGTTTACTGCATTTTTGTGTCCTTGTATTTGTGGGCGATAACCCTGGACCATCGGCACATTTGGATACCGGTGACAGGAATTACCCTGCTGGCCATTGCAATTACTCCTTATTCACCCGGTTCCAGCACCTTCTTCTCCTACATTGGTTTTTTAGTTGGATTTGCATACCGCACCAAAATCTGGCTCGCGATTACCGGCTTGTTAGTCGCGCTGATCGCAGCATTACACTTTAAATTCGATTATCCCTTCCCCTATTTTGCGTTTCCGGCGCTGTCGGGGTTGGTCACCATCGGCATTATCGGTTACGTGGAAAAACTGCGGATGGACGCGCGCAAAAGCCAACTCAAAAGCCGGCAGGAAATTGAACAACTGGCGGTCATTGCCGAGCGCGAGCGTATCGCACGCGACCTACACGATATCCTCGGCCACACCTTGTCGAGCATCGCCTTGAAAGCAGAACTTGCCGAAAAATTGCTGACCCAGGAGAAAACCGAGCAGGCCCGGCAGCACGTGTCCGAATTGCATCAAATCGCGCGCAATAGTTTGAGTTTGGTACGCCAGACAGTGTCGGGTTATAAACATCGTGGGCTCTCGGGCGAAGTGATGGAGCTGTGCGAAAAATTGCGGCAAAGCGGTTTTATCGTCGAACTCAATGGCGATATACCGCAACTGGCTCCGCGCGCCGAAACTGCCCTCATATTGGCGCTCACCGAATTGACTACCAATATTTTGCGGCACAGCAACGGCACTCACTGCCAGATTGAATTCCAGCAAACCTGCGACAAAATCCTGGTGCGGATGCGCGATAACGGCGTAGTCAAATGCCTTATTCCCGGCAACGGCCTGAAAGGAATACAAGAGCGACTCAACGCACTGACCGGCGATTTGCAATCTTCTATAGAGAGAGGATGCGAGTTTGTTATTTCATTACCGAGCAAGGAATTACATCAGCGCGGCTAGCTAGCAGATAAGGGTAACCATCAGATATGAAAATTTTATTGGCAGAAGATCAATCCATGGTGCGCGGTGCATTGGCTGCCCTGCTCGGTATGGAAGAGGGGTTTGAAATCACCCAGGCGGAAGATGGCGACCGCGCCTGGCTGCTAATGAAGCAACATAATTACGACATTTTACTCACCGACATCGAAATGCCCGGCCGCTCCGGACTCGAACTGGCGCAGTGGGTACTGCAACAAAAGTTGCCAACTAAAACCATTGTCATCACCACTTTTGGCCGCTCCGGTTACATCCGCCGCGCAATCGACATGGGCGTTGCCGGCTTCCTGTTGAAAGACGCCCCATCTGAACAACTCATCCAGGCTATCTATAAAGTGATGGACGGCAAACGGGTGATTGACGGCGAGTTGGCGATGATGGCCTTGGGCGAAAGCGACCCACTCAATGATAAGGAACGCCGCGCACTGCGCCTCGCGGCAGAAGGAAAAACAACAGCGGAAATCGCGACCGTACTCTGTTTATCAGAAGGCACTGTGCGCAATTATCTCTCGGAAGCAATCGCCAAGTTACACGCCGCCAATCGCGTGGATGCCGCGCGTATCGCCCGCCAAAAAGGCTGGATTTGATAAAGCCCGACCTTGTATGCAAGTTTGTGAATTTTATCCCTCACGCTATTCCTGTTGCGTCGGAATGGCTGCTAGAATCCCTCGCGCTGCCGGCTCAGGCAGCAATCCATAACAGCGATAACATTACTCAAAACAAGATCAGCACAACCGGATGAGCAATCTGGCGTTTCCATACACGCCCTGCCCATCCTTTGCTTTAAGTCCACCCCATAATCTACAAAAAACAGGGAAACCTAGCATGCAAACTGAATCCATCCGGCAACTACCGGAGTACGCGGCCCTGACCCGCGCGCGCAAAAAAATTATGTGGCCCTTATCGTTGGCCGTCATCGTTGCCTATTTTGCTCTGATCCTGACTATCGCATTTGAGCCTGCCGCTTTGGGTAAGCCTATCGGGGATGGCGTGACCTCCATCGGAATCCTCCTGGGCTTAGGCATTATCCTGTTTTGCATGATGATTACCGGCATCTACGTCTATTACGCCAACCGTGTGCTTGAGCCATTGACCCAGGCAATCGTGAAAAAAGCAGGAGGCAAGGCATGAAATACAATGCACCCCTCGCATTAATTCTTTCGGCAATGGCAACCTGTGCCTGGGCACAGGCCAGCAGCCCCAAAAGTGTCAACGTTATCGCCATAGTGATGTTTTTAGCCTTCGTCGCCGTAACGCTCGGTATTACTTACTGGGCAGCACGTCGTACCAAAACCGCCAGTGATTTTTATGCTGCCGGGGGCGGCATTACCGGGTTCCAGAATGGTCTCGCGATTGCGGGCGATTACATGTCGGCCGCTTCATTTCTCGGAATCGCGGGCTTGGTATATACCTCGGGTTTTGATGGCTTGATTTACGCGATCGGATTTTTAGTTGGTTGGCCAATCGTGTTGCTGCTTATCGCCGAACCTCTACGCAACTTGGGTAAATATACTTTTGCCGATGTTGCCTCCTTCCGCTTACAACAAAAGCCCATCCGCATCCTTGCGGCGAGCGGCTCACTGGTTACCGTTACGTTTTATTTGATCGCGCAAATGGTCGGCGCAGGAAAACTGATTGAATTGTTGTTTGGGTTACCTTACGAAGCGGCCGTGGTCATCGTTGGTGTATTGATGACACTCTATGTGACTTTTGGCGGAATGCTTGCCACCACTTGGGTGCAATTGATCAAAGCGATTTTGTTATTGTCAGGCGCATCGCTGATGGCAATATTAGTAATGGCACAATTTGGCTTCAGTTTTGAAAGCTTGTTCTCGGAAGCAATAAAAGTCCACGCCAAAGCCGACGCGATAATGGCGCCGGGCACTTTAGTTAGCGATCCTATCTCCGCGATTTCCCTGGGTATCGCACTGATGTTTGGTACTGCGGGTTTGCCGCACATACTGATGCGTTTCTTCACCGTAAAAGATGCGGTGCAAGCGCGTCGCTCAGTGTTTTATGCCACCGGTTTTATCGGCTATTTTTATATCCTCACCTTCATCATCGGTTTTGGCGCAATCATATTGCTGCTGAAAAATCCGGATTATTTCACCGACGGTGCCTTGATTGGCGGCGCCAACATGGCGGCAATCCATTTGTCCCACGCACTGGGCGGTAACATATTGCTTGGCTTTATTTCAGCAGTCGCTTTTGCCACCATCCTCGCGGTGGTATCAGGTTTGACTCTCGCCGGCTCAAGCGCAATTTCCCATGACCTTTACGCCACTCTGGTATTAAAAGGTAACCACGACGAGAAAAAAGAAATCCGTGCATCGCGCATAGCCACTATCTGCCTGGGTGTAATTGCGGTGTTGCTCGGCATAGTGTTTGAAAAACAAAACGTCGCTTTTATGGTCGGCTTAGCATTTTGCGTTGCAGCCAGTGCGAACTTCCCCATTTTGTTGCTGAGCATGTACTGGCGCAAACTCACCACGCGCGGCGCAGTTATCGGCGGCGGCTTGGGCTTATTTACCGCCGTGATATTGGTTGTAATTGGCCCAACGGTTTGGGTCGATGCATTCGGATTTAGCGAGGCGATTTTCCCTTACAAATACCCCGCCATATTCTCAGTAAGCATCGCCTTTATCGGCATCTGGTTTTTTTCCATCACCGATAAATCTGCAACTGCCGCATCGGAACAAGCCGCGTTTGACGCACAGTTTGTCCGCTCGCAAACCGGAATCGGCGCAGCGGGAGCGTCGCAGCATTAAGATGCTATTGCAGTGTGTCCAGCTGGGCACACTGCAATGCAAGGAAGGACTCCATGAAAACCCTGCTCACCAAAAATCTGCTAATACTCCTATTTTTAATCCCCTCCTGTATTCACGCCCAAGCGGATGATTTTAATTATTCGACGGCGGTAGCACTTATTCTTCGCGAAGAAAGTGGTGGTCATATATTCCAGAGGCCTGATTATGATGCGCCGAAAAATTTTTTCATCATCATTTATGACATCGTTGGAAAATACGCACTCCAAATGCAACCTCAGCATTCCGGCCTGACATTAGACATTTCGTCTCTACCAGTAGAAGAAGAAATGTTGGTGATTAACCATAAAGCCACAAAATTATTATTTTTGGGCGACCACTGGATCGGCGATGGAGAACGTTTCGCGATAGTGGAAGACAAGGATTATCAACGGCTAACAGGACTTTTCGCAGAGACCCGTAAGCATCGGGAAAGACCAGCACCAAAAGGTGGTTTAGCTAATTACATTAGTGACATTCACAACATCTGGGCAGGTGACCCGGAAGACTTTTATCGGGAATTTTATTTTCCCAATGCAAGTACCCTGCCCGGCGCAACGGCTTCATCACCCCAAACAATAACGCCTCAAACCAATATTGATAGTGAAATCAAAACACCAGATTCGCATACACAAGTGCGGGAGCATGAAAAACCAAAAGCAAAACAAGAAGACGAGCCGAAACAAAGTGAACAGCAGAACTCCAAAGTTGCTGCTCCTGTATCACGTCATTACGCTGATAAATTAGCCACCTCAACTTCAAGCGCATCTAAAATAATGGACTCTCATTCCGACGAAAAAGCTGAAGATAGAAAGTTTGCACCGTCGATATGGATTGTTTTAACGCTAGGTTTTTCTCTATTAGGATATTGGCTATTTAAGCAAGCCAAATAATGGCCTCCCACATAAGATGCAGGAGGCGCGTTAATTATTTGCTCCTCTCGCAGCAATCAATCAAAGTCCGCAAGGCGATGGCAAGACTGGATTTTGTTCCTTCACATTGTCGACATAGGTCAATTTTTTACTGCGCATATCTGCGATTTGTGCTTCCACTTCCGCCGTCGTAATAGCTACACCCTCCTGGAAAAATGCCCAATCGATATCTTCCTGGTATTCGCGCATTTCAGGTGAGTCAACCGGCCCCTGTGAACCGTCTGCGCCTTTGGGCATAAACCACAAATTAAAGTTGATCGACATAAAATCTTCCGGGTAAACCGCACTGGTGTGCTCGGAAATAAGTTGACCGTCGACATAATAATTCAACTTGTTATTGGCCACTGTGAGCACCAGTGTCCGCCAACCAGCGTAGCTGCCCTCTTTGCGTGTAAATTCGTTCACTTTGGTCCAAGGTTCCAGTTGGAAAGTGTCCCAACTGGTCGTCCACATTGCGGGTTTGGTATTTTCACCCCAGCCACCGTTAGGCAAATATTCAAAATCGGTTTCGCTGTAATTTTTATCCATCGGCGCTTTTAATGGACTGATGGCATAAAAGGTTTGGATAACTTCATCGCCATCGGGCCCGGAGCTGGGTTCATCGCGGAAAAAAATGCGCGCCGCATAAGTCCCTTCGCGATATTTTCGCGCGTGGCAAAATTGCGTGTGACGGGTTTTTTCGCCTGTGCCATTAGTGACTGAACTCATGCGCACAGCACCCGCCTCTGTGCCGGGAAGGTCGCTGTGGAAAGATAAACCTTCTGCCGACCAAGTTGCGCCCTTGATGCCGGGATGACCAGTTTCAGTCCGCACTTTCCAACCATTGCTACTGAATGTCGCGAGATCCTGATAATTAAAATCATCAAAAAAAACCGCCGCTGCAGGCTGGGCGACCCTTGATGAAGTCTGAACCGCCGACGAAGAGTGGGTGGCCGTGTCAGTTTTTGAGCCGCAGCCAACCGACGCGAGAGACGCGGCAAATACGCTGGTTAGGAGAATTCGGGAAAGCATGGTGTTGTTATCCTTTTGTTGGTTGTAGGCGTCGATTTTTCGCATTTCAGACAACGTTGTCAAACACTTTGCGAATCCAGCTGGGAATTTAATGCGGATTTACATAAGTTAATACAAGATGAAAATGTCCTTTTTACTTTAAGGAATAAGTTTAAAAGTCTGGTGCCGCTTCGATAAAAACTTCTTTACCTGTTACAGGATGCGCAAACTTCAAATCAGTGGCGTGCAGTAATAAGCGACTGGCCGCCCCGGCAAACTCACCTCCATAAAATTCACATCCCAGAATCGGATGCCCTATCGCCTGGAGGTGCAGCCGCAGCTGGTGTGAACGGCCGGTTATGGGATGGAGAAATACGCGTGTGCTATTGGCTTGTTGGTTGCGCTCAAGCACCCGGTATTCCGTTACCGACGGCTTGCCGTTCTGGTGGCAGATTTTGTATTTGGGGCCATCATCTGAGGCAATCGGTAAGTCGATAATACCTTCATCTTGCGCCATCAACCCAGATACCACTGCCGTGTAATGTTTGCTGACGGTGCGCGCCTGGAATTGTTTGCTGATATGGGATAGTGCCGGCTTGCCGAGTGGAACCACCATCACCCCGGAGGTATCGAAATCCAGCCGGTGGACTATGGCTGCGCCCGGGTAGTCGGGTATTAAACGGCTAATGACTGAATCGCGGTTCTGCGGATGGCGACCGGGAACACTGAGCAGGCGTGTAGGCTTGTTAATTAGGAGGAAATCCTGCTCTTCCCTCAAGACGCTCAGCTCGCCGTCGCAGGGAGGGAGTACAAATAGTTGGTCAATATCCGCGTGCATAAATGAAATCGATAATAGATAGACAAAAAATCAATAACGCTATGATACCAGCGCCAGCCCAATAAACTCGCGGTCATAACTGAGTGGAACAAACTTAGCATTAAAGGTGTGTTCACATCGATACCAGCGGCTGCTATGTTGCCGCCGCTAAACTCGCCGGAATCAGGCTTTTCCTGTATCCTGCGCGCCTCCATTTTCAGCCTACAACGCCATTCCGTGATGGCTTTACATTTGATAGGTATCAAGCTCCATGTACATCTACGACGAGTACGACCACAGCATCCTGCGCCAACGTATAGCCCAATTCCGGGGCCAGACCGAACGCTTCCTTGCAGGGGAGCTGCCGCCGGAACAATTCCTGCCACTGCGCTTGCAAAACGGCCTTTACGTGCAGCGTTTGGCGCCCATGCTGCGTATCAACGTTCCTTACGGCATGATCAACTCTACCCAGTTGCGCAAATTGGCCCATATCGCCCGTCATTACGACAAGGGCTACTGCCACGTCAGTACCCGTCAAAATATCCAATACAACTGGCCAGACCTGACCGAAGTGCCCGATATCCTCGCCGAGTTGGCGGAAGTGGGGATGCACGGCACCCAGTCGAGCGGTAATTGCATCCGCAACACCACTTCGGACCAGTTCGCCGGCGTCGCGCCCGATGAAATCATCGACCCACGTCCTTACTGCGAAATCATCCGCCAATGGTCAAGCTTCCATCCTGAATTCGCTTTCCTGCCACGCAAATTTAAAATTGCGGTGACCGGTTCGACCCAGGATCGCGCCGCAGTACAAGTCCACGATATCGGCCTTGAAGTGGTATTTAACGATAAAGGCGAAGTCGGCTTTAAAGTTTACGTGGGTGGTGGCTTGGGTCGTACTCCGGTGATTGGTGTTGCAATCCGCGAATTCCTGCCGGAGGAAGATCTACTCTCTTACCTTGAAGCTATCCTGCGCGTGTACAATCTTTTTGGCCGTCGCGATAACAAATACAAAGCCCGTATCAAAATTCTTGTACGCGCTCTGACCCCGGAAGTATTTGCACAAAAAGTGGAAGATGAGTGGCAGCATTTGAAAGATGGCTACAACAAACTGACACAAACGGAAATCCAACGCGCCAAAGGTTTCTTTACCGCGCCAGCTTACGAAACAATCGACAATGCTGCTGCACAAGCCATTGTGAATGGACAAGCTGCCGACAGCATCGCCTTCGGCAAGTGGCTGCAACGCAATGTGCGCGAACACAAGGTACCCGGTTATGCAGCTGTCACCCTCTCGCTGAAACCCACCGGCGTTGCTCCTGGCGATATTACTGATGCGCAGCTGGAAGTCATTGCTAACCTCGCCGACAAATACAGCTTTGGCGAAGCGCGCACCACGCACGAGCAAAATATCGTGCTCGCCGATGTGAAAAAGAGCGAACTGTTTGCGCTCTGGCAAGAATGCAAAATCGCTGGTTTTGCAACGCCTAACATTGGCACCATCACCGATATTATTTGCTGCCCCGGTGGTGACTTCTGTTCACTCGCTAACGCCAAATCCATTCCAATTGCCGAAGCTATCCAACGCCAATTTGAAGATTTGGATTATGTGTATGACCTCGGCGATATCGACCTGAATATCTCCGGTTGTATGAATGCCTGCGGCCACCACCATGTTGGCCACATTGGAATTCTCGGCGTGGATAAATCCGGCAAGGAATTCTACCAAGTGCAACTCGGTGGCAGCGCCAGCAATGACGCCTCCTTGGGGGATGTACTCGGCCCTTCTTTTGGCGCGGACGATATGCCGGCGGTAATTCAGAAAATTGTGGATGTATATCTCGCCAACCGCACTGCGGAAGAATTATTTATCGACACCTATCGTCGTATAGGTGCCGCTCCATTCAAGGAGAAAGTCTATGCCAAAGCTAATTAAAGACGGCGCGATTGTAGAAAACACCTGGACACTTCTCGCCAAAACCGAGGGCGATGCTACAACGGTTGAAGTCCCTTCGGGCCAAGTGTTGATTCCGGTTGCTGTGTGGCTTGCGCAAAAAAGCCAATTGCAAAACCGTACCGATCTAGGCGTTTGGTTTGATAGCGATGAAACAGCCGATTTAATCGGTGACGATGTCAATCGCTTTGCGGTGATAGGCGTGAACTTCCCGCTATTTATGGATGGCCGCTCATTCTCGACTGCGCGCCTGATACGCGAGCGTTATGGCTTCAAAGGCGAATTGCGCGCTGTGGGCAATTTTATCCGCGACCAACTTTGCTATCTTCGTCGCTGCGGCGTAAATGCATTCGCGTTTGCGAATCCGGAAGCCAACTTGGAAGAAGCGGTAAAATCACTTACTGATTTGCAGGAATATTATCAGGCATCAGTTGACCAACCACTGCCCCTGTTTCGCCGCCGTAGCTAATCACTTAATAGAAACCTAAAAAACGCCGCTGCTTCAACAACAGCGGCGTTTTTTATTGCATCAAAAAATATTAACGCGCAAAAAATGCACGGATATTTTCCGCTTCGGCCAAGGTGTCTGCACGTCCGAGCGCCATAAGCTCAGTGATAAACTCGTTGGAAAATAATAAATAACTCGCGGCGGTAGCGCCGCCACCTTTTGCAGTCGCACCTATAGCGCGCAAGAAAAAGCGCAAACTTTTTGGTAGATAACGCACATTGCGGCCTGCGATTGCATCTATAGGCGAGGTGGGGGAAATGACCATGTTATCCACCGGCCGCAATAAAATTCCCTCGCGCCGGCGAACATCCTCAGGAATTAATTTCAACAGTTGGTTCATACGCTGCATATGCTCCAAGTCGCCTTCGAGAGCATCCACAAAAGCGCTGTTAAAAAGATGGCCAACAATTTGCCCCATTGAAGGGGAGTGTCGATGCGGAACGCGTCGATTGGCTTTGGATGCACTGCGGTTGCCGCTCACCCCGACCACGAATAAAGCATCGGCACCTAAATGCAGTGCCGGGCTAATCGGCGCTAGCTGGCGCAATGCACCATCACCAAAATATTCGCGGTTAATACGCACCGCTGGAAAAATAGTGGGAATTGCGGAAGATGCAAGTAAATGCTCCAAACGCAGCTGCGTTGCTACACCACTGCGCCTGTAGCGGGACCAACCTTGCAGGCTTGGGCTGCCCTGGAAAAAACTGACGGAATGCCCGGATGTATAACCCATCGCTGACACACTGACCGCCAGTAAACTGCCGTTATTAATAGAATGATGAATATTTTCAAAATTAATTTTGGAACCTAGCAAATTCCACAGCGGCGCATTATCGAGTAACGACAAGGGCCGCTTGCGCCCCATACCCTCATTAAATAATGAGAGGCCGAGATAACCCAGGCCTTTAAAAATATCGGTCCATCCATGCAAATAAACCTGTCCAATATCCAGGTTCTGCCACATATAAGCGAGCGCATTCACAGCGGATTTGAAATTACCTTTATGCGCAGCAATTGCCAGAGCATTGATAGCACCCGCCGAGGTGCCGCAAATAATCGGGAACGGATTTTCACAATCGTCCGGCAATACATCCGCGAGCGCTTGCAAAACGCCCACTTGATAAGCAGCGCGAGCTCCGCCGCCAGATAAGATCAACGCTGTTTTCATAGACACATCTAGTTATCGGTATTTTTGTAAATGCGCACGGTGACTTGACAGGTATTAACGCCTTTAGATTCAGGTTAGCAGTTGTATTGTCGTTTGGCGCAAACCATTACTTTGTTAACCCGGAAATAAAAAAGCACCTTGCTAGCAGGTGCTTTTTAAAAATCACTAAAAACTATTCCGGTTTTACTAGGAGCAATGAACCTTGAACCCCAACCACCTGCGCGCGACTACCTACTGTAATCGGCTCTACATAAGCTGAATCCAATCGTGCTTGCCAATCAATTCCTGAGTATGAAACCAAACCTTCGTCGCGTGTAATCAACTGGGCAACAGGCAGTATTTTTCCAATCATGTCGCTACTCGTATCCCGCCCTACTCCAGCATCCTGGAATTTTTTTAGCGGCTTCCACAACAATGCTGCGCTTAAAGCGGCCAGCACTGCCACACTGAACACTTCCATTTCCCAACCACTGATCGCGCCGATTGAAACCATTACACCCGTCAATAAACAACCCAGTGCCAGAAATAACAAAGGGCCACTCATTCCAAGCACACTGAGTTCAGCCACCAAACAAATGCCCGCGATTGCATAGAGAAGATGATCGTGGTGCTGTGCGAAATGCTCAATCATAGCTACTGCCCAGAAGTTAAGACCGCGAAGCTTGCGATGAATTGATGGTGGTGGATACGGCCATCGCCTGCGCAACTGTATTGGCAATATTGTCACCGGTTTTACCGTCGGACAAAACTACAGTACCCTCATGTGCAATGGCCTTATGCGCTGCAATTGCACCCTGTGCCAAATTCAAAGCAATGGCTTTTTGCCCTTCGTCGGTCGCGGCCGATTTACCAATTGTTGAGAGCGCTTCCGCTTCAGCAATCGCAACCAAGCGGATTGCTTCAGCTTTACCGGTCGCCTCCAGGATTTGCGCCTCCTTGCTCGCTTCTGCCGCTAATACCTGTTCCGCCTTTGCCGCTTCTGCATCAAGAACACGTGCTTGCTTTTGGCCTTCGGCGGTGGTGATAGCTGCAATCTTCACACCTTCTGCGGTCAAAATTGCCGAGCGTTTTTGCCGCTCCGCAGTCATTTGTTTCTCCATGTCCTCTTTAATCGAGGGCGGAATCGCAATTTCCAGCAACTCAAAACGCAACACTATTAAACCCCAGGGTTCAGTTGCACCCTGCATAGCTTCCTGGATTTTTGCATTAATCGCTGAGCGGTTTTGAAAGCAGTCATCCAACTCCATCGAACCGATCGCATTACGCATGGAAGTCATCGCGAGCTGCGTACAGGCCAACTTGTAGTCAGTGATATTGTTGGTGGCAGCAGCAGCATCGATCACTTTAATGAACAGCACGCCGTCAATGTTCAGGGCGATGTTATCTTTGGTAATGGCGGATTGCTTGGGTATTACCAGCGTCTGCTCTTTCAAATTGCGGTCGGCTTCTACCGACTCTACGTAGGGAACAATAAAATTCAATCCCGAGCTAAGAGTCTTGGTGTATTTACCAAAACGATAAATAACATAGCCGCGGTTCTGTGGCACAAAATGTATGCCTTTTTTCAAGGTATATAACAGCACCAACGCCACCCAAAAAGCGGGGCTGGAAATAATTGCGATTAACGAATCCATGATGATTGTCCTGATTGATAGAGCGGGTTAAATATTATTTAAATTAAATAATGTTGCAGTCGGTAGATTATTACGCACCAGGCATTTAGCCTGCTTTTTTCGCCGCCTCCTGATCACGCAATTCACGGCGCAGTATTTTTCCTACATTGCTTTTTGGTAATTCTTTCCGGAATTCAATCTGGTGTGGCGCTTTATAGGCGGTAAGGGTTTCTTTTGCGAATTTACGTACTTCTTCAATTGTGAGATTTTCGTTAGCGGTCACGATAAAGGCTTTTACAATTTCACTGCCATCACCATCGGGCACACCGACAACGGCAACCTCCACAATGTCCGGATGGCCACTCAAGGCATCCTCAACTTCGTTGGGGAAAACTTTAAAGCCGCTCACATTGATCATGTCTTTTTTGCGGTCAACGATTTTGATATAGCCATCCGCCTGGATGGTGGCGATGTCACCAGTCTTGAACCAGCCCTCCGCATCCATTACTTCTGCTGTCGCATCCGGGCGCTGCCAATAACCTTTCATTACCTGTGGCCCCTGCACGCAAAGCTCACCCTCCTGACCACTTGGCAAGGTATTTCCCGCATCGTCTATTACTTTGCAATTGGTATCAATTAACGGCAAACCTACAGTGCCGTATTGCACATGCTCAACCGGGTTGTTGGAAACAACCGGAGACGTTTCCGTCAAACCATAGCCCTCACTTATAGGTGCTTTAGTGAGTTCTGCCCAATGTCTGCTCGTCTCCGCAGTTAATGCCATACCACCCGAGCAGGTAAGCCGCAAATGACTAAAATCCAATTTGCAAAAATCGGGGTTACGCATCAAACCGTTAAATAACGTGTTCAACCCCACAAAAAAGGTGAAAGGTGTGCCCTGCAACGTTTTTACGAAGCTGGGTATATCACGCGGGTTGGGGATTAATAAATTGTGGTTACCCAGCGCCATCGCCGATGTGCAATGTATGGTAAATGAATATATGTGGTAGAGCGGCAGCGGCGCGACGTAAAGCTCCTGCGCCGGGCGAAAAATATCTTTCATTCGCTCATTGAGCTGCGCCATATTTGCAACCAAGTTGCGATGGGTGAGCATCGCACCTTTTGCGACGCCGGTGGTGCCGCCGGTATATTGCAGCACCGCGACATCCTCAGGTACTTGCGGAACAGTTTGCCATGGGCGAGTTGCAAGAGAGAGCGCCTTATTAAAGGTAATCGCTTGTGGAAACTTAAATGGCGGCACCATTTTTTTAAGATGTTTTACTACAAAATTTATCAAGGTACGCTTGAGTGGTGAATGCAAATCGGCAAGTTCGGTCACAATCACTTGCTCAACCTGCGTCTCACTGATAATAGCAGCCGCATTTTTAGCGATGTTCGCCAATACGATAAGCGCTTTTGCACCCGAGTCGTTCAACTGATGTTTTATTTCATGCGCTGTGTACAGTGGATTGGTGTTCACCACCACCAAGCCCGCGCGCAAAGCGCCAAATACGACTACAGGATATTGCAAAATATTTGGTAATTGAACTGCAATTCTGTCGCCTGGTTTTAATGTGGTGTGCTGTTGGAGATACGCAGCAAAACGCCCAGAGAGACGATCCAAATCAGCGTAAGTCAAAGTGCGATCCATACAGGTAAAAGCACTCTTGTCAGCGAACGTCTTACAAGATGCTGCAAAAACCTCGGTAAGCGTTCTATCGTAATTCAGTGACATTTCCACATTCTCCACTTTTGTTATCGTATCGCTGCCAAACCTCTACGCCGTTAAAGGGAGTATGGCGTTAACTCTCATTGGCGTTAAATTGCAGCGATTTTAAATTTATACTGTTATTAAAATGCATCGTCGGCCAAATTCATTAAATTATCCGCGCCCGACTCAATCGCCTTAACCAAGCCAAGAGTGCGCGGCAATATTCGGGCGAAATAAAAATTGGCTGCCGCTAACTTTCCGCGATAAAAACTCACATCGGATACAGATTGCGCAAGTTGTTGCAGGGCAGTTTTTTGCGCTTTGAGCCATAAAAATGCCAGCACAAGATAGCCCGAATACATCAGATAATCTACCGCAGCAGCACCTATTTCATCCGGATTGGATTGCGCTCGATCGGCGATCCGTACGCCTAATTGCTGCCATTCCTGAATGAGTGTAGCCAATTGTTTAGCATGCTGCGCAAGCTGCTCATCATCTTCACATTGACCACAAAAACCGACCATTTCGTCAATTAGGGGCTCGAGGGTTTTCCCGTCAGAGCCCAATATTTTGCGCCCCAGTAAATCCAGCGCCTGGATGCCAGTGGTACCTTCATAAAGAGTCGCGATGCGGCAATCGCGCAGATTTTGCTCCAGCCCCCAATCGCGAATGTACCCATGTCCGCCCAAACATTGCAGCGCCAGGCTGGCGGACTCGAATCCAACCTCAGTACTGAAGGCTTTCACGATAGGGGTTAGCAAACCGAGCAAATCGGTCGCCTGCTGACGCTCATGCGAATCGGCGGAATGTTGGCTCACATCCATTTTTATATTGGCGTAATAGCTCAACATACGAATCCCTTCTACCAGGGATTTTTGGGTGAGCAACATACGGCGAACATCCGGATGGACAATAATGGGGTCTGCCGCATCAGCGCTATTTTTTACGCCGGTGAGCGAGCGCATTTGTAAGCGTTCACGCGCATAGGCGCGAGACTTTTGATAGCCCAGTTCAGCATGAGCAAGCCCTTGTAAGCCTGCGCCAATGCGCGCCAGATTCATAAAGGTGAACATATGGTTCAACCCTTTATTCACCTCCCCCAGCAGCCACCCTCTAGCGCCATCAAAATTCAGAACACAGGTGGCATTGCCATGGATGCCCATCTTTTTTTCCAGCGAAGCGCAATTTACGGCATTGGCAATTGTAGGTGAGCCATCATCAGCAACCAGCATTTTGGGCACGATAAAGAGCGAAATACCTCTGGTGCCCGCCGGCGCATCGGGCAAACGCGCGAGCACTATGTGGATAATATTTTCTGCGAAGTCATGGTCACCTGAGGAGATGAAAATCTTGGTGCCGGTGATACTAAAGCTGCCGTCTACCAAAGGCTCTGCACGCGTGCTTAACAATCCCAGATCGCTGCCGGCCTGGGATTCAGTAAGACACATAGTGCCAGTCCAGCGACCGGAAATCAGTGCAGGCAAGTACTGCTGTTTTTGCGCGTCAGTGCCATGGGTCTCAATAGTGTGCATAGCACCTTGGGACAAACCAGCATACATACCCCAGGCCCAATTGGGTGTGCCAAAAATTTCACTGAGAAAGACACCAAGTGATAGCGGTAACCCTTGCCCGCCGTAGGCGCTGGAACGAGACAATGCCGGCCAACCGGCCGCGCAATAATGCGCGTAGGCATCTTTGAAACCCGGAGGAGTGATTACCTTGCCATCCTGTAATTGGCAGCCGACCTGATCGCCGACTGGGCCAAGCGGAGCGAGCATTTGTTCAGCAAAACGTGCCGCTTCGCCAAAAAAGGCCTTGATTAACTCCCGATCCAGCTCACCATGACCCAAAGTGCGGCAGTGGCTGGGGTAATCAAATAATTCAAAAAGGGAGAATTCTATATCGCGCAGAGGCGTCTGGTAATTGTTCATCCTTAACCACCCAGGTCATAGCCTGTTGAGAGATTGAAAGCAGCGAATATGAATCGCTAGCCGGTTGATAATCTAATTATTTTTAACGTTTTTTAATTGCTGCTAAAGATTAGCATCTTGGCAGAAAGTGCTGTTATGTCAAACAGTTACAATCGCCTTGCTCGCAAAATGAGCATGGCAACACAGGATTCAGCGCGCCGCGCGATCCCAAAGCTTCAACACCTGCGCTGTTACGGCGGCAGTAACCCCCCATATTTCGTAACCCTGAAACTGATAGACAGGAACCTGATACATCAACCCGTTCCGTTCAAATGTATCTTCGCGCACCTGAATACCCTCTTTGAAAGCGCTTAGCGGGACAAGAAAAATACTGTCCAACTCATCGGGCGATGCATGTAAAGGAAGGCTGGAATCAAAACTCGCGACGAAAGGTGTAACCGGCGTTCCAGCGCGGGTGCGGGACTGTGGAAGGCGTCCAAGGAGCTGAATCCCGAAAGCGGGTAAACCAATTTCTTCATGGGCTTCACGCAGGGCCGTCGCCCATAAGTCGCTATCGCCCTGCTCCCACATACCGCCAGGGAAGCAGACTTCGCCTGGGTGTTGCCGTAAGTGGGCTGCACGTTTTGTATAGAGGATGGAGGGATTATTGCCCTCACTAATCAAGGCAATTACTGCAGCCTGCGGCTGGAGGACAACATCCAAAGGTTCATGGATAAGCTGTTGCGTCAAACCATTGAACATGGCACGACTCACGGCAATCCCTCCAGATCGGCCAAACGCCACACATCGAACGCCGGTTCCTCGTAAGGATGGGCAGTGCGCAACGCCGTGATCGCTTCGCTGATGCAGTCATCCGCACAAACCATTTCGACGCGATACTCAGGCAGGGACTCAAGTTGCCCATGGTCGCCAATAAAAGGCGCGGCGCCCGGCAGTGGGCGAAATTGCCCATCGCCTAAAACTTGCCAGCAACACTCTTCATAATCGCCGACACGGCCGGCGCCGACGGAAAATACTGCCGCCTTAACAACATCCAGGTGGGATTCGGGAACAAAGAAGACCAGCTTATACATCTACCATGCCCCTGTTTTTACTGACTAAATCACACGTACCGCAATTACATGCTCAACCTTGGCGAGTGCATCAATCACCGCGCTTGATGGGAGCTGTTCAACATCGATGATGTTGTAGGCTACATCGCCGCGACTTTTATTAACCATATCCACCACATTTACTTTGTGGTCAGCCAGCACCGAAAGGACATGCCCTAATACACCCGACACATTCTCGTTGGAAAACGTTATACGCGCGCCGATTGCAGGGGAGCGATCCATTGACACAGCGGGAAAATTAACTGAGTTCCTGATATTACCGTTTTCCAGATAGTCGACCAGCTGATCCGCGGCCATGATTGCGCAGTTTTCTTCCGCCTCCTCAGTGCTGGCGCCGATGTGCGGCATAGCGAAAACATCGTTCCGATTCAGCAGGATCGGCTCGGGGAAGTCGCAAATGTATTTACCCAAATGGCCAGCATTCAGGCTGTCCACAACGGCGTGTGCATCCACAATAGCTTCACGCGCGAAGTTCAGTAGGGTCGCGCCCTTCTTGGTCACTTTCAGGGTGTCGGCATTGATCAGATGCTTGGTTGCAGGAATGGCAGGAACATGCAAGGTGATGTAATCCGAACGCGCCAATAGCGATTGCAGGTTCTCCATACGGCCGACCTGGCTTGGTAAACGCCACGCTGCCTCAACGGACAGTGCCGGGTCGAAACCCACAACATTCATCCCCAAAGCCAGTGCTGCATCAGCAATCAAAGAGCCTATCGCACCCAAGCCTACAATCCCCAAGGTCTTGCCCTGCAATTCGAAGCCGGCAAAATTGGATTTTTCTTTCTCCAATAACTTCGACATCTCGTCGGCATCAGTCATGTGCGTCAAGGTACTAACGTATTGCATGCCCGGTAATATGCCGCGCGATCCCAACAACATCCCTGCGAGCACTAATTCTTTCACCGCATTTGCGTTGGCGCCCGGAGAATTAAAAACCACCACCCCTTTTTTGGTGTATTCATCTACCGGCACGTTATTAGTTCCGGCACCTGCGCGCGCCACTGCTTTGACACTAGCCGGCAGAGGTTCGCCATGTAATTTATGACTGCGCAAGATGTACGCATCCGGCTGACCAATATCACTCGCCACTTCATATTTTCCACGTGGAAAACGGTTCAAACCTTTAACAGAAATTGCGTTATATGTTTTTATCTTGAACATGCTATTTCATCCTCTATGCACTAACAAAAAGGCCGTGTAAAAACACGGCCTTGCAGTAAATTAACGCGCCATCACGCCGCCGTGGCTTGCTCATAAGCCCATGTTAACCACGGCAACAAGGCTTCAAGGTCAGCAGCATCTACCGTTGCACCACACCAGATACGCAGTCCCGGAGGTGCATCGCGGTAGGCGCCAATATCGTAGGCCACACCTTCTTTATCCAGCAATTTGATCATGGCTTTAACCTGATCCGGCGTCGCTTTCAGCGTAAAACATACGCTAGTGTTAGACAGTGTTTCGTCCGTCTGCGCCAGGAAGTCGATCCACTCATTTGCTGCCACAAATTTCTTTAATACTGCGAGATTGGCATTTGAGCGCACAATAGTCTCTTTCACGCCCCCGATTGCGCGGACCCAATCCAACGCATCCAGATAATCCGCTACTGCCAACATTGATGGTGTGTTAATGGTGTCACCTTTGAAAATACCTTCCACCACTTTACCGCCGCTAGTCATGCGGAATAATTTCGGCATAGGCCATGATGGCTTGTAGGTTTCCAGACGTTCCACAGCGCGCGGACTGAGAATCAGCATGCCGTGCGCGCCCTCACCGCCAAGTACTTTCTGCCAGCTATATGTGATTACGTCCAATTTTTCCCAAGGCATTTCCATCGCAAATACCGCAGAGGTTGCATCACAAATCGTCAGACCTTTACGATCATTAGGAATCCAGTCCCCGTTAGGAACTTTCACGCCGGAGGTAGTCCCGTTCCAAGTGAAAATAACATCGTTATCAAAATTCACTTTGGACAAGTCCGGCAATAAACCGTAATCGGCTTCATGAGCATTTACGCTTAACTTCAGTTCTTTGGTTGCGTCACTCAACCAGCCTTTGCCGAATGACTCCCATTGCAGGATATCGACACCGCGCTGCCCCAATAGCGACCACATCGCCATCTCAACAGCGCCAGTGTCTGAACCTGGGACCACACCCACGCGATACCCCTCAGGCAGCCCAAGCAATTCAGCGGTATCTTCACATGCACGTTGCAATGCCGCTTTACCGATAGTCGAGCGATGCGAGCGCCCCAAAGTCGAAATGTCCAATTGGTCCAGACTGTAGCCTGGACGCTTGCTGCAAGGGCCAGATGAGAAATTCGGATTGCGGGGTTTTACTGCTGGCTTCATGGTAATCCTCTTGCTGACAGGGGAAGCACATCCGAAACCAGATTAATCAGACGTGCCAAACAGGGCTTACCCTCCAGAATCAGAGGTGGAAGCCGGAAAATTCGGGGCGTCGATTATGCCAGCTAGACGCCAAATAGCCTAGCTAACCAAACTGGATTCGTCTGCAAAAAACGATTGCCGGATGTACAGACAAAAAAAAGCCCTCTGAAACTCAGGGGGCAAGAGGGAGACGTCGATGCATCAACCAGACATCGACGGTGAGAGACCTTTAACCATCAAAAGCCGGCTTTTCATACAACCAAGCACGGTATTTCAATCAAGTGACGCCAATTTAAAACTAAATGACAGCGCTGTCAACTAGATTTAAGCGAATACAGTCAATTAAGTCATGCATTGAAATGGTGAAAATAAGCAATGGCGCAAGCATTCAATGCGGCGAGCCGCTAACCCATGGGGCAGTATTTAGCAATGAAGTCTTCATGACTTGGCAACAATCCCAGGCTGCGTGATACGTGATCACGAAAGCCCTTCATATACGCTGCGAAATCACTATCGCTCATATTGTTTACGATGGGTTGATACTGCTTGGGAGCGAATCCCTGGCCAATTAATACCTGGGTCCAACCATTGGTTCTAAATAATTCGTCGCCCCCCAGGAAAATCATCCCGCTCTCAACAAACATCTCCATCCGGTGACGAAGCGTATCCGGGACTGGCATGGTGCGGACATAATTCCAGAACTCTGTGTCGTTACGACGAGTGGCATGATAATGGAGAATAATAAAATCGCGGATACTCTCTGCCTCTTCGCGCGACTGTCGATTATATTCCTCAACCAACACGTCCTGGATTCCCTGAAGTGGAAATAAACGCAAAAAGCGAATTAATCCAGAAGTCACCATATGGATACTGGTGGACTCTAAGGGTTCCAGAAACCCCGAGGACAAACCGAGAGCAATGCAGTTTTTATTCCATCCCAACTTGCGCCGCCCCGTCTTGAATTGGATGAGGCGCGGCTTAATTAACATCTCACCATCGAGATTTTTCTCAAGTGTTTTTTCAGCCCACTCGCGATCCGCAAATTGGCTGGAATAAACAACTCCATTCCCCGTTCGATTTTGCAAAGGTATGCGCCACTGCCAACCGAATTCATGTGCAGTCGAGCTGGTATAAGCTGAAGCGGGAGCAGTTTTGGCAGACTGAACTGCAAGTGCGGAATCACACGGCAACCAATGCTGCCAATCTTCATAACCGGTTTTTAAAGTTTCTTCAATTAAGAGACCGCGAAAGCCGGTGCAGTCGATGAAAAAATCCCCTGCTATGGATGCCCCACCTTCCAGATCTAACCGCGTTATAAAACCTGAATCAGGGTCTTGCTGAACGTGCTCGACTTTACCCTCGCGCCTGACAACACCAAGCGCCTCACTAAAGCCGCGCAAGTATTTTGCGTAGAGGCCCGCATCAAAATGAAAGGCATAATTTAAAACTGGATTTTCACATACAGCAAATTTGCCCGCCCGCGCTGCCTCATGCTCTAAACAATAAGCACCAAAAGGAGCATCAATGCCCATCTTTTTCCCGCGAGCCCAAAAATGCTGGAATTCGCCTGCCCAAAAAATTCTCCCCACTTGACCAAATGCGTGAATGTAATCCTCTCCGATTTCACCCCAATTTTTAAAGTTGATGCCCAATTTAAAAGTTGCATGAGTAGCGCTCATCATTTCCGCTTCAGAAATTCCGAGCAACTTATGAAAAGCCAACATAGTGGGGATGGTTGCCTCACCAACACCGACAGTACCAATCGCATCAGACTCAAGCAGAGTGACGTTTACTTCGCCTTGATAAATTTTTCCGATTGCTGCAGCTGCCAACCAACCTGCAGTTCCGCCACCAACAATAACAACGTCTTTAACCGCCTTCATGCTCGACCTCTAATGACTTATATTGAATCGATGTCTATATATTTATCGCAGCTGCTTATTTTTAATATCGACCATTTGCTGGATATTAATAATTGAACCAATTATTAAATAGGCATAGCGAAGCAAGCCAGAACGATGCAAGGCCGCAACTTCAGCATCGGGTAAAGCTAAAAGTTTTTCTTTGCTAACTGTAGCGTAACGGCTATTTTTGTAATGTGCTCCGTTGGAGAATTCGATATCCAGAACGATTGTTTCAATGAGATTGAGGCGAGTAAACTCCGCCAACATTCTTTCCGCTTCTGCAACACCCTCATGGACTACAGATAAGATGCGTGTGACTCTTTCAAGATATGGAGAGTTGCCACCATACGGCAAAAAAACCGCCTCGCCCTCGTTCCCAACTGCAACACGCGGACTATCCATATCAATGTGCACGACAGGCTCAATCTCTCCCTGCGAACGCTTTTGCATACCTATAATAAAAGGCTCGCGTTCAATAATGGCGGGTATATAAGGCACACGCCATTCACTTCCAGACAAAAACAAATTCTCGTTTGCTTCAAAACCAAAAAGCGCAATCGTCAGCCAAGTATCATTCCCCATCGACTGAAATAAGATGGGATAATATTTTTGTAACTCATTAAACTCTGTCGGATAAACTGCACAGCCTCCAACAGCATCCCCAAGTTCGGCGCCACGACGCGTAATAATTCGCAGATCTTTATGTGCAATATTGTTAAGCAATTGATATTGAGCCACGAGAATCCCCTTAACTAACCATTAATTGTTTTTCTTTTAATTTGTTAAAATAAAGTCTATTCGCAGGTAAGTGCGCGAGATAGTGATCGCGCTTAGCCATTAACGCATCTATTTCTTTAAGCAATTCAAATTTCTTCCCATTTTCCCGATCAAATCGCGTGATCAAATAAGCCGGCTGCATTCCAAGCAATACGTATTGATAACTGGCGGCCGGAAATAATTCCATGAAATGGCCAAAATCATTTAATGCTGGGTCACGGTAACGCCACTCACCTAAAAGATTTTGCAATCTCGGTGAGGCAGGAATCGCGCTGGTAACATGTTGCCAATATGGGCTATCACGCCTATCACTCAATAAATAATGCAACTGCAAGAAATCACGGATTCGGCCCCATCGCTCAGTAAAGAGTTGATTGTAACGATCAGCAATCCCATCAAGACTTGCAGTACTTGCGGGCAGGTTTTCACATAGATAACCTGCGGCCAGCTCCACCATTACTAATGCTGAAGCTTCTAACGGTTCAATAAAACCCGCCGCCATACCTACAGCAACGCAATTTCCAACCCAGGGGGTCGCTCGATAGCCAGGCTCTATAATTAATTGCCTGGCATCGGCTGCTGCGCCCACACCAGGATTAATCGCCGCCACGTAATTAGCCAGTGTTTCTCTCGCTCTCGCTTCGGTCGAGAATTCGCTGCAATAAACGTAACCCACCCCGCGGCGGTGCTGTAGCCCTATATCCCAAATCCATCCAGCTTCTTGGGCCGTGGATAAAGTAGCACTATGAATGGCCTCATCTTTATGACGATAAGGAACAGGAATCGCAAGCGCGCGATCATTGGGAGACAGGTGCCTCAACGAAATAAATTCACTTTCCAGGATGCCGCCGATTAATTGATTATGAGTTCCACTGGCATCGATAAAAAAATCTCCCTCCAGCTTGCTGCCATCAGCTAAATTGAGCGCACTTACTTTACGTTCTTGGTCGATATCCGCCGTCTTAAAGTGACCAATAACGTGGTTGACACCCAACCTGTCGACAGCGTGCATTTTCAGTAACTGGGCAAATTTGCCGGCATCCAAATGGTATCCATAATTTAATACGCCCGCATAATCTGGCGTGTGCATTTGCTTCGGGGCACAGTTGGCATCAATTGCATGTGATTGGAGACAAACCCAATGAGCAAACGACGAACCCAATCCGACTTGCTGATAGGCAGCACCAAGAGCTGCACCCGTCAACATCGGAGGTAATGTGAAAGGATGATCGTATCTGTCATTGCCTTTGCACCAGTTGATAAAACGGGAACCCTGCTTAAAAGTTGCGCCGCAAAATTCTAAAAACTCTTTTTCGCGAATGCCTATTTTCTCTAAGGTTCCACGCATACTTGGCCAAGTTCCCTCACCCACACCAATGGTGGGAACATCGGAGGACTCAACCAAGGTAATTACAACAGGCACCCCATCAATTCTAAGTTGCTCTGCGGCCAGACGGGCGGCAACAATCCAACCTGCCGATCCACCACCTAAAATGACTATTTTTTTTTGCACAAGCACCTCGACACAAAGTCATGAGTTGCAGTTTTATAAAAAACAAAGCCGCTGTCTCCAGCGGCTTTGTTTTATAGGTGTTACTGGCTTTCCAGATCTAATTTAGATTAGAAAGTGTAACGCAGACCCAATTGGTAACGAGCACCCAGGTCCTCTAAGGACAACAACTGAGATTCTGAACGGCCATAAGTACGGTAGTTCTCACCAGTCACGTTGAGACCCTCAGCAGTCACGGTCAAGTTCTCGCTAAGCTCGTAGCCGATAGACAAGTCAATTTGTGAATACTCTTCAACATATTCAGGTTGACTACCACCACCAGCAGTACGCTCAAGCAAGAAGGCATCGCGCCAGTTGTAAGCGATACGAATTTGCCATGCGTCTTTGTCATAGAAACCGACGAAGTTAGCAGTGTCTGACAAACCAGTAATAGCGAACTGGGTTTCAGTTGAGACATTATCAAAACTAACGCCCGCATCTACCATGGTGTAGTTAGATTGCACACCGAAACCAGAATCACCAAACCAGTGCTGTACTGCAAACTCCAATCCGTCAATCACAGTGGATTTATCGTTTACTGGCTTGTTAACAGTCCAAATCAGCTCTGGATCTGCTTCAGTTGCACGCACCCAACGACCATTGCTGGAAATGTAAGCGGCAGGTGAGTTAGCCAATACATAGGAGTGAAGAGCAGCTTCATTACTTTGTGGGATACCACTAGCAGATGCGATTTGACCCAAACGGACATCACGCAAACCGTAAGCAGTTTCCTTAAATGGAGCACTACCAATAAAGTTATCTACATCTTTGCGGAAGTAACCCAAAGACACATAACTATCTTCGTTGTAATACCACTCGCCAGACAAATCAATGTTTTGCGATTCCATTGGCTTCAAATCTGGATCACCAGCATTTGCAGTACGCTGATAGGTATCGTTAATACCAACATCTGGACGCAGATCGTTGTAGCCTGGACGACCAATAGTTTCGCTGTAAGAAAGACGCACTTTCACATCTTCAATCGGGCTAATGTCGAAGTCGATATTCGGCAACAAATAATCGTAAGAGCCTGATTTTTGTTGTTGAGTTTTCGCTTCAGCATAATTTACAGACCAGTCGTTATCGCTTTCCCACCACAAAATTGCGGGCGCATTAACCAATGATGATGAATCAACATCAGTTTCCTCGTAGCGAAGACCTACTAACAAATTAGACTCCATACCACCCAATTCAAAATTAGAATTGAATTGAACGAATGCAGATTTGCTTTCCTCTTCAATAGTACGGTTGGTAGTGTAAACACCATTCCATTGTACTTTTCCGTTCACGAAGCCGTAAAAATCGCCATTAATACTGCCTGGAGTGCCTTTGTAGGGAGGCTGATCTTGAACAGCATTAAGTGACTCAGCAACTTCGATAATTTTTGGCAGGTTTGCATCAACACCGACGAAGAATAATGAATTACCAGTAGTAGAACCGTAGTCAGGGAAATCTTTACCAAAGTCACGGCTTTCGAAATATTGATCAGGGAACAAATCTGGATCAACACCATCCCAGTTACCCACGCCTTGGCGGTTATCACCAGAAGCAAGACTGGTGTTTACATCTTTACGCTGCTCAATACCAAACTTCAAGCCAGCATTTTCGAAGAAACCTTCACCATTAAACTGGTAAGCACCGTATAACTGAGTTTGTTCAATTTCGGTACGAGTGTGTGAACGCGGATTGTTAGTCATTGCGCCACTTACATCACCACCATCGACAATACCATTGCCGTTACCATTGAAATATGGGGTGTGAGTCAACTCTGATGGTTCATTAATTCCATCTTTATCGGCGTCGTTGTAACGCTCACGCAAAATGTTGTCATTGATAGTCACGCTCATTAACGGCATGCTCTTCGACCAATCAACAAATTCACCGGTTACAACGTTAGCATTCAAGCCCACTTCAACGCTTTCTGAATTGTTGTTTGCGCTTGAGTCATGATAGTCAAGTCCAAAGCTTAACTGATCATTAGCTTCGAAAGCCAAGTTGAAGCCAAAGGAGTTGTTCTGGGTCAATGAATCAGTTTGACCTGCAGCAAATGACACATCTTTAAAGCCAGTGTAAGACTCACGATAAAGAACAGGAGTAGCTACCTCACCATCATCAAAAGTCAATTCTGAAATCGCGTTAACGTTAAACCATACGGACTGTTGCGCACGCTCAGAAATGCGATCAAGCTCTGAGTAGGTGTAATCCAAAGTCGCAGTCAATTGCTCAGTAGGTTTGAACTGAACAACTGCTTGGGCATTGGTACGCTCACGCTTGTTGTCTTGAACTTCATAACGAAGATCAGTAGGCAACGCATACAACTGGCCGACATCAGGTGCATTGTGAACCACTGCGCCCGATTTGAAACGGTTGATTGAGTTAGCGTCCCACTTGTTCAGGTTCGCCCAGTTGTTAACGAAGTTGTTAGCGTTTGAGCTATCACGACGCTGATAAGAGCCAGTCAGAGCCACACCAAAAGTGTCATCGTCGTTTGCCCAAGAACCCAAGCCGGACAGTTCAGGAGTAATCTCATCACCAGCACCTGAACGCACAGTGTCGTCCTGTATAGCCTTAACGCCGATAGATGCGCGGCTACCAGCTTCCAATGGGCGCAGGGTTTTAATGTTAATAGTTGCACCCAAACCACCAGTGGCAACATCTGCACGGCCAGTTTTGTATACGTCTACGCCATATACAGATTCAGAGGCCAGGTTAGCAAAGTCGTAAGCACGAGTTGAAGAGTCACCAGTATCGCCGTTGGCAACAGCAGGCATAACACGGCCGTTCAACGTCACCATGTTCAACTCAGCGCCGATACCACGAACAGTTACCTGTGAACCTTCACCGTCCGAGCGGTCAATAGAAAGACCTGGGATACGTTGCAATGACTCAGCAAGG
>DATIDX010000402.1:0-8489 GCA_035456025.1 Cellvibrio sp. | reverse complement strand
AGTCAGACGCTAAACGTCTTCCAATTCCGACCACTCTTCACTGGTCAACAATTTATTCAAATCAATCAGAATTAATAATTCGTTGTTCTTATGGCAAACACCCTGGATAAATTTGGCACTTTCCTCGTTGCCAACATTGGGGGCCATTTCAATTTCTGACTGACGCAGATAAACCACTTCAGCCACGCTATCCACCAAAATGCCAATCACATGGCGGTCAGTTTCAATGATGACTATACGGGTATTATCGGTAATCTCGCCGCTCGATAAATTAAACCGATGACGTGTGTCGATCACCGTCACTACATTGCCGCGTAGATTAATAATTCCCAGCACGTAAGATGGCGCGCCCGGCACGGGGGCAATCTCCGAGTAGCGCAACACTTCTTGCACCTGCATGACATTGATGCCGTAGGTTTCCCCATCCAGCCGAAAGGTCACCCACTGCAATACAGGATCGTCGCTACTCTTATTTTTGGTTGCATCAGTTGCCATCGTCTAAATCCTCTGGAGCCGCATTCGCTTGCGGCTGATCTCGTAAATATCGTTATAACTATAGCCGAGGACTTTTCCTATGCCACTTTTGTTAATCACCAGATGGGCAGCAACAGATCAGGCCGGAATGAAATTTTTATCTGCATCGACCAACATTTGCCCGATTCGCGGAATATCCAGCAGCACACACATATGCTCTTTGATAGTGCCCGCCAACCATGGGCGTTTGCTGCGGTCGCCGCGCCATTTAACGTCGTCCGGCATTAAGGTAATCGGCTGGTTAACCGAATCAACGGCAAGCCCCCAAGGCACGCCATTAATGGAAACTACGTACTTGGCAGTCTCCAGGAAGGTCGGATCGTAACGTTCAGGCATAACAAATTTAGCGGTATTAACCGTGCGAATTTTCCCTGCGGGTGTAGGTTGCAACCCCATAAACCAATCTGCCTGACCAAAAAGAGGTGTTAGTTCGTCGGTAATTGGCTGGATTTGCCCAAGTGATATGAGGGGCACCGCCAAGGTCAACCCCGATACTTTGAACAGCAGTACATCAAAGCGCGATTGTGCCCATTGGGGGCGACCGTTCCCAAGCCACTCCAAACCTTCCATTTGAAATAGGGCTATCCGGGACTCCACTTCAAGTTGTGGCTCCGCAACAACCGGAACCGGCTCAGTAACAACTGTTTCTATAACCCAGTCTTGGATTTCCTCTGGATTATTAATAAAAGCGACTTTCGTTTCGGTGATAGATGGGGCTATAACCGGCGCTTCAACTAACAACTGACTACGCGCCGATTGCAAAAGCTTTTCAAGCTTAAGCTTCTGCTCCAATGTTTGAACTGGCTCGGATTCAGTGAAAACAGCAACAGGTTTGGTGGCAGTTATTGGTGTCGGTTCAGTGCGTAATCCGGGTTTTTTAGGCTGATCTTCCGCACTTTTTTTGGTGGGCAGTGAAACAACACGGGCACCACCAGAGCCAGTAGCGAGGGATAGAGACCGCTCATCAATCGCCGCAAAAGCTTGATCAAGTAAATCTTCGCCGAGCAAATCATCAAAATAACTGCTCAAGCTATCATCAGGCGAAATTATGCCGTCGCCGGTTTTCTTGCTGCTCACGATAAAGCACCCGCTTTAGTGCCTGTCGGCGCAGAGCCGATTTGCAGCTCGTCGGAGCGAATGCTTTTTTCGAGCCAATGCCATAAGGAGATATATCCTTCCACCCCGCGGCTGGTGACATCAAATAGATGGGGAGGCACACCGGCTTTGCTCGCATCCCTGAAGCGTGTATCAATAGGGATATGGCCGGGCCAGGCCTGCTCGGGATAAGTGTTGCGGATGGTGCGCAAACTGGTGACCGATGCCTGGGTACGGCGATCAAACATGACCGGTACTATGGTGTAAACCAAAGGTTTTTTGCGTGAGCGTGACATCATCCGGAGAGTATTGACCATCCGCTCCAAGCCTTTAAGAGCGAGAAATTCAGTCTGCACCGGAATCACCAGGTATTGGCATGCAGCGAGGGCGTTAACCATCAACACTCCCAATAATGGCGGAGTATCTATCAACACGTAATCGTAATCATCAGCAATGTGCGTTAACGCGCGACTCAATACCAAGCCCATACCATCCTGCCCTATCGCCTGGCGCTCAAGTGTTGCCAAGGCAGTTGTCGAGGGAAGTAGGTGCAGGTTCGGGTAATCAGTAGCAATGATGAGCCGGCGGATAGAGTCGCGCGAGACCTCTTTGCGCTCTTGGAATAAGGTGTAACTGCTAAGTGCCTGGCTGTCAGGATCTTGACGGAAATAAGTCGAAAGTGATCCGTGGGGGTCTATATCGAGCAACAATACGCGCTTACCGGAATCGGCAATTATTCCCGCGAGAGACACACTGGTTGTGGTTTTACCAACCCCACCCTTTTGATTTGCTATTGCCAGAACACGCACGCTTTGAATCCTCTTGGCGTCAAACACCAGACGTTTGGGTCACTGAAACAGTAACAGCAAGCTCCATGCCCATTTATCTACGGCTGATACTCTGCCGGCAATTGGCGCATTTATCAACACCAGCAAAAGCAATCAGCGGGGCGAATTGCTGCATCTGTTTTTTGACCAGTGGAGATTAAGTATTGATCAGACCTAAAGAACTGCAAGTCAAGAAAGAGGACGGGCTGGAGAACTTCAAGCTTAAGCAAATAGATGGAGGAATGTTATTTGGTGTTATTAAAGCTGAAATTAGTAAGTGAAATAACGCGGCGATTAGATTCCTTGAGCGTCTTTTCTGCCCAGGTAAAACTCTCGAACTGTTTGAACAAGGCATCGAAACTGCCATCTTCGCGAGCCATATTGAGCCCTATTGAGAGTCGCTCCGCGAGTTTGGTATTGGACCGATTGATATAAAAGTAGACCGGGTTTTCGTAACGCAAAAGCAATTCTCGCTCAAGCGCCAAACCTTTTGGGGCATAGGTTGCTATTTCTGGCAGCACTTGATGAGCACCGCGTGAATAATAATCAAAGCGTTTGGATGCGAGCATTTTGAATAAATTGAAGTAACTTACACTCAGCACCAAGGGTAAGCCGTTCTCTTCCATCACTATACGGTCGGGCCAGTGCGAACCTATACCGCCGCGCAATTGCCGCAGGTCCTCAATGGTTTTCACTTGGGAAAATCGCACCTGATCGTCGGCTCGAATTAAAAAAAGGCGATAATCACTCAGCTCTTTAAGGAGCCGGAATTTAATCGGCATTAGTTGCGCAGGCCCATGCGCGTTGTAGGGCATCCAGGTAATGTCGACCCGCCCTGATTCAATTTCCCGCAACAATCTATTATTGATCGGCATAACCGGAACCAATTTTATTTCGTAGGGGCCGTGGGTGGCGACGGTTTTAGTGAGCACCAGCTCCAATAATTTACTGAAATAATAATCGTCATGATCGGGAGTCAATTTTTCTTCACGCGATATGACTACCGTCAGCGGCTTTAAATTATCGGCAAGCGAAATCGTCGAAACACCGAAAAAAAATAACAAAAGAATGAGCGACAGGAATTTTCTAACCTGCGAGGTGATGGGAGCCGCTGTCAACAATCGTTCAAAAAGACGCATACTGACTCGACAATATAATTCTATCTTAACTTGGTTACTGACTTGGCGACGCAGCAGAAGCTGGTACCGGAGCAATTTGCACAGAGTTAATTTTAGGGCGATCCATTTTACGCTTGGCGACCATAATCGCTACGCGGCGATTTTGTGCCCTACCCTGATCGGTATCGTTGGTCGCTATAGGTTGATATTCGCCATAACCCACAGCGGAAAGACGCTCAGGTTCAACCCCTCTACTTGCAAGATATTTTACGATGGCACTGGCACGCGCAGTCGACAGTTCCCAGTTGGTAGGATATTTAGCACTGTTAATCGGAATGTTATCGGTAAAGCCTTCGACCTGGATGGGATTGGAATAATTTTTTAGAATGCCGGCAATTTCATCAAATATTTTTTGCGCCTGCTCGCTGGTATCAGCACTACCGGACGAAAACAAAATACTGTCTTTTAACTCAATTTGCAGCCAAAGCTCATTACTGGAAATCTGGATCATTTGATCGTTAATCAACTGGGTAAATTTTTCAGTTACCAAGTCAGAAATTTGTGTCAGCTCATCGCTGGTCTTGATTGGTTGCTCAAGCTTTTCTAATTCAATATCCGGCTTGGCGTTGGCTGCCTGATCATTAATCACTGGCGCGACCTGATTCTCGACAATCGGTGGAATAACAGTCGCCGTAGTCGATGCGCTCTCGTTCGGCTCAGTGTTGGTTTGGGTGTTAGTTGGCTGGTTGAACGCCTCGACAAATGTGTCGGAAAGCACGCGATATTTGCTATCGCTTACTTGGGAAATGGAGTACATCACCACAAAAAATGCAAACAATAGCGTGATGAAGTCGGCATAGGAAATTAACCAACGCTCTTGATTGACATGAACTTCTTCTCGCCTGCGACGTACCATAAAGACCGCTACTGATATTCGTGCATAGATTAATGCGGATGCAAATAACCGTTTAATTTCATTTCAATCGAACGTGGATTCTCCCCGTCAGCGATGGCGATAATTCCCTCGATAATTAACTCTCGGTACTGGGAGTTCTCATTGACACACATACGCAATTTGTTTGAAACAGGGATAAAAACCAGGTTTGCCAAAGCCACACCATAAATAGTCGCCACAAATGCGATAGCTATTCCAGGGCCGAGAGTAGCCGGATCAGCAAGGTTATTCATCACATGAATCAGGCCTATAACCGCACCGATAATCCCAATCGTAGGTGCATAACCACCCATGGACTCATAAAATTTAATTGCATCGAAATCGCGCTGTTCGTCGACAATCAAGTCGCTTTCCAGGATACGTCGAATCACTTCTGGCTCGTTTCCATCAACCAACAATTGCAATCCTTTTTTAGCGAATTTATCTTTTTCGCGTTCAGAAATGGATTCCAATCCAAGCAAACCATCCTTACGTGCAGCCGTCGCCCAACGAACAATATTGGCAACACCCTGTTTAAAAGGTACATAAGGAGGTTTAAAAACCCACCGAATAATTTTTAATGCGCGACGCAAACTATTTTTTGATGTTTGCAACATGGCAGCACCCAAAGTACCACCCAATACAATAAATGCAGCCGGCCCGTTGAGCAGTGTGCCTATGCCACCGCCCTCGAGAAAATTCCCACCGATAATTGCAGCAAAAGCGATAATGACGCCGATGATGCTCAAAAAATCCATTACATTACCTCTCGCACCAAACGCGGCCCGATTTCTTTCAAGCTGAGCACTTTATCCGTCAACCCTGCGCGCGCAACAGCCATAGGCATACCGTAAATCACACTGCTGGCCTCATCTTGCGACCAGAGGGCAGAACCCGCATCTTTTAGCAAGCGCGCACCATTGCAACCATCCGAACCCATACCAGTCAACACAATTCCCAACACCTTGTCACCATATACATTGGCTGCTGACCCAAATGTAATATCTAGCGATGGCTTGTAATTCACACGCGCGTCGTCAGGTAATACACGCACTGAACCGCCATTACGTTTATCCAGCATCAATTGCTTTCCACCCGGTGCGAGCAGCGCCAGACCTGATTGCAATTGATCGCCATCCACTGCTTCGCGCACACGGATATTGCATTGCTTATTTAATCGCTCTGCAAATGCCTTGGTAAAATTTTCTGGCATATGCTGCACCAAGACGATGGGTAACGGAAAATTGGCGGGCAAAGTAATTAGCACTTCGGCCAAGGCAACAGGACCGCCGGTAGATGCACCTATCACCAAAAGCCTCGGCTGTTTTTTCAGCCGGTATATATCGGGGCCACTCGCTTTTGCTGCGTCATCCTGCGGGTTGGTAGCAGTTGCTCGCATCGGAGCGGGGGCCGTTGCAACAGGCGCACGCAAATTGGACGATACAGAAATGGAGGAAGGTTTGGAATCGGCAACCAGAGCGCTCGTCGTGCGCAATGATGCTCCAGCCAGTGTGAGTAAGCGCTCATGCAGTTTTTTCTTCAGTGATTCAGAACTGCGCGAAACCTCAGCAAAATCTTTTGGAATAAAATCCAGTGCACCGGCAGCTAATGCATCAAGCGTAACTTTGGCTCCCTCATAGGTGAGGGAGGAAAACATTAAAATAGGAACCTTGCGATTCGCCATAATCAGCTTGATTGCTGTTACACCGTCCATCACCGGCATTTCAAAATCCATGGTAATGATATCCGGGTTTAACTCTTGCGCCTTTTCAACCGCTTCGCGGCCATTGCTCGCGATACCCACCACTTTTAAATCAGGATGCTCATTAATAATGTCTTTCAAGCGGTGTTGAAAGAAATTGGAATCATCAACGACTAATACGCGGACAGGCATCTTCTCACTCCGCAGTTACAACCGCTCTGAAAAATAAATGGTGTTAACAATACGAGAACTTGGTGGGCGCCATTGTGCACGAATTAACTATGCCCCCAGCTAGCAGATCCTTTTGCGTAGCGGCGTAATAAGCTCGGGATATCTAGAATCAACGCGATAGTACCGTCCCCGGTGATAGTAGCACCGGCCATTCCCGGTGTGCCTTGCAGCATTTTTCCGAGCGGTTTGATCACCACTTCTTCCTGACCAATCAGCTGGTCAACAACAAAACCAACACGCCGTGTACCCACAGTTACGATAACAACGTGCGCATTATCTGGCCGTTCGCCATAAGTATTTTTTACCAACCAATCTTTCATATAAAAAAGCGGAATGGCTTGATCGCGGATAGCTACACAGTCCTGACCATCAACGATATGGCTTCTGGTGAGGTCCATGTGGAAAATTTCATTTACGCTGACAAGTGGGAACGCGAACGTTTGCTGCCCAAGCATAAACATCAAAGTGGGCATAATCGCGAGCGTCAGCGGCACCTTGATGATAAAGCGAGTGCCCTTACCCAATTCTGATTTGATTTCTACCGTGCCGTTCAGCTGGGTGATTTTGGTTTTAACCACATCCATTCCCACGCCGCGCCCAGACACATCGGAAATTTCTTTTTTGGTGGAAAAACCCGGCGCAAAAATCAGGTTATAGGCTTCGGTGTCAGAGAGGCGATTAGCCGTGTCTTCATCGAAGAGCCCTTTTTCCACTGCGATAGTGCGCAGCTTTACCGGATCCATTCCCGCGCCGTCATCGCTAATAGACAGAAGAATATGATCGCCTTCCTGCTCTGCAGAAAGTACAACCTGGCCTATACGAGGCTTGCCATTTGCTTCGCGAACTTCTGGAAATTCAATACCGTGATCTACCGAATTACGCACCAGATGCACGAGTGGATCGGCCAGAGCTTCCACCAAATTTTTATCGAGGTCAGTTTCTTCACCAACCAATTCCAGATTAATTTCTTTGCGCAAACTGCGCGCCAAATCCCGCACTACACGCGGAAAGCGACCAAATACTTTTTTGATCGGCTGCATGCGGGTTTTCATCACCGAGGTTTGCAAATCGGCTGTCACCACATCAAGGTTTGCGACGGCTTTTACCAAAGCCTCATTGGTAGAACTATTGCCTAATCGCACCAGGCGATTGCGCACCAATACCAACTCACCCACCATATTCATAATATCGTCAAGGCGTTGGGTATCGACCCGCACAGTGGTTTCAACCTGCGGCGCTTCTCTATCGCTCACAGGTGCTGAAGGTGGCGCAGCAGCTGCAACGGGTTTGGCTGGTTCAACTTTTTTTGCAGGTGCCGGCACAGGTTTGGATGCAGGAGCTGGTGCTGGCTTAGGTGCGGGAGCCGATTTTACTTCCGCTGCGGGCGCAATAGCAGCTACCGGTGGAGATGAAGCAGGCGTGGATGCACCCACCCCCGGCCCCTTGCCTTTGCCATGAAGTTGGTCGAGTAAAGCATCAAACTCGTCATCGGAAATTAGATCACCTCCACCACTCGCTGCCGCGACAGGCGACGCTGCTGTCGCAACATGCGCTGCACTTGGCCCCGGTGCCTTACCCTTGCCATGCAATTGATCGAGTAACGCTTCGAACTCGTCTTCCGTAATTTCATCATTGGACGACGAGGGGACGACAACGGGCGCGGCAGAAGCGGCAGGCGCGGCAGAAGCCGCACCAGGTGCAGCACCCTTGCCATGCAATTGATCGAGCAACGCGTCGAACTCGTCTTCAGTTATGTCATCGTTGTTCGATACATTTGATGCGCTTACAGCGACTGGCGCATCAGGACTGGCCGCAACAGACTCGGCTGGTTGCCCCGCGATTGCATCCAAAAGTTTTTCGAATTCGGCATCTGTAATATCGCCGCCAATGCCTTCATTTGTACTAGCCGATATTGTTGCCGCCGGCTGGACATACTCCGGTTCAGCAACGGCTTCTGGCTCGGCGGCTGCATTTAAATCGTCACAGGATACCAATCGCTCCAATGCAGCAATGAGTGAATGCTCGACTGGTGGTAATTCTTCGCGCTG
>DATIDX010000401.1:0-15943 GCA_035456025.1 Cellvibrio sp. | reverse complement strand
GTGGGCGATGATGAGGCTGACGTTAAATCCAACAAGATCTCGGTAAATTCTCCTATTGCACGCGCGCTAGTAGGAAAAGAAGAAGGTGATGTTGTTGTCGTACGCGCACCGGGTGGTGATGTGGATTATGAAATTGATAAGGTTGAGCATATCTAGCAGAGTGTATGTTTCTGCGACTTGTTGACCCCATAAAAAAACCGCCATTGATATGGTGGTTTTTTTATGGGGCCGTATTCATCTGCAAACTAACGTTGCACATTGGAAAGTTTGGGATTGGCTCTTTTATTGTGACGATAGAGTAAAACTACTTTGCCTATCTCCTGAATCAGTTCAACATTGGGCAAGGCTTCAAGCTCGGCGACAACTTCTTTGCGTTCGTCGCGCTCGGCAATGGCCAGTTTGACCTTGATCAGTTCGTGGTCATCCAATGCACGATTGAGCTCGGCAACCACGCCATCGCTCAAGCCATTGCCCGCTATAGTCACAATCGGATTAAGCTTGTGTCCAATAGTACGAAATTGTTTTTTACGCTCAGGGTTAATCGGCATAAACTTACCTTAAGAATGGGAAATATAGCGGCTATTCTACTTCATTCCGTTAATTAAGGTTGGCTTTGGTTGCGTACAGGTATTTATAGTTGTCCTTGTTAGCCCCAGTCAATCCAACTCCGGGCTTGTAATTGTCGGATCCTGCCCCCAGATAGTTTACTCAATCAATTGCTTACGGCTGTCGTGTTGATGAGTATGGTACTGTTTGCTGGGGTTGACGAATTTGTGCGTCAAAAAGCCGTTAAGCTGTGAAAAATTCGACGATTTCAAACGATAAATATGCCAATATCTACTACTTGTAATTGTAATTCAGGTTTTTGATTGCGATCTGATAATACATCTGATGTAACTATGAGGAATTTTCCTTGAATGATATAACCAAGAATCTTGTGCTTTGGCTGGTGATTGCCGTAGTCCTCTTCAGTGTATTTGAGGGTTTTAACAAGCAATCTGCAAGTAACACCCTCAATTATTCCGAGTTTATCGCTAGTGTTCGCGATGACAGGGTGCAAGAGGTCACAATCGACGGCTTAGTTATTGAGGGGTTGTATAAAGACAACACCACCTTCAAAACCATTCGTCCGCAAGTACAGGATCCTAAACTGATAGACGACCTCTATAACCATAGTGTGGTGATTAAAGGTCGTGAAGTCGAGCAGCCTAGCCTGCTTAACCAATTACTTGTGGCTAGCTTTCCCATTCTGATTATCATTGCTGTTTTTTGGTTTTTTATGCGTCAAATGCAGGGCGGTGCTGGTGGTAAGGGTGGGCCCATGAGCTTTGGTAAAAGCAAGGCGCGCCTGTTAGGGGAAGATCAGATTAAGACTACTTTTGCTGATGTGGCTGGTGTGGATGAGGCTAAAGAGGAAGTTCAGGAACTGGTTCAATATTTGCGTGATCCTACTAAATTTCAGCGCTTGGGTGGCCAGATTCCCCGTGGCGTACTGATGGTTGGTCCTCCTGGTACAGGTAAAACCTTATTGGCAAAAGCTATTGCTGGTGAAGCAAAAGTTCCATTCTTTTCAATATCCGGTTCTGACTTTGTTGAAATGTTTGTTGGTGTAGGTGCCAGCCGTGTTCGAGATATGTTCGAGCAGGCTAAAAAACAAGCACCCTGCATTATTTTTATAGATGAAATCGATGCGGTGGGGCGTCATCGCGGTGGTGGCCATGGTGGCGGTCATGATGAGCGCGAGCAAACCCTTAATCAACTATTAGTAGAGATGGATGGTTTTGAAGGTAATGACGGCGTCATTATCATCGCTGCTACTAACCGCGCCGATGTTCTAGATAAAGCTTTGCTCCGCCCTGGCCGCTTTGATCGCCAAGTGTATGTTGGTCTGCCTGACATCCGCGGGCGTGAACAAATATTGAAAGTTCACATGCGCAAGGTGCCGCTTGAAGAGCGTGTCAGTGCATCGGTAATCGCTCGTGGAACCCCGGGCTTCTCTGGTGCTGAGCTAGCAAATCTTGTTAATGAAGCAGCGTTAATGGCCGCTCGTGGCAACAAGCGTTTGGTGTCTATGGAGGACTTTGAAAAGGCCCGCGATAAAATCATGATGGGTGCGGAGCGCAAGTCCATGGTGATGAGCGAGAAGGAAAAAGAAAATACGGCATACCACGAAGCAGGGCACGCGATTATTGGCTGTGTAGTGCCGGAGCACGATCCGGTTCATAAAGTAACTATTATTCCTCGCGGGCGTGCTTTAGGAGTGACTCAATATTTACCTGAAGAAGACAAATACAGCTATAGCAAGCGGTCATTGGAGTCGCGGTTATGTACCCTTTTTGGTGGTCGGATTGCGGAAGAAATGACATTAGGTGTTGACGGTGTAACTACCGGCGCTTCTAACGATATTGAACGAGCCACCCAGTTAGCCCGAAATATGGTGACAAAGTGGGGTTTGTCAGCCAAGTTAGGTCCATTGCATTACGGCGAAGAGGAGGGGGCATATCCCGGTATGGCAACCCAGCAATATTCGGATGAAACATCAAAAAGCATTGATGAAGAGGTTCGTCGGATCATCAATGATTGCTACGCGCGTGCAACGAAAATTCTTGAGGATAATCGGGATATTCTCGAGGCCATGAAAGACGCGCTTATGGAGTATGAAACCATTGATTCGGAGCAGGTTGCTGATCTAATGGCTCGTCGTAAAGTGCGTCCGCCGCGCGAGTGGAATGATGATGATTTTAATGGGCATCTGCGCGACAAGGACTCCTCTGGTGAGAGTCCTGCGGGGCCTATCGGCGGGCCTGCTAATACCCACTAATATGAGAGGAAAGCGATAAAAACCCCGAGCTTGCTCGGGGTTTTTATTTATAACGCGGTTAACGTGCGGAGTTAGACTAATATGGAGCTCTCCAAGAAGTCCTATCTTGTTTGTGGCAAGCATCTACTTGATATATCGCGTCCCGTCATTATGGGGATACTCAATACGACTCCCGATTCCTTTTCAGATGGTGGGAGTTGTTATCAGGATGGCAAGCTTTCAATGAGTCTTGTGTTGCGTCGCGCCGAGAAAATGTTATCTGAGGGCGCCAAGATTATTGACATTGGCGGTGAATCAACTCGGCCAGGCTCTTCACCCATTTCCGAGCAGGAAGAGCTGGATCGCGTTGTTCCGGTCGTTGAGGCATTGGTCAATACACTAGAGGCACTGGTATCTGTGGATACCAGTACTGCAAAAGTTATCACCGAATCTGCAAGTAGGGGAGCAAGTCTTATTAATGATGTTCGAGCGTTACAGCGACAAGACGCTTTAATGTCTGCAGCCGCAACTGGCTTACCAATATGTCTTATGCACATGCAAGGAGAGCCTGACAGTATGCAGTGCAATCCTGCTTACAGTGATGTCGTCAATGAGGTGAGCAATTTTTTGCAAGCACGCATAGGAGTGTGTGTTTCTCACGGTATTGCGCCAGAGAGAATTATTCTTGATCCGGGATTTGGCTTTGGAAAGACACTGGCGCATAATCTTGCGCTTTTGCGGCACCTACCTGAATTGGGTAGATTGGGGTACCCCATCCTGGTGGGGATGTCACGCAAATCTATGCTTGCCGAGTTGCTTCACCGCTCAGTAGATATGCGCTTGCCAGGTAGTTTGGCGTTGGCGATGCTGGCGGCAGAACGCGGTGCCGCAATTATCCGTGTGCATGACGTCGCTGCTACTGCAGATGTATTAAATGTTCTTGGGGCTGTGGCTGAGTAAGAGCTACGGAACGATTTTTTAACGGAGTTAGGAAGGTATGTCTCGTAAGTATTTTGGTACTGATGGTATCCGCGGCCTAGTTGGTGAGTCTCCGATCACGCCGGATTTTATGCTCAAGCTCGGTTGGGCTGCCGGCTGCGTACTCAAGGATCGTTTTGATGGCCAAAATATGATTCTGATTGGTAAAGACACTCGTATATCCGGTTATATGTTTGAATCTGCTTTACAAGCTGGATTGATTAACGCGGGCGTGGATGTCGGTTTGCTTGGCCCCATGCCGACACCAGGAGTGGCTTACTTGTCTCGAACTTTTAAGGCCCAAGCGGGTATTGTTATCAGTGCTTCGCATAACAGTTATGTGGATAACGGGATTAAATTTTTCGGGGGTAATGGCAGCAAACTTCCTGACGATCTGGAAAATTTGATCGAGGTGCAGCTTGAAAAGCCGATGTTTACTGCTGAAAAGCTGGGTAAAGCACGTCGCATCGCAGATGCTTCAGGTAGATATATTGAGTTTTGTAAGGGCACCATGCCCTGGGGATTCAATTTAAAGGGTATGCACATCGTGCTTGATTGTGCGAATGGAGCCACATATAACATTGCCCCTGATGTATTTACCGAATTGGGTGCCCATATCACGTCGTTGTTTGTAGAGCCCAATGGTACCAATATCAATCGCAGCTGTGGTTCCACCAAGCCAGACGCGTTGCAGGAAAAAGTGATTGAACTAGGTGCGGATATAGGCATCGCATTTGATGGTGATGGTGACCGCGTGGTCTTTGTTGATCATAAGGGTGAGTTAGTGGATGGAGATGAACTCCTTTACATCATTGCTGCGTATCAGCAGGAATATGCTGGCGGATGTGATGGGGTTGTGGGAACCATGATGAGTAATTTTGGGTTTGAGCTAGCGCTTAAGAAGCTCGATATTCCTTTTTTGCGTGCAAAAGTAGGCGACCGCTACGTTATCGAGATGATGCGTGATAACGGTTGGCGCTTGGGTGGAGAAAACTCGGGACATATTGTCTGCAGTAATGTCACTACAACCGGCGATGGAATTATTGCTGCACTACAAGTGTTATTGGCAGTAACTACCATCGGTGAGTCATTGCATCGCATCAAGAAAGCAATGAACAAGTTGCCACAAGTTATGATTAATGTGCATATGGCAAAGCGAGTGGATTTGGCTAGCAATAGTGATGTACAAACTGCTGTTAAATTAACAGAAGATAAGCTTGCGGGCACTGGGAGAGTGCTTTTACGCCCTTCAGGTACCGAGCCTGTGGTGCGGGTAATGGTCGAAGGTGAAGATAAGAAGCAAGTGAAGGAGCTGGCCCAGGAGCTGGCGGCAACTGTAGAAGCGGCACTTAGCTAATTGTCAAAGTTGCTGTGGGTGCCTCCAAAATTCTTTTGTTCGAGATTTGGGCAGGGCGTGGGTTTTCTATCCAGGAGCTCTGGTTGTCGCTAACTACTGTTCAGTGGAAGTGTAAAAAGCAGAGAAAAACTAGGTCTTAAGCTAACATCTAGTTGTATGTTGAAATCATCTTAGCTACCATTGGCGCCCGCTTCGGGGGAGGTATTGCTGTTGAGCAAAGCAAGTAATGCCAGGCGTCGCCAACTAGTGGTTGGCAATTGGAAAATGAATGGAAATCTGCGAGAAAACGCAGAGTTGTTGACTTCTATAATGGCGGGTTGGCAAGGTACACACAATGCTGAAGTTGTGGTTTGTCCACCGTTCCCTTATTTAATGCATACCAAAAGTTTATTGTCAGGTTCGCCAATTTTATTAGGTGCTCAAACAATAAACGAGAATGCAAAGGGAGCATATACAGGTGAAGTTTCTGGATCGATGCTTGCAGATTTGGATTGCAAATTTGTAATAATTGGTCACAATGAGCGCCGCAGGATGCAAGGTGAAACTGATGACCGAGTTGCGCGGCAATTTGTTGCTGTCCAGCAGGCAGGACTAACTCCGATACTTTGCGTAGGTGAATCTTTACGGGATCGTGAGCAAGGCCGACAACTAGAAACCATTGAGCGACAGCTTGGCGCGGTTTTTACTCACACAGGTAAAGATGTATTTAAGAGCTGTGTTCTTGCATATGAGCCTGTTTGGGCTGTTGGAACTGGGAAAACTGCAACTCCAGGGCAGGCGGAAGAAGTGCATCGTTATATGCGTGCACAGCTAGGTGAACTGGCAAGTGAAGTAAGAATTTTATATGGGGGTAGCGTCAAGGCTAATAATGCAGAGCAGTTATTTGCCTTACCAGATATAGATGGCGCCTTACTTGGCGGCGCATCTTTAGACGCTAGCGAGTTTTTAACAATTTGTAAGGCTGCTGATAAAATCGTCAGCTAAATATCAAGCGCTCAAGAGAGCTTTGTAATGGAAAAATTAGTACTTATTATTCACTCGCTTGCAGCACTCGCGATTATTGGGCTGATTTTGCTGCAGCAAGGTAAAGGTGCAGCAGCCGGCGCTTCATTTGGTGCAGGTGCCTCACAAACTGTGTTCGGGAGTGAAGGTAGCGGTAATTTCTTTACTCGTGCTACTTGGATAATTGCAACAGTGTTTTTTTGCACCAGTTTTGGTTTAGCTGTTATTGCGAAAAATCATTCTAAAGTGGCAACTCAAGGTTTGATTGTTCCAGCTGCGCAGCAACAAGAAGTCCCGTCTACTTCTGATGTGCCTGCTAGCGAAGTGCCTGCAGCTGTTACTTCTGATGTTCCCGCTGCTCAACGTGAAGCTGAGCCAGCTTCTATTGACGCAGCAAGTCAAACAGAAGAAAAGAAAGAATAGTTTTATAAGTTTATGCCCCGGTGGTGAAATTGGTAGACACGCTATGTTGAGGTCGTAGTGGCGAATGCTGTGCCGGTTCGAGTCCGGCCCAGGGCACCAAATTAAAAGCGCTCGCAAGAGCGCTTTTTTTTCGTTTGTAATTTGATAGTTATCGGTTATCTATTTCATTTGGGTGATTGATGTCCAAAATAGTTTGTAATCAATATCTGCGTTTGCGAGCGCAACGCTTAACGGAGTCCACGCGCGAATTTTTGGCGCGAGGTAAATCTGTATTGCGCTGCGAGCATTGTCAGTTAGCGGTGTTTGCATGTATTTGTCCTTGGCGGCCTGAATTGAGTGCTCGCTGTGAATTCATTTTATTGATGCACCGGGATGAAGTATTTAAACCTACCAACACCGGACGGTTAATCGCAGATATATTGCCACAGCAGACTCATGTTTTTTGTTGGAGCCGTACTGAGCCTTCAGGGGAGCTATTAGATTTGTTGAACGACCCGGGGCGTCGATGCGTAATTGTTTTTCCAGCAGATGCTAATGAGTCGGGTTCGAGTCAGCGCGCTTTGGTAAATGATGTCGCTGATGATGGCAGAGTCGTTACTTTTATTTTGTTGGATGGGACATGGAAGCAGAGCGGGCGTATGTTCCATTTAAGCCGCTGGTTAGAGGCAATACCCTGTGTGGTTTTACCCGACGTTTTAGTGCGTGGTTATGCAGTTCGCAAGTCCCACCAAGAGCATTATCTATCGACTGCTGAAGCGGCCGGATTATGTTTAGATATGGCTAGCGAAATTGAAGTGGCTGAGGTACTCCGGGCTTATTTCGACTTGTTTAATCTCCATTATTTGGCAACTCGAGGGGCTTATGTGCCGGAAGTGGGGGTGTTGCATGCGCGCTTGAAAAGCTTATCGGGTGGGGCGGGGGTTTGATCTGCATGGACAACTTTTTTAGGCGATAAGCGAGACTGGCTGTCCTTATGGCTATGGCATAGGTCAAAAACTACTGGGCGCTGTAGGTAATTTCCTACAAAGTTTATTGCTTTTTGCGACTATTTCCAAAGTAGGATTTGGATGAAAATGGTCTCCAACAAGGAGGTCTTCAGGGAAGGTAGGTTGGCCAGGCAGGGTCAATGGAAGCGCCTAATTAAATGCCATCTCTGCTTATCAAGTCATGCATAGAGAGGGGCTCGATTCAGCATCGGATGTGCGAAGCGAGTAGTTATTAAAAAGGGGATCAGCTTGGTGTTGATCCCCTTTTTTTATTCTTTTCGTTGATTCTTGTCTCCGTCCTTCACAGTATTTTCTATTTCTGTTCCTTTTGCTTCATGCTGCATAAATCCTCGTACTCTACCTAATAAATAGCTTTGGTGGTCATGCTCAGCTTGTTTGGATTGGGTATTCATTAAAACTTGTTGGTAGTCGACTACTTTCTTTCTCATTGCAACGGCTTGATGCAGTTCGCGCAACTCAATTTGTTCTGGATTGCTTGGCGCAAAAAAGATATCCATTATTGGTAAACGCTGTGAGCTAAAGATAATTTCCAGCTCGGCTTTGCCGAGCGGTTCTTGCGGTTGCAGGTTGGTTATCACCACTGCCTGCAATGGGCCATCGACTGTTCCTGAACTGTTTTTGTTCTGTTTTATTTGAGGAATTAGTTCTTCAAGGATTTGATAGGCTGAGCTGTTGTCTGCGAGTACTACCGTATTGAGCTGGCCTTTTTCCTCTACGAATTCAAAGGCGGCTTTGACGTAGGCGTCAATGTAGGATTCTCGGGTCACGAAGGAAGATGCAGTTGAAGAACTGGCTGCGTTTGTGGATGAGGAATCGGTGGTTCGAGCTGGTTCGGGCGCCGCTAACTCAGTATTGGAAGAGGTGGCGCTGGCCGAGGATGAGGTTTGCCGTGCAGGAATCGTTGGTGAATATTTTTGCGGAAGGCTAATCGCTAATGTTTCCCAGCCATAACGTGGCAGGCGCGCGCGCAGATTTTCCAGCACGGGTGGCCAGAGTTGTGGATTTTCTGCAGCATGAAAAAGAATTAACACACCGTGCGTCGTTTTGGCTTCTGTTGGTCGGTAAAGAGCCAGTATTTTTCCGTGCTCTGTATCTAGCCACTGCGCCTCATCGTCCATTGCTTTTGCAAGCAGGGTTTGGTCGCGCATGCTGCGCGATGGATAAAGTGGTGCTTCCGAGGAGTGACTGCTGGAGTAAGCTGTACTGTTTGCAAAAGATGCACCGGCATTTGTGTCTTGCTCCTGTGCGTAAAGGCTGACCGAACATAAATGCAGGTAAACTATTCCAGCATATAGAACTCCGATACATCTCGGGGTGAATTGCCGCGACAAGGCGATTGGTTGCATAGGTCAGCCTGAAGTAGTTTTGATGGCAAACCATATCACGTAAAATGCGGGTCGCCATTTATCAATATCGGGACAATTATGCAGAACTTTAATTTCATGCAAAACCATAAGCGGGACTACAAAATCGCTCCCTCTATTCTCTCTGCCGATTTCGCCCGTTTAGGAGCGGAGGTGGATGCGGTGCTAGCTGCCGGCGCTGATATTATCCATTTTGATGTTATGGATAATCACTACGTGCCGAATCTGACTATTGGTCCCATGGTCTGCAAATCTCTGCGTAAATATGGCATCACAGCTCCAATTGATGTGCATTTGATGGTTGAGCCGGTGGATGATTTGATTGTGCAGTTTGCTGAGGCTGGCGCTACTTACATCACTTTTCATCCGGAAGCGTCACGCCATGTAGATCGCTCGCTGCAGTTAATTAAAGATAAGGGCTGCAAAGCAGGGCTGGTACTAACCCCGGCTAGTTCCCTCGATAATATTAAATACGTTATGGGTAAGCTGGATATGTTGTTGCTCATGTCGGTGAACCCGGGGTTTGGAGGGCAAGCATTCATTCCTTACGTGCTCGACAAGCTACGCGAAGCTCGGGCGCTTATTGATGCTAGTGGTTTACCGATTCGCCTCGAAGTTGATGGCGGGGTAGGGCTGGCTAATATCCGCGAAGTGGCTGAAGCGGGTGCGGATACCTTTGTTGCTGGCTCAGCAATTTTTAATGCGCCTGACTATGCAGCGGCGATCACTGCTATGCGCGAGCAATTGAACCTGGCTCAGTGTAGATGAGTTGCAGACGTCAGGTCGCGGCTGAGGGTAGGCATGGACGCATTATTTCAGTACACTTGCTCTCAGCCTAGACAGGAATCATCCTCGTGAAAAACGCAACCTTCATTACAGAGCGCGCTCCCCTCCTCGTCGCCCGATGGCGTCGCTAGTTCATTTCGCTTTGCCTGAACCCGTAGCGGTTTTGCGCTGAGCCGCCTTTCTCAGTTTGCGCATAGAATCCTGTTAATTGTGTCCCGTTAATAGTCCGGCGCAAATACAATGTTGATAAAGATAAAAGCTTGCCTCTTTTCATGGTGAGCATACAGGTAATGTCATGAATTCCGACCCGTTTATTGATCAAGAAAAATTTGTCCGTTTAGCCGCCCAAGGTTACAACCGCATCCCCGTGATGCGTGAAGTGTTGGCGGATCTGGATACACCCTTATCGTCCTATCTGAAATTGGCAGCAGGGCCATATTCCTACCTGTTTGAATCGGTGCAAGGGGGTGAAAAGTGGGGGCGTTACTCTATGATTGGCTTGCCAGCGCGCACTGTGTTGAAAGCGTTTGGCGAAATTATCCAGATTGAGCGCGATGGCGATCTTGTAGAAACCCATACCTGTGCGGATGCCTTGGCATTTGTCGAGGAGTTCAAGCAGCGTTATCGCGCACCTGAGTTGCCAGGGCTGCCGCGCTTTACTGGTGGTCTGGTCGGCTATTTTGCTTATGATTGTGTGCGTTATGTTGAGCCGCATTTAAAGCTCAGTGCTCCTGCGGATGTTATTGGAACGCCGGATATTTTGCTGAGCGTATCCGACGAGGTGCTGGTATTTGATAACTTGGCGGGTAAGTTGATTCTGGTCATTCACGCCAATCCGGAAGTCGATAATGCATTTATTAAAGCCAATGTGCGCTTGGATGAGTTGGAGCAAAAATTGCGCGGCGAAATGCCAGCAACGCCTAGTCTATCTTTGGGTAACAATGGCCATAATGAGCCGCATTTTGTTTCGAATGTAGGCGAGAAATACTTTCATGAGATGGTCGGCAAAATCAAAGAGTACATTTTTGCTGGCGATATTATGCAAGCGGTTGTTTCGCAGCGATTGTCGATTGATTTCACCCAGGAGCCAATCAACCTCTATCGCGCACTGCGCAATTTAAATCCGTCGCCTTACATGTATTTCATGAATCTCGGCGATCACCATGTTGTAGGATCGAGTCCGGAAATTCTTGCGCGTCTTGAAGATGGTGAAGTAACTGTGCGCCCGATCGCAGGCACCCGCCGTCGCGGCTACACACCAGAAGAAGATAAAGCGTTGGAAGTCGAGTTGGTGAATGATCCGAAAGAAATCGCCGAACATTTAATGCTGATCGATTTGGGCCGTAATGATGTGGGTCGTGTTGCGAAAATCGGCAGTGTTAAACTTACTGATAAAATGGTCGTGGAACGCTATTCCCATGTAATGCACATTACCTCCAACGTTACTGGTCAATTAAAAGCTGATTTGCGAGCGATGGATGTGCTTCGCGCGGCGCTTCCCGCTGGTACTTTAAGCGGTGCACCTAAAATTCGCGCGATGGAAATTATCGACGAATTGGAAACTGAAAAACGCGGTATCTATGGTGGTGCTGTGGGTTACATTTCCTGGAACGGCAACATGGATACTGCAATCGCAATTCGCACTGCGGTAATAAAAAACGGCAAGCTCTATGTTCAGGCAGGTGCAGGCGTAGTGGCTGATTCAGTGCCAGCGCTGGAGTGGAAAGAAACCATGAATAAAGCGCGCGCGATTTTTAAAGCCGTCGATATGGTGGGCACTGCAGCAGTGAAAGGGGATGTAAAATGATTTTAATGATTGATAACTACGATTCATTTACCTATAACCTGGTGCAGTACTTTGGAGAGTTGGGTGCAGATATAAAAGTCGTGCGCAACGATGAGATCACTATCGAAGAAATCGCTGCACTTGCACCGGAAAAAATTGTTATTTCCCCTGGTCCTTGTACGCCGACCGAGGCGGGGGTATCTGTTGATACCATCAAAACATTTGCCGGGAAAATTCCACTATTAGGTGTTTGTCTTGGTCATCAAAGTATTGGTCAGGCGTTGGGCGGCAAAGTGATTCGCGCTCCGTTTGTGATGCATGGTAAAACATCGCCGGTGTATCACAACAACAAAGGGGTATTTGCCGGATTGAAAAATCCGTTTCAGGCAACACGTTATCATTCGTTAGTGATTGAAAAAGAATCCATACCGGATTGCCTGGAAATTACTGCGTGGACGCAAAATGAAGATGGCAGCATGGCGGAGATTATGGGCGTGAAGCATAAGACTCTCGCACTGGAAGGCGTGCAGTTTCATCCTGAATCAATTTTGACCGAGCACGGTCACGATATGCTGCGCAATTTTTTAACCGCTTATTAATTCTTGCTGTGTAAATATTTTTAGCTTACTTACAACAATCAAGTGCTCCGCGATTATCCGGGCACTTGCGCATAAAAGGTAAATGGCAATGGATATCAAACAGGCGTTAACAAAGTTGGTCGCGCAAATTGATCTCAGCACTGAAGAGATGATTTCCGTCATGCGCTCGGTAATGACGGGCGGTGCTACCCCGGCGCAGATTGGTGGATTCCTCGTTGCTTTGCGGATGAAAAGCGAGACTCTCGATGAGATCACTGGCGCTGCCATGGTAATGCGTGAATTGGCCACGCCGGTCAATATTGATGTGGACTATTTGGTGGACACTTGCGGCACGGGCGGTGACGGTGCCAATTTATTCAATATTTCTACCGCCAGTGCTTTTGTTGTTGCGGCAGCCGGTGGACGGGTTGCTAAACATGGTAATCGCTCGGTTTCAAGCTCAACGGGTAGTGCAGATGTACTGGAAGCCGCTGGAATAAAATTGGATATCACCGCTGAACAAGTTGCACGTTGTGTGCGCGAGATTGGTGTGGGCTTTATGTTTGCGCCGGCGCATCACAGTGCGATGCGCCATGCTATTGGTCCGCGTAAAGAATTAGGTATGCGCACCATTTTTAATATGCTGGGCCCTATGACCAATCCGGCTAACGTCAGGCGCCAGGTAATTGGGGTGTTTAATGGTGAGCTCTGCAAACCTATGGCAGAAGTTCTAGCGCGTCTGGGCAGTGAACATGTGATGGTTGTTCATGCTAAAGATGGTTTGGACGAGATTAGCCTGTCAGCGGAGACACAGGTTGCAGAATTAAAAAATGGTGAAATTCGCGAGTACATCATCAAACCGGAAGATTTTGGTATGCAGTCCAAAAGTTTGATTGGTTTAAGCGTGGCTAATGCGGAAGACTCCCTGTTGTTGATTCGTGATGCATTAGGCAACCGCCGTGGGCAATACGCCGAAAAGGCGGCCGATATCATCGCCCTTAACGCTGGTGCTGCAATTTACGTTAGTGGGGTCGCTAGCAGTTTGTCCGACGGCGTAGAAATGGCTAGGGACGCTATTGGTAGTAGCCTAGCGGGTGAAAAAATTCGCGAGCTGGCCGCTTTCACGCAATATTTGCAATAATTTTTGTTATAGGTTTTGGGAAATTCCATGTCAGATACACCAACAGTATTGCGTAAAATTATTGCGCGTAAGTGGGAAGAGATAGCGGAACGTAAGGCGCAGGTTTCGTTGGCGCAATTGAAACAGCGCGCTGCTGTACAGCCCACTGCACGGGGCTTTGTGAATGCAATTGAAAATAAAATCGCCCAAGGCAAGGCCGGTGTCATTGCGGAAATCAAAAAGGCTTCGCCAAGTAAGGGCGTGATTCGCGAACACTTTGTGCCGGCAGAACTGGCGCGTTCCTATGAGCAGGGTGGTGCCGCATGTTTGTCGATATTAACCGATGTAGATTTTTTTCAAGGCGCTGATACCTATTTGCAAGAAGCGCGTGCATCGGTCAGCTTGCCAGTAATCCGCAAGGATTTTCTGGTTGACGAATATCAAATATATGAGGCGTGCGCTATGGGCGCTGATTGTGTATTGCTAATTGTTGCGGCGCTGACTCCGGAAAAGCTAAAGGAGCTGAATACGCTGGCGCAATCAATCGGCTTGGACGTGCTGGTTGAAGTTCACGATCAAGCTGAGTTGGATATTGCATTGGAGCTGCCGAACAAGCTTATCGGTATCAATAATCGCAATCTACATACCTTCGATGTAACGCTGGAAACAACCTACAAACTGCTCGATAAAATCAGCAGTGATCGAATAGTGGTCACAGAGAGCGGTATTCTCGCACCAGCTGATGTGCAGGCGATGCGCAGTAAAAATGTAAACGCATTTTTGGTGGGAGAAGCTTTTATGCGTGTAGATGAACCCGGTGTGGCATTAGCCGAGTTTTTCGCTCAGTAAGCTGTAGTAAAAGTTAAGCTTTACCGCTTTATAAACACTAAGGCCCGCATCAGCGGGCCTTAGTGTTTAACACATGCTGGATGAATCTGGTTTAACGAGTGCCGTAAACCACCATTGTCTTGCCTTTGACCATGACCAAGCCTTGTTCTTCCAAGGTCTTGAGTACGCGGCCAACCATTTCGCGGGAACAGCCGACTATGCGGCCGATTTCCTGACGGGTAATTTTGATTTGCATACCATCCGGGTGAGTCATCGCATCCGGCTCTTTGCAAAGTTCCAGCAGAGTACGGGCAACTCGGCCGGTCACATCAAGGAACGCCAGGTCTCCAACCTTGCGCGTAGTCGCCCTTAGGCGGCGCGCCATTTGACTGCCCAGTGCAAATAAAAACTCTGGATGGGTTTCTGAGATTTCCTGGAATTTTGCGTAGCTAATTTCGGCTACTTCACATTCCGATTTTGCGCGTACCCAAGCACTGCGCGAATCTTTCTCGTCGAATAAGCCCATTTCACCGAAGAAGTCGCCATCATTGAGATAGGCAACAATCATCTCGTGCCCTTCATCATCTTCGATTAAAACTGTGACCGAACCTTTGACGATGTAGTACAGCGAATCACTTTTGTCGCCCGCATAAATAATGGTGCTTTTGGCGGGATAACGGCGACGGTGACAATGAATTAAAAACTCTTCCACATTCTTAATGTGCGGTGTAAGCGAGACAGCGACCAAGGTGTGGCTCCTGTTGATTGGTTTTTATATTACTAATTCAAATATGAAATTTATTATGACGACATGGCCACCACACTGCTACAGCTATGCCATGACAAGCTGAAAATTTGTGATGCAGTTATAAGCCTAGATAATTGAATTGTCTAGGAAAAGTGTTCATTTGACCGCAAATTGTTGAAAATTGCGCCATTTTAGGTTTGTCTATGCGCTGTGGTACGCTAGCAGGCTAATTTGACGTGAAATCTATACGGCGGGTGTGGTTATGCAAGCAGTAGTGAAATGGGTGGACGGTGCGCAATTTTTGGGTGAATCGGGCAGTGGTCATGCGGTATTAATGGATGGGCCGCCTGATCATGGTGGCCGCAACACCGGCGTGCGTCCGATGGAAATGTTATTGCTCGGCCTTGGCGGGTGTTCTTCCTTTGATGTCATGAGCATTTTGACCAAAGCGCGTCAGCAGGTAACTGATTGTCGCTGTGAGTTGGATGCAGAACGTGCAGAAGGGGTGCCATCGCCATTTACCAAAATCCATATGAGGTTTCTGGTTACCGGCAAAGAATTAAAAGAGGCCCAAGTGAAGCGAGCAGTAGAGTTGTCCGCGACCAAGTATTGTTCTGCCTCTATTATGTTGGAAGCAGGTGGAGTTGAAATAACTCACTCCTATGAGATCCGCGAAGCCTAAGAGAGCTTTAGTTAGCTTGAATAAAAATGCCCGCAGCGAAAACCTGCGGGCATTTTTATTTCTCAATCACTGATTAAATTCGGTAACTGGTCGTTGTCATTACTTTAGATACCAGCGTCATCAGTCCTTTTACGGGAGTTGGAAAGTTGTAACCGCCAGCATCCAATGCCATAGCTGCATGGCGCGCTTCGTCGTCCAGCATTTGCCCCACTACAGCACGGCTGCGCAAGTCCTGTTCCGGCAGTTGTTCCAAGTGATCCTGCAAATGCTTGCAGACCTGGTCTTCCGTTGCAGCAACAAATCCCAAGCTGACCTTATCGCTTACCAAACCTGCGCCAGCGCCTATCGCAAATGACAGCCCATACCATAGCGGATTCAAATAGCTGGTATGGCTACCGAGTGAATCTATGCGCTCCTGGCACCAGACTAAATGATCAACTTCCTCTTCCGCTGCCTTCTCCATTTCAGCGCGAACACCAGGTAA
>DATIDX010000400.1:0-15161 GCA_035456025.1 Cellvibrio sp. | reverse complement strand
GGAGAATCTTCAGTAGCGTTCTGATTGGGAATCAGGTTGGCGACGACAGGAGCATCGTTGGCATTGATGACAGTTATGACAAAGGTATCACTGACGGAAAGGCTGCCGTCGCTGGCCGTTACAGTGATAGACACTGGGCCGACATGAGCATTCAAGGGCGTGCCGCTAAACGTACGGGTCGCCGCGTTAAAAGTTAACCAGCTGGGCAAGGCGCTGGTGGAGTAAATCAGGTTGGTGCCGGCATCTATATCGCTAAAGGTATTGGAAGCAAACTGGAAACTAAACGCCACGTCTTCAGTGGCATTTTGGTCGGGAATCGTATTGGTCACCGTAGGCGCATCATTCACCTGGGTGAGTAGGATATTGATGCTGTCAGCATCCGTTTTAGCGCCACCGGATCCGGTGTTGCCCAGGTCGCTGGTAGTGAGCGAAACCACTGCGCCGCCGTTGTAGTTGGCAGTCGGGTTAAAGGTGAGCGTGGCCAGCGCGGTATTGATCGCCGCGCGCGTACCGGTAAATACCATGCTGCCGTCTGCAGTACCATCGCCGGTAGTAAAACTCAACCCACTAGTGCCGGCCAGAGTCAGGGTACCGTTGGTCACCGAAAGGTTGACCTGCAGGTTGCCACTGCCCACGTCGATATCATTGATCTGGATCTGGTTGCCCTTGGCTGCACTGAACACAAAGGCGACATCCTCTGTGCCGACCTGGCCGCCGGGCACGCTGTTGACCGGCGCGTCGTTTACCGCATTGACGGTGATGGCGACTGTATCGCTATCCGTTTTCGCGCCGCCGGTACCTGAGTTACCCAAGTCATTGGTGACTAGATTGAGGGTGTCGGACCCGGTGTAATTAGCGGTCGGGGTATAGGTCAGAGTTGCGAGCGCCGCATTGATATTGGCGATAGTGCCGGTGAACACCAAATTCGCATCGCTAGTGCCGTCACCGATAGTGAACGACAAGCCCGCAGTACCCGCGAGGGTCAGGACGCCATTCGCCACACTCAGGCTGACCTGGACGCTGCTCGACCAGGCATCAGGGTCGGCGATCTGAATACGGTTGCCATTGGCAAGGTTAAACACCAACGCCGTATCTTCGTTGGTAGATTGCGCACCCGGCACAGTATTGACGGGTGCATCGTTAACCGAAGCCGTCACCACAATATTAAATTGATCCGGTGCAGTCGATTCCAAGCCGGTGCTATCAGTGGCGTACACCCTGATGGCGATGGTTCCCGCATCGGCGTTGCTGGGTGTGCCACTAAAAGTGCGGCTCGCTGAGTCAAAACTCAGCCAGGAAGGCAAGGCGCTGCCATCAGCCAAAGTGGCGCGATAGCTGGTGATGGCATTGCCTTCAGGATCGCCGAAGGTGTTGCTGGCAAACTGGTAACTGAAGGGTGTAAAACCTTGGGCAGCCTGATCGGGAATAGGGTTAACTACATATGGCGGTTCAGCCAGGTTGGTAACGTTAAGGTTGAAATCGTCAAAAATACTCTGGCCGCCAGCGTCAGTCGCTGTTACCCGGATGTTCAACGAAGCTACATCGCCGTCATTCGCCTGCCCGCTAAAAGTGCGTGTCGCCGGGTTAAAGGTCAGCCACGCCGGCAGCGCGCCGCCATTGGTCAGGGTCGCGGTGTAAGTAAGGGCATCGCCATCCAGGTCACTAAAGGTATTGATCGGAACTGTGTAGCTATAGAGCACAGCCTCGGTAGTGGTCTGGTCCGGAATGGGGGTAACCACCGCCGGGGCGCGGTTGCCCACGTCAATCAGGGCGATGGACATGTCCCGCGTGGAGTCCCCGGCAAAATTGACTACAAACTCCCCTGAAATGACGTTTTGATTGATGTAGCCCAGCCCCACCAGATTGTCGGCGCCATCGTTGGTACGGAAATCAATCCAATAGACGTAATAAGCGCTTAACGTAAACGCCTTAAAGTCAAAATTCACCTGCCCCAGGCTGCTGCCGAGGGTATTGGTTTTTACCGAAGAGGTCGCCACCAAAGCTCCATCGTAGGTGGACTGGCGAATGGTCATCACTACATCGGACGAAATCGTACCGTGGTTGGCGAGGGTGATTTGCACCCGGTCAATGGTTTGGTTGGTGGTGAGCTGAACCCCCTGCTTGATATGGCCAGCGGCCGGGATGCGCTCTTCATTGGTCGGCGGGCCGGAGTTTAAGTGATAAATATCGGCCAATACACCCTGCCAGACCATCGACGCTTGCTGCGCCAAAAACAGGGAATGGGTTTCAACTTGGCCAACCTCCTCTTCCAGCTCCCAGTTTGCACCGGCGCGGTTATTACCGGTCAGGTCATTGCTCGCGGCAACATCGGCGCCAGTCATATCACTCAACTGGCGCAACAGGTTGACGCCGCTGTCGTTAGCCGCCAAATCACAGCCATAAAGCAGGATATCGGCATCACCATCAAGCGCGGTTTGCCAAGCAGTCAATTGCTGCTTGAATTGGCCGAGGTTGTTCTCATTGAGCACCTGGCTACCCAATTGCAGGTTACCGGCGACACTGTGGGAAATAATGTGAACCGCAGAGATGCCGCTAAAGCCGGCAAGGTAGCCGCTAATTTGCTCCAAACCGTCTTTGCTGGAGTCCAGATACAGAATCGCAACCGAATTAGTATCGACGCGCGAGCGTATGTCTTCGACCAGCGCCTCGTAGTTATCGACGGTGGTATCGACGAACACCAGAGTGGTGATTGTGGAATCGCCATGTGCGGCAAGGTCGTATTGCGGTTGTGTATCGTCATCATTGTCGGCATCAGTAACTGGATGATCGTTCGTCGGGCTATCAGTTACCACCTGCTCCTGGGGTAAATAAATACCAACCAGATCCACCTGCTCCGCCGCCTGCGCCAGGTGATTGGCGTCAGATGAGCCATCGTCAAAGACAGCAATATCCGCCGTGGCCGAGAACAATAGCCTCGGCTCCAGGGTTTCAATTAACGAACGGCGGTGACGCGGTGACCTTGACATGGATATCGAAATTCTTTGCTCTGTATCTGGCTAGCTGCCCTTATACAGATAATGTTTTAAGGACTGGTGAATACCCCAAGCATCCTTGTGATTTACGCGCATCCACCCACCCTGGCGGTACTTTATTTCTGCGTAAACCTTGTTGTTATCATCGCCCGAAGCGCACTTAACACTTAAGAGTGGCACATTTTTCTACACCTTCATGCTACATAAGAAAATAATCTATAGCTCTGCAACACAAGCCAAAAGGGGTTAAACCTAGGGCAGATTGCGCGCATCCAACAAATTCAGGGTGACATTGTCAAAGGTCACCCGGCACTTCAACCCGCTGGGCAAACGATTGCCCGGATTAGGAAATGCAAGGCGGATGCCGAAGGTGTTGCTTGGGCCGTCAATAACCTGATCGACCAATGTCACTTCCGCAGGATAGCTGCGGTCGGCCACGCCCAGATCCGGAAATACGCTGGCTTTCATCCCCGCCTTGACCTTGCCATAAAGGCTTGCAGGGGCAAAAACCTCTACCCGCAGCGGATCCAACTGTGCCAATTTCAACACCGGGTCGAAATCGATGTGCTCTCCCGGCTCTTTCATACGGTCGACCACTACACCGTCGATGGGACTGACCAGCGTGCGCCGCTGGAGGTCAGCCAAAGCACGCTTATGCTCCAATTCAGCCTGGCGCTTACGATCCAGCGCCTGCTGCAATTGTTGCTGCGCTATGGCATGTTCGGTTTTAAGCTTGTCCAACTCGGAAAAAGAGGCGGCTTTTTTCTCGTACAAATCCTGTACCCGGATGAGCGCGCGGTTGCTGAATTCCAGTGCCAGCTTCTGCGCCTGAACATCGCTGGTAAGCTCTGCCTGCACCCTGCGCAATTCGGCAGTGGCGGTTTCCAAACCGGCATCCAAACGCGCAACTACATCGCCTTTTTTCACTACATCATTTTTATCAACCAATACTTCGCTGATGACACCTTCAATGGGGCTGGCCATCTCAACGACGACCGAGGGCTCGATGCGGCAATTGAGTTGCGCAGGTTCCTGGGTCTGCGCCAGCGCTTCGCTGCCGCAGAGAGTGACCACCAATGACAAACCATAAAATCTACGCATGATACGTCCGTTATAAGAATATAAAGCGCTATATGTACTTGAATTACTTATTACTATAGTGCAAAAAAAACATTACGAAAAATGGCGAATAAACAGCTGTTGCAAGCCGCGATACCACTGTTTTGCCAGGGGCTCCGCCGGGTGCTGGAACTTAACATAAGCGCGTTCCCCATAATGGCCAGACTGCACAAAATCGCCCAATGCCAGATCTAACAGGAAAACTTTTTCCTTCACATGGGTGCCCGTCGGCTGACTGGCATCAACTGCGAGCCGCCCTCCCCCTTGCGCCCCTAACACCTGACTGGGCAATTCCTGGGTTGCGATTGGAGAGTCCTGCACTATATCCGCACCAATAGTCGCAGTCGGCGCGCTCGCAAACCTGATGGAAACCTGTTTAGTGGCTTGTCGCACCAGACCTATCTCATCCTGCAAGAGCGCAGTGCGCACCCGCACTGCATCCGGCTTTTCAATTAAGGCCACTTCATCACCCTGCTTCAGAAAGCTACCGGGTAAATAATGCAAACGTGTGATGCGGAAGATGCCGCTGGACGGGCTGCGTACTACCAAATTCACCACCCGGGCCTGTAGCAATTCTATTTCCGCCTTGATGGCGTTGATGTCCTGCTCCAATAGCTGTGCCTGAGCGCGATCCTCAACCCATGCCTGCTGGTAACGCGCATCGTATTCAGCCAAGCGCGCCTGCTGCATCGCCAGTTCCGCTACCAGCGCCGGATTTTCCAATCGCATCAGCTCCTGGCCTTGCGCCACAGTGGTGCCATCAGCAACCAACAGCTGCGCCACTTCTCCGCTGGACTCCGCTTTCACCCGCGCCTCTTCCGGCAGCCAGAGCACGGCTTCTGCTGAGGTGGACATGGGCACAGGCACCGCCACCAGCCCCAGCAGCACAACCAGCACTGCGGCGCCCGTCACTCCCAACGCGCGGGTGCGCGTGGCAATCAACTGACGGTCATGCATTAAATAATCCAGCGCTTTAAGCGCCGGCCATAGTAACTGGAAAAACAGCAGCCAACCGCCAACCACCAAACCCAAGCTGGGGAAATAATTAGCCACCAACAGGATGATCACAAACAACATAAACACGCGATAAGCGAAAGCCGCAATGCTGTAGCCGGTAAGCAGCACAGCTTCGCGCTCATTCACCGCCGGTGAGAAGATGCCGGAGACCCCATAAGCATAGCGGCGCACCAGATAGCTGAACTGCTGATTGGCGCGGGTAGCAAGGTTGGGCAGGTCAAACGCATCTGTGAGCAGGTGATAGCCATCGAACCGCATCAGCGGATTGCCGTTGAAAAACAAGGTGGAAACACCACCGATAATAATGATGTTGTAGAGGAAGTCGCGCAGGAAACCATTCGGCAATTGCAGCCACAAGAGGAGCGCCACTGCCGCGAGGAATAACTCAACTGCCATGCCGGCCGCACCCACCATCAGCCGCTGGCGCTTGGATTGAAAACCGGTCGCCGCGCTGGCGTCCACATAAGGTAGCGGCGTGCCCACCACAAATACGACTCCGCAGTCCGTCACCTGGCCGCCCCACACCTTGGTAAACAAACCATGCCCCAACTCATGCAACACTTTGAAGCAGGGATAGGTCAACCAAAGTAGAAACAGATTGGATGGCGATAACACGCGATCCAAATGCCCGCTGGTCAGTTGGGTCCAGTGGTTGCCCGCCTGCAACAGCGCGTAACCCACCAGGAGCAGCCAGATAATCCCCATGGTGCGTGTGGCCAGCAAATGCGCAACTGGCATCAACTTGTCCAGAAACCGGTCGGGGTTGCCCAGTGGGATATTCCAGGTGAGCGGATTCATCAGCAAGCGCAGCCAGCGCTGCTGCCGTTTTTGTTCGCGCCGCGCAAATAGTTCCTGAGTGTTCGATGGCAGGTCGCAGATCAATAAATCGGCCACGTGCAAATATTGGAGCAGATGAATCAGGTCATCGCGTGTAGGGATCTCTTCCCCGGCGCTATAAAAGTCAGGGTTGTTCGCCACCGCCAATATTTGCGCTAGCGAATTGCGCCCGTCCATCGCACTGATCAAACGCCACGCCGAGGGCGTCAGGCGGTGGAAGCGGCCATTACTTTTGTCTTGCAGGATATACCAGCGCTCGCCGTTATAATCGCGCCGCTGGATATGGATATGGCGCGGCAGCGAAGGCCGCAGGGCTTCAAGGCGCTGCCAGACAGGATTGTTATGCACGGCTTGGGATTCAGTCACGGCTGTATCACCAGAGTTTCAGCCGCAGCCAATGCCAGAGGTCATGGAACCAGATCCATCCCAGCGCGCGGCGGCCGGCAACCAATTTTCCAGTACCGGTCATGCCGGGGCGCAACACATCACGCTCCTCGATCAACTCAAGATCGACGCGGAAATAATTACGCCCTTCGCGCACCTCGCTAATCGGGGTGATATTTTTAACCCGCACAGCAAAGGTATCGCCAGGCAAACTGGAGAATTTCACCTGCCCCTGCTGACCGGACTGCACGGCAGCCACATCGCGCTCATCAACATACAGTTGCACCAGGAAGCCCTGTGCCGCCGCGATTTCAAATAGCACATCACCCTGTTTTAGAGGTGCACCCTGGGTCTGGGAAATATCATCGGAGACCACAATGCCATCCATCGGGGCAAGCAATTGAGTACGCCCCAATTGCTGGTCGATCAAGCGCAGCTGGATACTGGCCTGCTCCATCTGCGCATTGGCGATGGCCGCCTCTACCCGACTCGAATTGGCGAGCGCTGCATCGTAGGCCTGGCGATACTGCTGAACCTGGCTTGCCAGTTTGAGTCGTTCCAGGCGCAGCTCTTCATCTTTCAGCTGAGCCAAGGCCTCGCCTTTTTTAACCGCTGCACCGGGGCGCACTAGGACCTTCCCCAGATAGCCATCCTGCGGCGAGACCACCAGATATTTTTCCGTCGTCTGCAAAGTCGCATCGCCGCTAATGCGGTACTCAAGCGGGACAAACAGAGCCACCACAAAAAACAGCAACAGCGCACCTATCACTTTGCCGCGCCAGGATTCTTTCCCGACCCAACGCTCCACCCTCTGCGCCGTGCGCCGCCTCAAGCCCTGCCAAATACTGGCAGAGACTTGCAGGCGCAAGGCGAGAATTGCTCCTGCAATATTTAACGCCTGCTGGAGAAAGTGGCGCTGCTCAGCGGACAAATCAGACTGTTTGTCCAGCTCGACAGTCAACACACCGACAATGGCCTCGCGATTGCGCACCGGTAAACTATGGACTGACTGCAATTGCTGTAGCTGCTGTAGCTGCTGATGCGCACGCGTGATCAAGGCGGGTGATTCAGACTCGGACAACAATTCTGCGCCAGAGGGGGCGTCCGCAACCCGTTCCGGGGCTTGGTGCAATACCGAGACATAATCCAGCGCACAGCCCTGCTCCATCGCCTCCAACATGGCTTCTTTAACGGCTTGCATCACCTGGGTGCGCTTGCCGAAACTGGCAGAAAAAGAAACAGCCTCCAACTCAATTCCGGTCGTCGTGTGCAACCCAAGGCTCACCCGGGTTGCCTGTAAAAATCCGGCCACTTGATTGACCAGGCTGATAGCCGTTTCCTGCACTGAGTTTTCTGTTAATAACCCGGCACCGAGTTGAAGTAATGCGCTACTGGTTGAACGCCCCAGCACCGGCATCGGCGGCTCGGCGTGCACCTCCGCTTGCTGGTGCAATAAAAACTGCAACCAATACTGGCCGAGCTTGAGATGTTTCAAGATCGCCGGTAATTCTTTTTTATCGGCCAACTGCAATTGCAGCACCAGCACACCCCAGAACTCGCCATCGATAACCAGCGGTTGCCCGATAATAAAATCATCGCCCTCAGGCGTTAGGTATAAACGCTGGATATCGACCGCGTGCTTGAGCGCATCGCGCAGGTTCGCATTATTAGCGTCGGCATTCGGCCACTTGGCGAGAATAATCGGAGCAGTTGATGAGGTTTGCGCAAGAATGGCTGCACTTACATTACCAAGCATTTGGCATTGCATACTGAGCCAGAGTTTGAGCGACGCTTTTTGAGACTGCATGGGCGTTTACTGGTGTGTTTGGTCTAGGTAAATGGATAGGTAATCCACTTCATTTTTTGTTTGTTATTGTGCTTCCGGCCTAACGATACAAATTCTCATTAGTGAAAACAGGCAGCACAGCAAGTCTAGAACTATTCGCAATATATTGTTTAAAAAAATGCCGATTTTTTGTTATATGTTACAGCGCGCGGCAGGATAAACGAATGATAGACATCCTGCCAGCAACAATTAATCTGCGTTGCCAAGTTGCGGCTTGCGTTTAATTTCCAGACGCCGCTCACTCGCCTGTTTAAGAATCTGGAGTTTTGTTGCATCGCTCGCACTACTCCAGCGAGTGATTTCATTCAGACTACGAAAACAACCGACACAAATATCCGCGTCGTTTAAACAGCAATTGCGCACACAGGGCGACTCTATTATCACAACCACTCTTTTTCCCCTGCCGTTATTACCTGAAATTCTAATTACCAGAGATTATCAATTATTTCCGCATGCACAGATAATTTTAGGCGAATTTATTCATTGCTCATCTACACTCAAATTTGCTGTTATCGATAGACGCTATCGCGTTTGGGTTGGGAAATGCTTCAGTGGATATGGACTGAACGAGACATGCACAGATTTACTTTTTTTGGTCATCCGCTCCCACCTGCATTTATCTCAGGGCCGGCATTCATTTCCGGCCCGATATTAATTTCAGGGTTTTTACTTGCCGTGGGCCTAGGGGTGTTGATTACCTGGCATGCGCCTCACAGCCTGTCATTTGTTTATCCCTATATCACCCTGATGACTTACAACACCGCGTTAGGTGTAATTGCCTGCGGACTGGGGCTCTACGCGCTTTCGCGCTCTGTACGCATACTCTTGTTCGCCAGTTGCCTGACGCTCTTGGGTATCGGCGGGCTGACGCTGCTGGATTTACTTGCAGGCCTCCCATTCGATACCACTAACTGGTTTATTGTTTTACTCAGCGAACCGCCTGTGCACACCCAACCTATGTCGCCCGTCACTAGCGTCTCGTTTTTGTTAGCCACACTCGCATTATTTTTTGGCGCCTACACTGACGGGATTCGCAGCATAATGGCTACCCTTTTGAGCCTGCTGATAATTTTTACGGCGCTTTCCACCGTTTTGAGCCAGGAATTTGGTTTATTCCCCAGTTTTATCTGGATGGGAATAAAAATGTCGCCGCAAACAGCGACAAGCCTTATCGCTTTTTCTTTGGGCATATTTATCCTGCGCCACCAAGCGGCGATTGACGCGTTTAATCAATTGAACTTTTTCAGCCGCCTGGTCACCGGTTTTATTTTTATGAGCTTATTGTTTATCGGTATAGGTTCTATTGGATTATTGCAAATCAACAATGTTGCAAACATCTCGCAAAAACTCTATCAAGGCCCCTTGCAAGTCAGCAACGCATCTTTGCGCATCAAGAGCGGCATCAGTAACCTGAACCGTACAATCAAAGATGTCGCCGTAAACCCCAACCTCATGCGCGACAAAAATATTCTCAGCGCCCTTGCAGATACCGAAGTAATTATCGCCAACGAAATGGTAATTATTGAACGTGAACATCTGGCGCAGGAAGATATAGATAAGTTCAATATGCTTTTTTCCGAGTGGAAAGCTGCCATCAAAGATATCCATCACCAACTGGAAATCGGCGATATAGAAGAATATCGTCTAGTGACGCTTAACAAAGTTCAAAGTATTACTGTCGACATGGAAAAATTATGCGACCACATGACTATCGCAGCGCAAGAACAAATGCGCCAACTGAACGAACAGGCTGTGTTAACCAAAAATTACGCCGCCAATTTAATGCTGCTGGTAATCACCGGTTTTTTATTGGTGGGGATTTTAGTTGCCGCTCTTATTACTCGCAGCCTTAACTGGCAATTACTCAAAGTGCGACAGTCGATGCTGGCAATCGCCGGTGGCGACACGCAAATTGATATACCTTTTTACGACCATCCCCATGAAATTGGCGATATGGCAAAAACCCTCAAAGTGTTTGCACACAATATCGATGAGCGAAAAAAATCTGCACAGCTCTTAGCGCAACACCAGCGAGAGCTGGAGAAAAGCAATCAGCGGTTGGCTCAGACCAATAAGGAATTGGAAGCATTTGCCTATGTCGCCTCTCACGATTTGAAATCACCCTTGCGCGGCATCGCACAGTTATCAAGCTGGATTGATGAAGACCTACAGGAAAAAAAATTTGACGAAGTGGCCAAACACACGGTGATGCTGCGCAACAGAATCCAGCGGATGGAAAAGTTGCTCGATGATTTATTAATTTTTTATCGCGCGGGCAGAGCGGATGGCGAAGTCACGCGTATCGATTTGGCGCACATGGCCAGAGAATTATTTGAGATACAAAACACCACACCGAGCCTGCAGCTTGAACTAGGCGACAACCTGCCAGTGTTTGAGACCCTCAGCACACCGTTCGAGCAAATCCTGCGCAATTTATTTTCCAATGCCATCAAACACCACGATTTGCCGGAGGGCATAATTCGCGTGGAAGCCAAACGGCTTGGCAATGGCTTCTTTGAATTCAGTGTTCTTGATGACGGACCCGGGATTCCCGCCAAATTCCAGGCGCGCGTATTCGGCATGTTCCAGACATTAAAACCGCGCGATGAATTAGAAGGCAGCGGTATGGGTTTGGCGCTTATAAAAAAGATCGTAGAGGCCTACGGTGGCACCATTACCGTTTTATCAGAGGGGCGCGGGTGTCGGTTTAGCTTCACCTGGCCAGAAGTTATCGAAAGGAAACAACAACATGATTGATAAAATACATCCGAGCGGCAACCAGGAATTCAAAACGGTGAGTCTGCTCATCATTGACGATGATGATATTGATGCTACCGCCCTGCGGCGCGCACTCCATAAATTGAAACTGCTCAACCCACTTTACCGCGCGAAGGACGGAGTAGAGGCGCTCGAAATATTGCGTAATGGCGAGATACCGAGCCCCTATATTATCTTGCTGGATATCAATATGCCGCGCATGAATGGTATTGAATTTTTAGAGGCCCTGCGCGCCGATCCGGAGCTGACCACCGCCGTTGTATTTGTATTGACCACCTCCAAGTCGGATGAAGACATCATTGCAGCCTATCGCGAGCATGTGGCTGGCTACTTGCTAAAACAGCGAATGGATAGCGATTTTATGCAGGTCGTAAGTCTACTTGATCACTACTGGCGAGTGATCGAATTACCCACAAGCGAAAAATAACAGCAGGTAAAATTTACGCGGAGAGGTATTCGGCATGAAGCTATTGCTCATCGATGATAACGAGCTGGATCGACAAGCTATTATTCGCACATTTAAGAAAACCGAATGGGACATTACCATTGCCCAGGCCTCTTCAGCCAAAGAAGGTCTGGAACAATTTGATAGCGAAGATTTCGATGCAGTGCTGCTCGATTACCGCCTGCCAGACGTTGACGGCATGGAGGTACTGCAATTATTAACAAAACATCCCCATCACCACGCGGCGATTATTATCCTTACCGGGGCCAGCGCCGATGATGAGCTTGAACGTGAATTTATCGAGGCGGGCGCACAAGATGTATTATTCAAATCCGAAATTGCACACAAGCACCTGACCCGGGCCATCACCCACGCGCGCGCGCGGCATATGTTGGAGCGGCAACTGCAAGAAAGCCATCAGCGTCTGCGCTCGCTGGCAGAAAATGATTCACTAACTGGTTTAGCCAATCGCTATTATTTTGATGAAAGCCTGCGCGCTGCAATCCAGCGTGCCAAGCGTCACAATGAACAACTCGCTTTATTGTTCCTCGATCTCGACAACTTTAAATTTATCAATGATGGCTTGGGCCATGTGATTGGTGACCAGGTGCTTATGGAGGTCGCCGCACGCTTGATCCGTGTGGTTCGCTCCGGCGATATCGTGTGCCGCTTGGGTGGCGATGAATTTGCAATTCTCGCGCATAATTTTGATTCCCATGAATCGATTAGCCAACTGGCACAGCGCATACTCGATGACTTGCGCCGCCCGATTTTAATTAGCTCCCACGAAAACAGTATTTCCAGCAGCATTGGCATAGCCACTTATCCCGACGCCGGTGAAAGCGCGAGCGACTTACTTAAAGCCGCCGACATGGCTATGTATCGCGCCAAACAAGGCGGGCGCGATAATTACCAGTTTTTTTCGTCGTCCATGCAAGCCCAGATGCAGGAACGAGTGCGCCTTGAAAAAGAATTGCGCGCATTAATTCCCACAGATCACTTTATTTTGTTTTACCAACCCATTGTCGACGCACAAACTTTTGAAATTTGCGGCGCCGAAGGTTTGATCCGCTGGGATCACCCTCAGCGCGGCATTTTACCGCCGAGCGAATTTATTTCCCTTGCTGAAGAGATTGGTTTGATCAGCGAAATCGATTGTAAAAGTCGCCTCAATGCCTGCCGCCAGTTGGCTAGTTGGCGCGCACAGGGGTTGGTCGATGATAGGTTCAACATGAAATTTAACGTCTGCGCACAACTGCTGACTGACGATGACTTATATCAGGGGCTCATTAATGACCTGATCCGCACTGGCCTACCTGGCCGCTGCGTGAGCTTGGAAATTACCGAGTCAGTGTTGATTGAAAACCTCGCCCGCACTGCGCTAAGCCTGAAAAAAATTCAGGAGTATGGCGTAGAGATTGCTGTGGATGATTTTGGTACCGGTTATTCATCGATGGCGTACCTGAAAGAACTTCCAGCGCGCACCCTGAAAATTGACCGCAAGTTTGTCCTGGGCGTACCGGATAATGCCGCCGATTGCCGGATCCTGCGCGCCATGATTGTATTTGCCAAAAGCCTGGACTTAACCGTGGTGGTGGAAGGTGTGGAAACCCGTGAGCAGGCGCGCGTCTGCCGTGATTATGGTGCCGATTTATTACAGGGCTATTTATTCTCCAGACCCTTGTCCGCCGTCGCCTTTGAGCAACTATTACGCAGCCACAGCGGACATGAATGGAGTAATCGCCTGTCAACCCTTGGAGCCAAAACCTACTAATTCAGCTGTGCCAAGAATGCTTTGTCTAATAAATCGGCACATAGCCAAACCCAATACCGCGCATTGAGCCATACAATTTTGCACGGCTATTGCGATTCGCCTATCATGCACCCACATTGAGCAACACCCTTTTTTGCAACAACCCTCTTTTATTGCATCAATTCAAGGATCTCCTATGAGTGACGTACAACATCATCGCCTGATTATTCTCGGTTCCGGCCCCGCTGGTTATACCGCTGCAATCTACGCTGCACGCGCCAACCTTAAACCTGTTGTCATTACCGGTATGCAACAAGGCGGTCAGTTGACCACCACCACCGAAGTAGAAAACTGGCCAGGTGGCGTACACGATTTACAAGGTCCGGATTTGATGGTGCAAATGCAGCAACACGCCGAGCGCTTTGATACACAAATTATTTTTGATCACATCCACGAAACAGTCTTGACCGAGCGCCCATTCAAATTGATCGGATCAAATACTTACACCTGTGATGCGCTGATTATTTCCACCGGTGCCTCTGCGCAGTATTTGGGCTTGCCGTCGGAAGAAGCTTTTATGGGTAAAGGCGTAAGCGCCTGTGCAACCTGCGATGGTTTCTTTTATCGCGATCAAAAAGTTGCCGTAGTGGGTGGCGGAAATACAGCAGTTGAAGAAGCCTTGTATCTGTCCAACATCGCCAGCGAAGTTACCCTGATCCATCGCCGTGACAAACTTAAGTCAGAGAAAATTCTGCAAGATAAACTCATGGCAAAAGTTGCCAATGGCAATATCAAAGTGATTTGGAATCATCAGCTGGAAGAAGTCCTGGGTAACGAATCTGGTGTGAATGGTTTGCGTTTAAAAAGTACACAAGACGGTGCGACGCAGCAGATAGATGTCGCCGGTGTATTTATCGCGATCGGTCACAAACCCAACACCGATATTTTTGAAGGCCAACTGACCATGAAAGATGGTTACATCAAAGTAAAAAGCGGTTTGGAAGGCAATGCTACACAAACTAGCATTGAAGGTGTGTTTGCTGCGGGCGACGTGGCTGACCATATTTATCGCCAGGCGATTACCTCATCCGGTTCCGGTTGTATGGCGGCGCTTGACGCTGAAAAATATCTTGATGATTTGAAATAATCCGCGCGCTTTTTCAGTTAGTCACTAATAAAAAAAGAGGAAAACCTGCGCAGGTTTTCCTCTTTTTATTTGTGCTGAAGTTAGCTGGGCAGATCAGCTAACGACCCGATGCTTTATCCAACTCTTTGCGCAAGTTAGCCAACCACTGGTTAAATGCCTGCCGCACCTGAATATTATTGGATGAGCGATTATTTTCCTCCCAAATACGCCCGAGGTCGCGCTGATCGGTGATGATAGCTAAAGGCTTGCCAGTCAATGAATCGTAAAGGGAAATTTCAAGCGTCATGGTACCCATACCCTCGCTGTAGACTTTCATATCAGTCGGGCGCCCTTTGAGGTCATCTTTGCTAGCCAACGGGGCAATTTCCACCACTTTGGCCACAACACTTATCACATCGGCCGCCGGCTGCATGGCAGTTGCATAAGTGCCATCTGCAATTAAATTGGTCATTAGCGCTTCGGTATAGCGCTCTTGATAGTAACTGCGATCATCAGCGCTCAATTCCCAGGGCGTATCATCGAACTTGTTGTCGGAATATTGTTTGCGTACTTTTACATCGCTCAAATCCAATTGCTCGACAAATAATTTTTTATACTTTGCGAATTGCACGCCGGGTGCAATAAAAGTCCCATCAAAATGTGTTTGCTCCAGCGGCGTCAACCCAGCTTTATCGGCCTTGACTTGCGCCTCTTGCTCATGTTTTTTGGTGGTCGCGCAACCCGCAATCAAACTGGTCGTTAGCAGAATCAGTAACAGCTGGAGCTTGGAGGTAGAAATCGTACCGGTTAAAAGTCGAGGGACAAAAAATTGCAGCATGGTTTTCATATCATTGCCTGCTTTT
>DATIDX010000399.1:0-14845 GCA_035456025.1 Cellvibrio sp. | reverse complement strand
GGGCGTGGATGTCCCCAACGCGAGCTTGATGATTATTGAAAACCCCGAGCGCCTCGGGCTCGCCCAGTTGCACCAGTTGCGCGGGCGGGTGGGGCGGGGGTCGGCGGCGAGTCACTGCGTGCTGTTGTACGGTTCGCCGCTATCGCAAAACAGCCGCGAGCGGTTGCGCGTGATGCGCGAAAGTAGCGACGGTTTCTACATCGCTGAGCAGGATTTGTTGCTGCGCGGCCCTGGCGAAGTGCTCGGTACCCGCCAAACCGGGGAGATGCAATTCAAGATTGCGGATCTGCAGCGCGACAGCCATTTATTGCCCGCTGTCAAAGACGCAGCGCTGCTGTTGATGAGCGATTATCCGCAACTCTGCGCGCAGCTGGTGCTGCGCTGGCTGGGTGAAAACCAGCGCTATTTACAGGTATAACGGTTTGCAGGCTGGTTTTGGCGACAATTTGCGACGGTTTTTTTACAACGCTGTGTTAACTGCTCCCGCTTTTTGGTGACTTCCTTATATCTTCTTTCAGATTGCGCCGTGCAACACCAAATCTCTACTATGCTTGGGTAGATCGCTGTTCAACCGAGAGAATTTTCGTGGCCGCGCACGCCCCTCCTTATCCATCAGCAACCGGCCAGAGTCATTTAAACCCTATGTATACCCACTACCTGGAATTTATTAAGAGGAGTAGGCCGTGTCAGTTCCTACCAGTGTCCAATCGTTGCTCAACAAGCAAAATGTGCATTACCAGGTGGCTGAAATGCCTGTGAGTGAGAACGAAAAAGCCCTGTGGCACGATCAGCAGTTGCGCAGCATGAGTGCCGCCAAATCGGTCATCTTGCAAGACAGCCAGGGTCGGGTGCAGGTGATCTTTGCCGCCGACCGTTTGCTCGATCTTAAGGCGGTAAACCGCCAGCTGAACCGCGAACTGCACGCCGCCAAACCGGAAGATATCCAGAAATTCTGCCTCTCGCACAATCTCCAATCAATTCCCGCATTGCCCAAGCTCGCCGGTCTGCTGACCCTGATCGACCGCAGCCTGGTGGAGCGCAGTGAACTGCTCGCCGATTCGGGCGATGAAAAGCAACTACTGCGTTTCAGCCGGGAAGAGTTCAAGCAAATCATCGACGACGCCACCATCTGCGACATAGCCGTGCCCTTGGAGCCGCTGGAAGTGGACGATACCAGCAGCAGCGACGCCGACCAGATTTTGGGAGCAGTGCGCAATTTCACCCAGTTGCGCGTCAAGCAGCGGCTGGAAGAGACGCTCGAATTGCCGCCGTTGTCGGATACCGCCCAGCGCATCATCAAGCTGCGCGTGAACCCCAACGCCGACATCAGTGACCTCGCGCAGATCGTCGAGACCGACCCCAGCCTTGCCGCGCAAGTGGTGAGTTGGGCGGCCTCGCCTTACTACTCTGCGCCGGGCAAAATCAAATCCATCCACGATGCCATAGTGCGGGTGCTGGGCTTCGATATGGTGCTCAACCTCGCGCTGGGCTTGTCGCTCGGCAAAGCCATGGCCATCCCCAAAGAGGGGCCGCACGGCTCCCTGCCTTACTGGCAGCAGGCGGTGTATATGGCGGCGACCATCGAAGGGCTGGTGACCGCCATTCCGCGCGACCATCGCCCCAGTTTTGGTATGGCCTACCTGTGCGGGCTCTTGCACAACTTCGGCTATCTGATCCTGGCTGAGGTGTTCCCGCCTTACTACCACAATTATTGTGAACTGGCCGATGCCAATCCCCATGTCGATCACCAGGCAGTCGAGCGCCATTTACTCGGCGTGACGCGCGAGCAACTAGCAGCAGCGCTGATGTCGCTTTGGTCGATGCCGGAAGAGGTAGTGGTGGGCTTGCGCCACCAGAGCAACCCTAATTACCAAGGCGAATATGCGGTCTACGCCAAGTTGATTTTTGTCGCCCAGCGCTTGCTGCACCAGCACAACATCGGTCGCGGCCCGAAAGTAGCTATCCCGCAGCAAGTGTTTGACGACCTGCATCTGGATCCTGAAAAAGCCTATACCACTGTGGCGAATATCATTGAGTCGAGTGAAGACCTCAAACACATTGCCCATGAGTTGTCGCCCCATCCTTAGCTGGCGCGTTTAACAGTCCTTAAAAACCCCTTTCGCGAGGGGTTTTTTATTTATGGCTTTACAGGCTTAATGCGGGGGAAATTTTTTAACGCTATGCAAATGGGAAGATATGTATGAACACAGCTTTTAGTGCCGTCGAAGCGGCCAGGATATTAGTCGCGCGGCGGATTAGTGGGGAGCAGGGCGGCCGCCTGCCAGAGGGCAGCCGACCACAGGATTTGGAGCAGGCACTGGCGATCCAGGCCGCAGTCACCGCGCGCTGGTGCGAGCAAATGGACGATTCCATCGGCGGCTGGAAATGCCTGTTGCCGCCGCAGGACAAACTGGTCCTCGGCCCCATCTACACCCGTACCATAGACTCGGTGCCGCCGGTCAGCCTCTGGGTCAAAACCACCGCCGAGGGTGAGCGCGCCCGAATTGAGCCGGAACTCGCGTTCTTTTTCGGCCGGGATTTACCCGCGCGCGCCGAGCCTTACACGCCCGCTGAAGTCGACGCCGCCATCGCCCGCACCCATATGGCGCTGGAGCTGATCAACAGCCGCTACGCCGACCCGGCCAGCTGCGAATTCCCGGAAATGCTCGCCGATGGCCTGGTTAACCAGGGTTTGTTTATCGGCCCCGAGGTGGATTCGGAAAATGCCCGTGGCGCCAGCAGCTTCACCATCACCCTGACCTGCGACAACGGCGAAGTCATCGAGCGCCAGGGGCAGCACCCCAATACCCAGCCGCGCGCGCCACTCTATTGGCTGGCCGAATTTCTGCGCAGCCGGGGCGAGGGCATAGTGGCCGGGCAGGCGGTAATTACCGGTTCCTACGCTGGCGTTATTGAGGTGCCAACCAATACCGGCATCCGTATCGACTATGCTGGACTGGGTGGCATGCAGGTGAGTTTTACCGCGAGACAGGCAAGTTAGGGAGCAGTAATTATGAGTCACGATCAACAAACCGCGCCGTTTTACTCCTGCACCATGCCCGTCCGTTGGGGCGACATGGATGCTTACGGCCACGTCAACAACACTCTCTACTTCCGCTATTTTGAAGAGGCGCGCTTCATGTGGATGCTGGAGAAAGGCGTCCCGCTGAAAAGCGACACCCACCCGGTGGTGGTTACTATTGGCTGTACCTTCCTGCGGCCAATCTTCCACCCGGAAACCCTGCGTATCGACGTGTTTATCAGCGAACCGGGGCGCTCCAGTTTTATGGTCAAGTACAAGGTTTACACCGCGAGCCAGCCGGATGTGCCCGCCGCCGAGGGCTACTCCAAAGTGGTCTGGGTCAGCAGCGTCGACGGTAAGTCAGTGCCGCTGCCGGACCTGGTGCGCGCCTGGTTTGGAAGCTAGTGAATGCCCGTTTGGCTGGAAGCCTGGTTTTGGGGGTTTAGCGCCGCCAGCGCTCTGCTGGTAGGTTCGGCGCTCGGCTGGTTTATCCGTTTTCCACCCAGAGCCGTCGCCCATGTGATGGCCTTTGGCAGCGGTGTGCTGCTGGCGGCACTCAGCTTTGAACTGGTGGGTGATTCCCTGGCACATGCTGGCCTGGATTGGGTTGCCGGCGGTTTTTTCGCCGGGGCATTTGTCTTCTCGCTGATTAATTTCCGGCTGAATTCACCCGCCGCCAGGCACCGCAAACGCTCTGGTAACCAACAACCGGCGAAGAACAACGCCGGCCTGGCGATAGCGGCCGGCACCCTGCTCGATGGTATTCCTGAATCCATGGCGATTGGCCTACTGGTCGCCGGTGGCGGCAAGCTCAGTCTGGCGACCATCGCTGCTATTTTTATCTCCAACATCCCCGAGGCCTTGTCCAGCACTGCCGGCATGCGCCGCTCCGGTCATTCGGGTTGGTTTATGTTGCGCTTGTGGGGTGGGATGGCGGTGTTATCGGGGTCATTTGCCATGATTGGCGCGGCTTTTTTTGGCGGCGCTTCTGCTGAACTCAAAGCGTTGATTACCTGTATCGCCGCAGGTGGCATTTTCGCCATGGTGGTGGAGACAATGATCCCCGAAGCCTTCGCCGAGACCCACGAATTATCGGGTTTGGTCGCGGCAATCGGGTTTATAGTCGCGCTCAGCATGCAGGCGCTGGAGATCTGATCAGCGCCGCCTATCTAGCCCGCTTCAAGCGCCTTGCGCAATTTCCAATTCCTGCCAGCGGATCTTGTCGCTGTGGTGCAGCAGACGCATGCAGCCTTGGTGATCCTCTACCAAGGCTGTGCAGTTTTCGATCCAGTCGCCGCAGTTGGCGTAGCGCAAACCTGCTTCTTCGCGCAGTGCCGGGTAGTGGATGTGGCCGCAGACCACGCCATCATAGCCGCGCCGCCGGGCTTCACCCAGTGCCTCTCTCTCATAGGTCTCAATCGCCGCCTTGGCACCCTTGATATTGCTTTTGATCAGTCCTGCGAGGGAAAAATAGGGGCGACCGGCCAGTTTGCGGATGCGGTCAGTCCAGCGGTTGATAAACAACAGCAGCTCGTAGCCGTGGTCGCCCGCCACGCGCTTGAGCCAGCTGTGGTTGATGTAGGCATCCATGGCATCGCCGTGCATGATCAGCAAACGCTTGCCGTCGGCGGTTACATATTCGTGCTCGCGCGCAATTTCAATCGGCCCGAATAGTTGGCCGCTGAAATGGCGGATGGGATCATCGTGGTTGCCCGGTACATAGACCACGCGCACACCTTTGGCGGCCAGTTCATAGAATTTCAGCATCACCTGATAGTGCTTTTGCGGCCAGCAGAAGCGCCGTTTGAGCGACCAGAGGTCGACAATATCGCCCACCAGATAGAGGGTGTCGCAGTGGATGTGGTTGAGAAAGTCGAGCAGATAATCGGCTTTGCAATCGCGGAAACCCAGATGGATGTCGGAAATCCACACGGTGCGGGCATTAATAAGGTAACTGGTGGTGTTGGGGGTGCCTATTTGGTCGGCGTAATCAGCAGGCGAGGGAGCAGCAAGGACATTGGCGGAAGAGTTCATGGTGCGTTTCCGTGGCTGTTTCACCGCAGTTTGCGGCGAACTCATGACGAAAACACAACATTTTGATGAATATTGGGTGACAGCTAACCCGCTTTGGGGATCGCCGTCGCCGGAGCGGTTTGATCCTGGATCAACCAATCCAGCACTGCCTGGCGACTCTCAAGCATTTCGCGGTAGGTTTGTAGAACTACCGGGTTTGGATTGGACTGCTGTTGCAAATGCTCGATGCGCGCGAGCAAAAAGTTGATGTCGTTCTGCACCTTTTCAGCAACTTCTGTGCTGTTAAAGGCTTCGTTACCGATGTTTAAAATTGTCATATTGGCTGTATCCCTGCTAATTTTGCCGCCACTATTGTGAGTGTGTCAGGGGCGGGATCCTGGCCAGTATCGATGAAACACAAGTGTGAAAACAGTCGCAATTCTCCCATTCTCTTGTGCGCTTTGGCTTACATGCTATGTGCGCAGGGTCACTTATACCGGCTGGCGCTTTAACAGGGTCAGGCTGAAGAGGAGGGTGGCCGAGAGCACTATCGCCGGGCCGGCGGGGCTGTCCCACCAATAAGACGCGGCTAGGCCGGCGCACACAGCAGCGACTCCCAGCAGGCTGGACACCAGCGCCATCTGCTCCGGGGTGTGGGTCAGGCGGCGGCTGGCGGCGGCGGGAATAATCAGCAGCGCGGTGATCAGCAGCACGCCCACCACCTTCATGGCAATCGCGATCACCAATGCCATCAGCAACATCAGTGCCGTGCGCACCCGCGCTACGGGCACACCTTCGACATGCGCGAGTTCTTCGTGCACGGTAATTGCGAGCAGTGGCCGCCACAACCACACCAGCGCCGCTATCACCGCGAGCGAGATCAGCCAGATGCTGGCTACGTCGGTGCGGCTTACGGACAGGATATCGCCAAACAAGTAGGCCATAAGGTCGATGCGGTTGTCGCTGAACACACTGACACAGACCAGCCCGAGTGCGAGAGTAGAGTGGGATAAAATCCCCAGCAGCGTGTCGGTCGCGAGGAAGCGGTTATTTTGCAGTGCTACCAGGATCAGCGCCAACAGCAGGCAACCGAGCGCGATGGCGAGGTTGAGGTTAATGTCTAGCAGCAGGCCAAAAGTGACCCCCAGCAGGGCTGAGTGCGCGAGGGTATCGCCGAAGTAGGCCATGCGCCGCCAGACCGCAAACGAACCGAGCGGGCCGGCCACCAGCGCCACAGCGATACCGGCGAGTAGGGCGAGGAGTAAAAAATCAGGCATGGTGGTCGTGTCCGCAGGAGCTGTCGTGACGGTGGATATGCGCACCCGGCTTGGTGTGAATCACATTGCCGTGGGTGTCGTGCTGGTGATCGTGGTGGTGAGTATAGATCGCCACTTGCGGTGGATTGGTCGCGCCCACCGCCTCGCCAAAGAGCGCGAGATAGGCTGGGTCATTAGTGACCTGTTCCGGATGTCCCTCACAGCAGACGTGCTGGTTGAGGCAGATCACCGTGTCGGTAGTGGCCATCACCAGATGCAGGTCGTGGGAGACCAGCAGCACCCCGCACTGGCGGCGGTTGCGAATTTCGTTGATCAGCGCGTAGAGCGCCGATTGGCCGGTCACGTCCACACCTTGCACCGGTTCATCCAGCACCAGCAATTGTGGGTCGCGCAGCAGTGCGCGCGCCAGCAACACCCGCTGGGTCTCGCCCCCGGAAAGGGATTGCATGGGCATGTTGATGAGCTTGTCGATGCCGGTTAGCGCCAGGGTTTCGGCCAGGTCGGCGCGCGCCTTGCCACCCAGCGCGAGGAAGCGCGCCACCGTGAGCGGCAGGCTGGCATCGATGTGGAGTTTTTGCGGCATGTAGCCAATACGCAGGTCGGGTGCCTTTGCGATTGTGCCTTCGTCGATCTTGATCAGCCCGAGCACTGCCCGCACCAGGGTGGTCTTGCCTGCGCCGTTGGGGCCGATGAGGGTCACTATTTTTCCGGCCTGCACGGTCAAATCCGCGCGTTGTAAAATCGCCCGGCCATTGCGGTTAACCCCCAGGCCACGCGCTTTGATCAGGTAATCAGCCATGCCGGTGCTCCTGCTGGCCAGGGTTACCCGCGCAGTTGGCGCAAAGGCCTGATACTTCAAGCGACTGGGATTCAACCTGGAAACCGGCGTCCTGGGCCACACCGATAATCTGCTGACTCAGCTCCGGTTGATCGAGTTCTATGGCGATACCGCAGGCGCGGCAGATCAGGAAATGGCTCTGGTGTTTGGTGGTCGGGGAGGGGCAGCCGATGAAGGCGTTGAGCACATTGATGCGATGGATCAAGCCCTGCTCCAACAAAAAATCCAGCGCGCGGTATACCGTCGGCGGGGCCACGCGGCGGGTATTGGCCTTGGCCAGCATTTCCATCAGCGTATAGGCGCCGAGCGGTTTATGGTTTTGCCAGATAAGTTCCAGCACTTGCAAGCGCAGGTCGGTAAGGCGCACCCCGCGCCCGATACACAGCTGCCGTGCGGCCTCCAGCGCATCCTGGATACAGTGGTCGTGGTCGTGATGGCTACAGGCGATGGGGGTATGTTCCATAGATATCTCTGGGTGATCGCGCCCAAATCGAGGGGCAATGGCGATGTAAATTGCCCGCTATGTTACTCTATAACCTTTCATCTGGCATGTAGTTACGGGACCACTCGGGTTTATGACGTATCGCGAAGAAATGTTGCGCGCTTTGGCGCTGTTTGGTTTGGCGCTTTTTAGTCTGATGTGCATGACAGCTATGCCTGCGCAGGCAAAATTGCAGCTGGTGGCGAGCATCAAACCACTGGCGCTAATTGCGCAAGAAGTGGCGGGCGACCAAGTTGAAGTCATCACCCTGCTGCCGATCAGCGCCTCGCCTCACGACTACCCGCTGAAGATGTCCGACCACAAACTTTTGCGCAGCGCTGACTTGATAATTTGGATAGGCCCGGAGATGGAGAGCTTTCTTGCGCGGCCGCTGGGCAATATCGCGGCAGAAAAAATTATCACCAGCTACCAGTTGGCCGGATTGCACTGGCCGGAAGCGCCCCGCAACGATCATCAACACGCCAGCCACAAGCATATTGGTAAAGATCCGCACCTGTGGCTAGATCCGCGCAATGCGGTATTGATCGCTGAGGTAGTGGCCGCGCGCCTCGCCCTGCTGGAGCCCTCATCAGCGGGCACATTCAGAGCGAACGCGCGCACATTTGCAGCATCGGTACAACGGTTGGATCAGCAGATGGCGCGTCAATTGGCACCAGTAAAAGACGTGGGTTTTGCGGTTTACCACGAGGGCTACGGACACTTTGTAGGGCGCTACGGCTTGCATCAAGTTGGCTATGTCACCTACACCCCCGAGCGGCGCCCGGGCGCAAAACACCTACAGGAATTGCGCGACATTCTGGCGAAGGAGGGGAAGTGTCTGTTTATGGAGCCCTACTACAAAGCGCAGGGAATGGAAGAGATGGCGGCAGCGCTCAAGTTGCGTATCGGGCTGCTCGATCCGATCGGCGATCCACAGGTCACCCGCTATCAACAGCTCCTTGAGCAACTTGGCCGAAGTTTTTTAACTTGCCTTGCGGATGGGCGCGCCGGCTGAGGCATGGAAAGGTTTGCGCATTTTCACATGGCGCGCCTCCAACGCATCTAACTGGCGCTGGTTCAGCTCCAGCACGAAAGAATCGTAGTACTGGCGAATGTCTTTATCGGTCGAGTTACCGGCATCGCGCAGCAACCCCAACATTCCCTCTTGCGAAGCCAAGCGGTGGCGATTGCCAGTTTTGTGGTATACGCAGCTGGCCAGTTGTTGCATACGAAATATAGCGGTTTGGGAAAAAATCAGGCTGTCCATGACATCCTCCGGGAATAGTGTGAACTCGCTGGTGCGGCAAATTGTCAGGCTAAATAATGGGGCCGACAGTCTTATCTAAGAGCGAGTCTAGGGTAAAAAATAACCAGGTCGAGGGACTGGTGCGCCACGGCCAAGGCAATTACAAATTTGTGATCGACACAAAAAAAGAGCCCTGCATTGACATAACAAAAAGTTATATGCCAGGGTGCAGGGCTAATACACGAGGATAATAAAGGAATAAGGCTAGATAACAAAAACTTAAGCAAAGCTTGCTTCGCCGGGTTTTCCCCGGCGAGGCGGAATTTTTACAAAGTCAATTGAGTCGCTAATTTGGCTGCCAATTGCTTTTCGAATTTGGCGTTCGCCACTTCGGTCAACACATTGGTCTTTTCAGTCAAATCTTCCGTAATGCGCAATTCTGCGTCTTCCACCGATGCAATCCATGCTGGTTGGGTATTAGTCCCAGTGGCGCTGAGCGTCACTTGTGGTCCTTGGTTTTTTGCGCTGGTCACACCAGCAGTCGCTAAAGTCAAAGTGCTGAAAGTCAGGGCAGCAGTTAATGACAGGTTTACTAGAGTAAGTGCAATCTTTTTCATCGTGGGTTCCTCCGATGGTTTAAATATCCAGTCGCCTTGTGAGCAACCTTTTTGTTGGGTTTACCTTTGCGACGGTAACATCCGGTTCGGTCTGGACTGTTTGTTACCATCTGTTACCCATAGTAACAGAATTTTTATGAATGACTAGTCCCTGCTCAAACAATTTTGTTATTAGCATCCTTAAAATGTGAATAAATACTTAATGTTAGATATAAAATCTAAATTATTAATCAAATATGGCACTTGGTAACACACTCTCTCATGGGTAACACTTTTATGTGATTTTTCGACAAAGATGTTACCGGCGACTGTTGTTACCCTCAGTCTAGGGCGGGTGTGGTGGGGCTTGGTGTATCCTTTCGGGATTCAAAGCAGCTTCCGGTTACCGATTTTTATGAGCCAGTCCCCCGTTTCCCCACTTGCACCTCTCGTCCTTGTCGACGGATCTTCTTATCTATACCGCGCTTACCATGCGCTGCCGCCGTTAACCAATTCCAAAGGCCAGCCCACGGGCGCAGTAAAAGGTGTGGTTAATATGGTGCGGCGGCTAATCAAGGATTATCCCGACAGTCAAATAGCGGTTGTCTTCGATGCCAAAGGCAAAACATTCCGCGATGACATGTTTGCCGAGTACAAGGCGAATCGCCCGCCCATGCCTGATGATTTGCGCCCGCAAGTGCAGCCGATCCACGACATAGTCCAGGCGATGGGGTTGCCGCTGTTGGTGATTGATGGAGTGGAGGCCGACGATGTGATTGGCACCCTTGCGCGCCAGGCGACGCAGCTGGCGCGTCCGGTGGTGATTTCTACCGGCGATAAAGATATGGCCCAGTTGGTTAATGAGCATGTCACCCTGGTCAACACCATGACCGAAACCGTGTTGGACATCCCTGGCGTCAATGCCAAATACGGTTTTGGCCCGGAGTTGATGGTGGATTACCTCGCGCTCATGGGCGACAAGGTGGATAACATTCCCGGTGTGCCCGGTGTGGGCGAAAAAACCGCGCAGGGTTTGATCCAGGGGTTGGGGGGCTTGGATGCAATTTATGCAGATCTGGAAAAAGTGCGCAGCCTGTCGTTTCGCGGCGCGAAAACTATGCCGGAAAAATTACTTGAGCATCGCGAGATGGCCTATCTCTCCCATCGTCTTGCCACTATCAAAACCGATGTCGAATTGAGTGTGTGCCCCGAGTCGCTGCGCCACACGCCGCCTGACAACAATCGCCTGCGCGAATTATTTGAAGACCTTGAATTTAAAAATTGGGCGAAAGATATCGCCAACTTGAATGACCAGGTTGCTCCGCCCATCACAGATGTGATTGCCGTTAGCGCAGAGCGGAGCATTGAACCGTCGGCGCCGGTTGCGGTTGTTGAAAAACGCTACGATGTAATTACCGATAAAAATCTATTTTCACAGTGGCTGGCGCGTTTGCAACAAGCGACGCAATTTTCGTTTGATACCGAAACAACCGCGCTCGAAATTATGGATGCCAAAATTGTCGGCGTAAATTTTGCGATTGAACCAGGAGTCGCCGCTTATGTTCCCTGCGGTCACGACTACATGGGTGCGCCAGAGCAATTGCCGCTCGAATGGGTTTTGCAAGAATTAAAACCCATCCTGGAAGACGAGAAAAAAATAAAAATCGGCCAAAATTTAAAATACGATCGCAGTGTGTTGTTGAATTACGGTATTGAATTGCGCGGCATTGATTTTGATACCATGCTCGAATCCTATGTGTGGAATTCCATCGGCAGCCGCCACAATATGGATGATCTCGCACAAAATTATCTCGATTATAAAACGGTGACCTTTGAAGAGCTCGCCGGTAAAGGTGTGAAGCAGCTCAGTTTTAATCAATTGAAAGTGGAAGACGCTGGTCACTACGCGGCGGAAGATGCGGATATCACTTTGCGCTTGCATCAATTTTTTTGGCCGCAGCTGGAAAAAATTCCCTCGTTAACATCCGTGTTTGAAAATATCGAAATGCCATTAGTGCCAGTGCTCTCGCGCATTGAGCGCAATGGCGCATTGGTCGATGCCAAATTGCTCGGCCAGCAAAGCGTAGAACTGGGCGAGCGACTGACGCAGTTGGAGCGCAAGGCTTATGAGATTGCCGGACAGGAATTTAATTTGAGTTCGCCCAAACAACTGGGCGCAATTTTATTTGAGCAGCAAAAGTTGCCAGTTTTGAAAAAAACACCGACGGGAACACCGTCAACTGCAGAAGATGTATTGCAGGAATTGGCGCTGGATTATCCGCTACCAAAAGTGTTGATGGAATATCGTGGACTCGCGAAATTAAAATCCACTTACACCGATAAGTTGCCCCTTGTTATCAACAAACGCACCGGACGCATACATACCAGTTACCACCAAGCGGTTGCTGCTACCGGTCGCTTGTCATCGCAAGATCCCAACTTACAAAATATTCCCATCAAAACCGAAGAGGGGCGCCGCATCCGCCAGGCGTTCATCGCACCCGCCGGTTACAAATTAGTGGCGGCAGACTATTCGCAAATTGAATTGCGTATTATGGCGCACTTGTCGGACGACGCAGGTTTGCTCAGCGCCTTTGAAAAAGGCCTGGATGTGCATCGCGCGACCGCTGCCGAAGTATTTGGTGTGCCGCTTGATGCAGTGAGTTCTGACATGCGCCGCAGTGCCAAAGCAATTAACTTTGGTTTGATTTACGGTATGTCGGCGTTTGGCCTTGCAAAACAATTGCGTCTCGGCCGCAATGAAGCACAGCAATATATCGACCGTTACTTTGAGCGCTACCCCGGTGTGCAACGTTATATGAATAACATCCGCGCGCTCGCGCACGAGCAAGGTTATGTCGAGACGCTGTTCGGTCGTCGTTTATATTTGCCGGAAATCAACGCGAAAAATAAAAACCTGCAAATGGGCGCAGAGCGCACTGCAATCAACGCACCTATGCAAGGTACGGCAGCCGATATTATTAAAACCGCAATGATCAAAGTGCAGGCCTGGCTGGATGAAGCGCAGCTCGATGCAAAAATTATTATGCAGGTGCACGATGAACTGGTGTTGGAAGTAGCTGAATCCCAACTTGATCAGGTGCGCGCTGGATTAATTGAGCGCATGTCGGCGGCTGCTACACTTAAAGTGCCCTTGTTAGTGGAGGCCGGTGTAGGGAGCAACTGGGATGAGGCGCATTAATAAGCGCCCGGTATTCCCGACTTAATAAAAATGAGCAGTGAGCGCCCTCCAGTCAGTCAGAGAAAATTTAAATTCAGAGGAAATTTAGAGTGAAAAAAAACTGGCTTGGTTGTCTCGCACTGCTAGCAGTTTTATTTCAATCTGCGCGCGCATCGGCCGAGTTTATTGTCAGCCATCGTTCACCCTATGCTCCAGGTGATAAACACCACAGCTACAGCACCGAACTGCTGCGCCTTGCGCTGGAAAAAACCCGCGCAGAATATGGCGAGTTCAAAATGCAACCTATACCGCCGCGCAATTATGCGCGCGCGCTCAAAGCTGCCGTCGACGACGCCTATCCCAATCTACTGATCGAGACCAGTTACGAGAAGGCGCTCACCCATCAGGCCAAACTGGACTTTATTAACTTTCCTATAGACTTGGGGGTGCTGGGTTATCGGGTATGTTTCATTAATCCCAAACTTAAGGCCAGCGGCAAAAAGATCGGGAAGCTTGAGGACCTGCGCCACTATAGCTTCGCGCACGGCGTAGGCTGGGCAGACACAATTATTTTTCGTCACAACGGTTTGGCGGTGCAGGAAATTGATAACTACGATGGTATTTTCCTGATGGTAATTGGCGGGCGGGTCGATTTTTTTTGTCGCGGCGTAAATGAAATCCTCGGCGAAATAGCGCAATTCAGCCATCTCAAAGAGTTGACCTTTGACGAGCAATTTTTATTGGTTTATCCGCTGCCCCGATTTTTCTACCTGAATGCCAAAAACAAGCTCGCTAAAGAACGCATTGATGTGGGATTGCGACGCGCCTACGCCGATGGCTCCCTGCAAGCGTTATGGAAAACGCATTTTTTACCCAGCCTGGATTTAGTGAAACTAACCAACAGGAAGATCATCAAGCTCGAAAATCCATTGCTGGATGGTTTGGATGTCACTTTTACTCAGGGCTTTATGCCGCTTTTGGACGAGGCTGGAGCGAAACAACCGTAGTTGAAGCTGCGGTTAATAAACTGGCGCGATTTTACATAATTGAAGGCTATTAACTTATTGTTTTTAAAGGTTTTAGTTAAATTAACAAAGAATTGTGCAAATTTTTCAAAAATTGTTTGAACTTATTTGAGCGAGTGCCGGTCATAGTTACGTGTGTTTTACGATCATGAGCTAACTCCTCCCCTATTGGCGTTTAAGCCAGCTAAGCGAAAGTCAGAATGCTAAGCAACCCCGATTTTATCGGGGTTTTTTTTGCTTCAAATTCGGTCTTGAATTGTGCAAAAAGTGTTGCAGTTACAAAGCTTTACGTTTTTACATGAACTTTTTTTGCGCGCTTTGAGTCCTATCTACAACTGATTTACGAAGTCATTTTCACATCGCTCTATCTAGCAGTCCTCCTGGTCGTCGACCTAGCCCATCTGGCATCACCCCAAGGGTGCCAGTCCTTTCCGATGATTTATCCAAATCATCGGTTTTTTTTATTGAGGTTGGGACTCTTGTGCGACCTCGTCCTGTTCCGGTGCCAGCCAGGATTGTAACTTTGCTTTGAGTTGGTCAAGACCGGCATATTTCAGCGCTGAAAAGCATTGGATGCTGACCAACTCATCCAGCCGGCTCTGTTTCAATTGTTTCTGCACAGCAAACAGGGCGTTGTTGGCCTGCATGCGGCTGAGTTTGTCGGCCTTGGTCAATAAGATGTGAACCGGCATATTTCCCCTGATTGCCCAGTCCAGCATGGTGGTATCAAATTCCTGTAGCGGATGGCGAATATCCATCAGCAGCACCAGCCCCTTTAGACACTGACGCTTTTGCAGGTATTCGGACAGGTCGCGCTGCCATTTGTCTTTTTGGTCGCGCGATACCTTGGCATAGCCATAGCCGGGTAGATCGACCAGGCGCTGGTCGTCGCCGACATTAAAAAAGTTGATCAGCTGGGTGCGGCCCGGGGTTTTACTGGTGCGCGCCAATTTTTGGTTAGTCAGGGCGTTGATGGCGCTGGATTTGCCAGCGTTGGAGCGCCCGGCAAAGGCGACTTCGCAGCCTGTCTCGGGCGGGCACTCGCGGATACTCGGCGCGCTCTTGGTGAAGTAGGCCTTGGTGAATAGAATTTCGGTCAAGATAATAACCCTTCAAAATAGTGTGTTATTAGCGCGTTGGTAATATAATGCCGCCGCTTTTACCGG
>DATIDX010000398.1:0-9490 GCA_035456025.1 Cellvibrio sp. | reverse complement strand
AAGCATAAGAGAGGTAGCTTGCAATACGGATCCAGATCTTACCCAACAGCTTGGTAATAAATGAATCCTCGCTGTAAGCGATCACAGACGCCTGTCCACCGATGCGCAACTGCTGTTCCAGCATCGGGTCCTGTTTATTATCGAAACTAACCGTGATCGGAAAACGCTGTGATTGCCGCAGCCAGTCGCGGTTATTCTGGATGCTCGGCAAGGTGCCTGCGGCCGGGTCCTGACTGGCGCTAATACCCAAACCGATACTGCGGATTTGCCCCTTGAAAACCTGGCCGGGCAACACGTCAAACAGTATCTCAACCGGCGTGCCGAGCTTTAGATGCCCCAAATTGTTTTCGGTGTACTCGGCGCTGATCCAAATATCCTGAAGACCCACCAGGGTTAGTACCGGCTTGCCAGCAGCAGCAAATATGCCGACGTCCGTTCGCAAGTCAGTCACCACCCCATTATTGGAAGCTTTAATCTGGGTATGACTGAAGTCCAACTCGGCTTTTGCTACAGCCGTGCGCGCGGTGGCCAGGATGGTGTTGTTGACTGCATCGTCACCGCCCATAGTTTCAATTGCCCGTTGGATATCGGCCTCTGCCGCCACCACCTGGGCTTTGGCTTGGTCAAAGGTTGCCCGCGCCACTTCCAGCAGGCGCACGGAAATAGTGCCCGGATCTTCTTTATACAGGCGCTCCAACCGTGTTGCATCTTGCCGTGCCTTAGTCTCATTTGCGCGCGCCGCAACCAAGTTTGCGCGCGCCGCGTCTACAGCCGCACTGCCCGCGCCCACTTGTCGCACTGCGTTGTCCAGATCAGAGCGCGCTTTGTCCAGCGCAATCTGGTATTGCGATTGCGCTATGTCAAACAGCGGTTGGCCGGCTTTCACACGCTGGTCGTTCTTTACCCATACCTTGGTCACAATGCCAGATACTTCAGGTGCGACACCTACCACATAACCGTCAATGCGCGCTTGGGTGGTGTAAGGCGTGTAACGATCCCCAACCAAATACCAGAGCAGGCTTAGCAGGATAATAATGACGATTATCAAGCCGCCTTTTTTAACGGTACGCGGGGCGTCCTCTACCGGAGCTGTAGCATTTTCCAACCTGTCACTTGCATCAGGCACTATGGTAGTGGCGAGATTCACGTCTTCCTTATTTTGCTGATCAGTCATTGGATGCCTCTGTTCCGTTAGACGATTCACCGGTGCTAGCCGATGTAGGGATATTAGGTAATGGAGCGGTCAGCAGCTCGCCCCAGTTGGTGCGTTCGCTCATCTGATCGCGGACATTTGCGGGAACCAGTTGGTCACCTGCCGTCGATATCCAGCCGCCGCCGATAGCTTTATACAAACTGACGACTGCCCCCAAATAAGCACCACGACTGAGGAGATTTTGCTCGGCCTGCGCAAACAAGACGCGCTGTGCATCCAGTACCCGTTGGAAATCGGCGTAACCTTCCTGATAGCGTTTATTGGCCAGATCCAGCGAGCGTTCAGCTGAAGCGAGAGACTCCACCAGCACCGATTGCTGTGCATCTGCTTTCACAACCGTGATGGCGGCGTCGTCAATTTCGCGTGCGGCATTCACTACCTTGAATTGGAAAGCCTCGATGGCCTGTTGCAAGCGCACGTCTTGCAGGCGCACGTTGTTGCGTATCCGCCCGTAGTCAAACAGGTTCCAGGACAGCGATGGTCCACCGGCAACAGTCGTCACCTCAGGACTGCCCGAGAGCGAGTTGGTCGACCAGCCGAGAGTACCCAGCAGCGTGATGCTGGGGTAATAGTCGGCCTTGGCGATACCTATCTGCGCAGACTGCGCTGCAACCTGCCAGGCGGCAGTACGTATATCAGGCCGGCGTAATAGTAACCGCGAGGGAATTTCATTAATCACCACAGGCCCGATATCGGGCAGCGGCTTGGTGATATGTTCCAGTTCAGGAACCCGGCCGGGTGGCCGCCCGAGCAACGCGCCAACGGCGTTGCGCAATTTGATTTGCGTCGACTCAAGACCGGGAATAGTCGCCAGGGTGGCGAGGTACTGGGTCTTGGCTTGTTGCAGGTCAAGTTCAGAGCCCTGCCCGCTTTTGAAGATCTTTTCCGTAATTTCAAAGCTGCGTTTCTGGATCGCCGAGTTCTCATGGGCGATCTTGATCCGCTGCAGCGTTGTCCAGTAGCTGAAGTACAGATCCACCATTTGTGCATTCAGCAACACCTGCGCATCCTGGTGGCTGGTGATGGAGGCGAAATAGGCAGCATCCGCTGATTCGATTCCGCGCCTGAACCGGCCCCAAAAATCCAGTTCCCAACCCAGGTCAAAGCTAGCTTCGTAATTGGTAAGACTCTGGTCGGAGCCCGCGCCAGTACTGGATTGTTTGACGCGCGTGACAGAGCCATTCAGCTGCTGCACTTGCGGGTAGAGGCTGCTATCGGCAATACCAAGTATTGCGCGGCTTTCGATAATCCTCAGACCGGCAATATGTAATGAGGGATTCTCGCGCTGCGCGGTTTCCAGCAAACGGTTCAAACCGGGGTCATTAAAAACCTGCCACCAAAAATCCAATTCCTGATTATTTTGCGTTTCGGTATTGCCCAGCTGGCCGTAAAGATCAGGCTGCCAATCCTCCAGCCACTCCACCTTGGGCTCTTGCGCGTCTGGCCCCAAGGTTACACAGGCATTGAGCAGCCAAGCGCACAAGACCAGAAGCGGGATTCCCACTGAACGTTTTGTGCCGATCATAACCACGAGTCCCCGGAATCGTTTGCACCAGCGGCGCAAACCCCGATTACATCCGCCTGCTTAATCATCAAGTCGATCCTTATGTCATTGCGTTGCTATCAACTGCGCTTTTTTTGGCCCCCAGTCGTTGCGGCGCCAAACTAAATCACTGCGAATCGCCCAAACGACGATAGAGCCTGACAACCAACTCTTCCGCAACAAGCATAACGACAATAACAACAATCAGGATGATCAGGCCGTGGAATGGTCCACCAAAATATACATGCTTGCCGAACGCAAATGCGATGGCTTCAAGAATCACAAACTTTGAGCCAAACAAAACCAACCACGCACAAAAGAAACGCAGGAAACGGTTGAAGCCCCCGCTTTTGGCATTGAAGTACTCAGCCACTTTATGCTCAACGGCGATGGTCAGTTTCAGCAGGATTTGCAATACCACTGCGCACAATAAAGAGATGGTGAATGATTCAATGACAACAAGCGACGAATACTCAACAAATAATTCCAACACGACCAGATCGATCAAAATGGCAGTGAAATAGCGCATGAACAAGCGCTGCTTGTTGTTAAAGGTGAGCGCCGATTCAGGTAATAAACTGTCGTCTTTCGATGTCATTGCGTGTTTTCCTTTAGTTAAAAATCTATGGCTGTATGAGTACATCTGTAACTGCGGGCTGCGCAAAGAGCAGACTGCTGATGGTTAGCAACACGGCTTTCTGGCTCCAGGAGTTGCTGACGGGGAATGGCGCGTAAGTATAGCCAGATTAAATGTCCGGCTGCCACTCTCCTGCCCGGCATATTTTGCCGGATCCTCGAGCCGGCAACAGCAGCAATAATGGAGTCACAATGTTTTGATGTACTCAATCAACTGCCAACGTTCATCATCACTCAAATGAGTACCATATTCGTGCCCGGCGTTCGAATTGCCCAGCAGATGCGTATCAAAAAAACTGGTGTTAGGTGCTTCAGAATAAACATGCCCGACTTTTACAACATCCAGCTCAATATTGCCGACATAAAAACCCGTCGGCCGCTGCTTGGGCGGCAGCAGCAAATCATAAATACTCGGGACAGAGCCGTTGTGCAAATAAGGGGCAGACGCCCAGATACCATTGATGGGACGAGCCTTGTAACTGTCATAAACTATTTGCTCCGGAGGCGCAGCCTGGGAGCGAAATTCCTTAACCACAGCTTTCACCGTGTGCCACGGCTGATGAAATAACGCGCCGGCAGCGGTGTGGGCGACCAAATTCAGCGGGGAAGTTTCAGCGGGAAGTTCCGCGCCAAAAAAAATCATTTCTTTATCACCCTCCAACAGACCAGTCTTTACTTTGCGCTGCATAAAGTTAGTCGCCATCAATGGGTCTGTGCCCACCTCGCTCACCGGCGTTAACACCGCCTGCAACTTACGTTTCTTGTCGGTCGGATCAACCAACGTGTGGCACGACAAACAAAGTTCATCATAGATTTTTTTGCCCATAGCCATTTTGGTGGAATCGAGTGCGCCCGCAATTTCCACCGGCCATTGTGGTGCAACCAATTGGTAAAAATCGCTCTGGATATTACCAAGATTACTAACGCGGATTGAGGACTGGTAGGTGAGTTTATCTTTCGCTACAGAAATAGTCCCGTACACCGCCAACGCCGTAATCGCATTCTGGAACAGTGGTCCAGGTTCTTTATTCGGTGCCGACGCATTCCACTGTACTACATTCAAATGCGATGCATCCCACAACACCGGATAACTGGTGGGAGCGTTGGGCGAGTGAATATTTTCCGGCATATTGATGGCCTCGACCGCGATGGCATTGAATATCTGCCCAAAGGCATCGAGTCGTCCATGACCATAGGGAACTTGGGTCGCATTAATGGAGAGGTGTTTTTCCAATTCAACAATGCGCGCCTGCAATTGTTTTTTTAACCGTTCTGGCGTCAATGTTTCTGCCGAATTTCCAGGCGCAGATCCAACAATTACCTGTTGCGCGAAACGCGCGAATTTTTCTGTGTTAGCAGCGGTAGCTTTTAATGCTGCCAGTGTCGCGCTTTCAAACTGTGCAAAATTAATTAATGCCTGACCGCCATCGATACGAATGCGTTTACCATTAATCCTGACTTGACCGGTATGGCAAGCAGCGCACGTGAGTCCAACATAGTCGCCATTTTTTTTATCGGCATCGCGCACAACCCCTACGGGCAATCCATCGGGATTATATTGATCTGCCGCCGTGGGAATAAAACCCAGCGCAGCCATATGCTCATGATCGCGAAAGGGAATTTCACTGTCGAATTGTTCGAGTGCAATAAACCATTGGTAGGGGAGATAGCGGGAGCCGAACGAAGTAAACGACAACGTCTGGCGCGTGTGGTGATCCCAACCCTGTTGCAAATAAATAGTGTCATCTACGCCAGGTTGATTAACCTGGCCGGACGAATTAGAAATCGCAGAGCCACAAATCAGAGAAGTAAACGCAATTGTTTTTAATAGTCTCGGGGAAATGTATTTTTTTATGCGGAGGTCTGTCGTTTTTTTCATGCTGCATCCTCAACATATATAGCTGCCCCCTCTTCCTGACAAGCGCAGCTAATTGACATGACAAATGCATTATTTCCCTGCACTTTCACTATTGGCGACCATAAATAGCCGCCACATAGATCACGTTAAATTTTGCTCCTCTTCACTATAGACGATGATTCTGCGATTCACATTACCGCGACTAACGCTTGCCACCGAGCAACGAACCAAGGATGCCGCGCACGATTTGTCGCCCCAAATTGCTGCCAATCGCGCGTGCCGCACTTTTGGCAAAAGCATCTACCGCGCCCTCACGTTGCCGGGTGGCCTGCTGCTGCGCGCGCGTCTGCTCTTTAGTGTAGCGCTCCTGCTCTTTTTGTTGCTGCTTGAATATGCGCTCCTGCTCAACGCGCAACTGCTCCTGCACTTTTTGCTGCTGTTCAGTTTGCGCCTGTTGGGCAACACGGTTTTTTAATATTTCATAGGCAGACTCGCGATCAACTAACTGACTATAAATTGTTTTGTAGGGCGAGCGCGCCATGACTTCTGCCCGTTCTTCATCGGTTAATGGGCCAATACGAGATGCGGGTGGTGCAATCATTATTCGCTCAACTGGCGTAGGCGATCCCTTTTCATCTAACACTGATACCAAGGCTTCACCTATTCCCAATTCGGTAATCACCGCCTCAGTTGAAAACGCCGGATTCGGGCGAAAAGTTTGCGCCGCAATTTTCACCGCCTGCTGATCTTTGGGAGTGTAGGCGCGTAGCGCGTGTTGCACGCGGTTACCCAATTGGCCGAGCACCGTGTCGGGAATATCGGCAGGGCTCTGCGAGATAAAATAAATACCCACACCTTTGGAGCGAATCAGGCGTACCACCTGTTCGATTTTATCAACCAACAACTTGGGTGCGTCGTTAAACAATAAATGAGCTTCATCAAAAAAGAATACTAGCTTGGGCTTATCGGCATCGCCCTGCTCGGGCAAATTTTCAAACAACTCCGAAATTAACCAGAGTAAAAATATGGCGTAGAGTTTGGGTTGATTGACGAGGGTGGTGGCATCAAGAATGTTGATCACACCAGTCCCTTCCAAGGTGACTTGCATCAAATGAGTTAAATCCAGCGCCGGCTCGCCAAAAAATTTATCGGCGCCTTCCTGCTCCAACATCATCAAACGGCGCTGAATTGCTGCAATGCTCGCTTCGCTAATACCACCGTATTCATCCTCAAGGGTTTTGCGTTCGTCCTTCATCCAGTTGAGCATGGCTTGCAGATCTTTCAAATCCAGCATCAACATACCTTGGTCGTCGGCAATTTTAAACGCGGCATAGAGCACACCGGTCTGGGTTTCGTTAAGGTCAAAAAAATTGGCGAGCAGCAAGGGGCCGAAGTCAGAAATAGTTGCGCGTACGGGATGGCCTTTTTGCGCGTATAGATCCCAAAAAACGCAGGGAAACAGGCGTTGCTGGTAATCGGTAATATTCATTAATTGCACGCGTTCATCCACTTTGGGATGCGGCTTGCCGGCTTTGGCAAGCCCGGATAAATCACCTTTGATATCCGCCATAAAAACCGGCACACCCGCTTTGGCAAAACCTTCAGCAAGCACTTGCAGACTCACTGTTTTACCGGTGCCTGTTGCACCGGCGATCAACCCGTGGCGGTTAGCCATGCGCAAATTCAAGTGCGCCGCTTGGGTGCCGTTGCCGCCGATAAGGAAATGATTAGTCATGACAACTCCTGAAAATAAATTTTATTGTGATGCAGGCTTATACCACGGCCAATTTGTGATTTTCGTAAAACCGGCGCAGCTGGTGTTTAGGTGTTTTCGTCAGGGCATGCATAAATCCAAATGATAGCCCAGAGAGTTGGTGGTGCTCGCGCAATTCGTCTAATAAACTCATCCACAAATAGGCAGTCACCTCAGCATCGGCCAAAGCGCGGTGATAAATACCATCGCTGGGCAAATTTTTATACTGCGCGAGCGTGGCCAACTGGTGGTTGGGCGCCGCTTGAAAAATACGGCGCGCGGCCAACAAACTACAAGCGATACCTGCAGAATAAGATTTTTTAATCCGGCGGAATTCTGCACGTAAAAAACGCTCATCAAAACTGGCGTTATGTGCGACCAGATTGCGGCCAGCGATGAAATCAAAAAAATCCGCCATCACTTCGCCATTATTGCGCGCGGTCTTTACCATCCCATTAGTAATGCCAGTGAGGTTTTCAATAAACAACGGGATGCGAATACCGGGATTCATCAGCTGTTGGAATCGGTCAGTGATTTTTCCGTTCTCAATTAACACCGCGCCAATTTCAATCGCGCGATCACCCACATCGGGTGAGAGGCCTGTGGTTTCAAAATCGAACACCACCACCTCATTTGCGGGCCAACTATGGAAATCCAAATTCATAAATCAATCAACCGATGGAAAATAGAGCTTCAATAAAAAAGGGATGTACCCACTTGGGCACATCCCTTTTTCGCTGCATCCAGGAGGCAGCACGAATGATTAATCCGGCAAGGTGATATTCAATTCCAACACCGAACAATTGTCGGAGTTGTCGAGGTTGACAGTCACTTGGTCAGATTCGATATGAATATATTTGCGGATAACCGCAATGATTTCCTGCTGCATTTGCGGCAGGAAATCCGGTTGACTTAGGTTGCGCTTGTTACGCTCATGCGCAACGATGATTTGCAACCGCTCCTTGGCGACCGAGGCCGACGAGGGCGCACGTTTTTTGATGAGGAAATCCAGAATACTCACGGCTTATACCCCCAGCAAACGCTTCAGGAAACTTTTCTTTTCCGCTTCCAGGAAGCGGTGCGGTATTTCTTTACCTAGCAAACGGTCAACAGCATCGTTATACGCTTGGCCGGCAGGTGTGGTTTCATCGAGGATAACCGGAGTCCCTTGGTTAGACGCTTTCAGCACCGCTTCTGATTCCGGGATCACACCAAGTAATGGAATCGCCAGGATTTCTTCAACATCGCTAACACTGAGCATTTCACCTGCTTCAACACGCGTCGGGTTGTAGCGGGTCAATAATAAGTGCTCTTTGATCGGCTCCAGATTTTGTTCAGCACGGCGCGATTTGCTTTGCAAGATTCCCAGGATACGATCCGAGTCGCGCACTGAGGAGACTTCCGGATTAGTCACTACTACGGCAATGTCGGCAAAATACAAGGCCATCAACGCGCCCTGCTCAATACCGGCAGGAGAATCACAGACGATATATTCAAAATCTTTGGAAAGCTCGTTGATAATGACTTCAACACCTTCGCGTGTCAGCGCATCTTTATCGCGCGTTTGCGATGCCGGCAACACGTATAAACCTTCAGTGCGTTTATCTTTGATCAATGCTTGATTGAGCGTAGCTTCGCCTTTAATAACGTTTACAAAATCGTAAACCACACGGCGTTCACAGCCCATAATCAAATCCAGATTACGCAAGCCAACGTCGAAATCGATAACGACAGTTTTGTGACCGCGCATGGCCAAACCCGTGCTGATTGCTGCGCTGGATGTGGTTTTGCCCACACCGCCTTTACCTGATGTAACAACGATAATCTTGGCCAAGGGAGGCTCCTGTAAATATTCAATGCTTAAAAAAATATCATCCAAAAAATGGTGGGTGCAGAAATTTATTGCGCAATAATTTAGTGATTAACTAACTTACTAACTATTTAATTACTAACCAGTGCCTCAACGACAACCTTTTCGCCCTGAAGGGAAACCTGCACTGGTTTTTTCAATAAGGTTTTTGGGAGTGAATCCTGCAACACAAAATTGCCCGCGACCGACACCAACTCAGCTTCCATTTGCTGGCAAAAAATACGCGCCGATTCATCGCCCCTTACTCCGGCCAGCGCGCGTCCGCGTAGTGTGCCGTATATATGGATGTGACCATCGGCCAGCACTTCCGCTCCTTCACTCACCTGTGCCAATACAATCAGATCAGCACCTTCGGCGTAGATTTGCTGGCCGGAGCGCACCGGGCGGGTGATTACTTTACTCTGCCGCTGAACCAGACGCTCTTCCACCACGGTTTCTACCACCGTCTCCACCACCCGCTCGATCACGGTTTCCACCTGTGCAGGGGCGGCTTCTTGTTTGGGAAGCTTGAGCGCGCGCTCACTGGGAGTCGGCAATATCGCCAGACCCGTCTTGCTCACCGCCGCTAACAATACCTCAGGTACGCCGCTAAAACCTAGTGGTTGTAAATCCAGTTC
>DATIDX010000397.1:0-29606 GCA_035456025.1 Cellvibrio sp. | reverse complement strand
TGACTGTAACAAACGTGCAAAAGCCTGACGGCAACCCAAGTGATTGCACTTGCAGAATTAAAAGATCTGCAAAACATCAAAACCACTTTTGATTTACCTCCCGGAGAATATGCAACGGTAGTCGTGCAGGATGTAAATAATAATGGCTTGCTCGATAAAAACTGGATGGCAACACGCAAAAATCAGTACGCCTGTTCAGTTACTGATGCTGCTATCACCGATCAATTCGATCAATTCGATCAATTCGATCAACAATGTAAATTAGCTGCCTCTAAAAATTGCCTGTGCTAATAAAAAATCGGCACAGGCAGTTTGCTAAACCAACTTGATTTTCATCAAAGTTGCTTCACTACCGCGATAAGATTCCTGCGCTATAACCTCCCAACCCAAGCTCTGGTAAAACTTCGCACGGTCAGGCGTAAATAAATAAAGTATCGGGAAGCCAGCCGCTTTGGCGGTACTGACAATTTGCTTGACCAGCATGGCGCCAAGACCGCGATTGCGATAATCCGGATTCACATAAACGCTTGCAAGCCAGGGCGATAGCTCCGGATGGCTATCCATATCATTTTCCACCAGGGCCGCTGTTCCCGCTACGCGGTCACCGTCAACACAGACATACATGGAGGGCATCACATTGCCGTTCAAATAACGCTGCATTTTTTCGATGCGAGTTTCTACCGTGTTACCCGGATTCAAATAGCCCCATTGCGCATGGTGCCAGGAAGCTATAGTGCGAACATGCTGAGGTGCAGAAGCGAGATTAATAATTTTCATGATGAGTATCTTGGTAAAATTTAATCGGCTATCCGAGCAGTGACGAAGTTTCCTGCTCGAAATCGATGCCAATAAGGTGGGGGTATTTAACCAGCACAGCCAACGCAATTAAATCATACACGCCATGCCAAACCATAATTAGGGCAATACTCTGGGTAAAATAATAGGCGAAACCAAACACCAGCCCCATCAGGGTTGCAACAATAAAATAGGTGAAGGAAATAAAATGCAGCAAACCAAAGATTAACGCTGGTGCAAGTATAGCGAGGTAGATATTAATGTTTTCTGCAAACCAGGTTTGCAATGCAACCCTGAAGAGCAACTCCTCGCCAACGCCCGCCAAAGTTGCAATAAGAATAAGCTTACTCCACGAATAGCCCGAGAAATGGTATCCCATTTTCTTAACATCGGCCGTTAACTGCGCGGACACTTTCCCACCGTAGAGATACACCAAATACATCACTGTATAGGTAATTACCGCCGCGATCACGCCGAGCAAAGTATCCACCGCCGGCGAAGAAAACCACAAAATCCAGGACAGATCTGCCGCAGCAATAATGACTATGCCAATTAACACTATAGAAAACTGGCTCAGCAGCACGTAAGCGAAGTTTAATTTGTTTTCGTGACCTTTCATTTTGTTTCCGAATTCCCTGCCGCGCTCTCATTAACTAGCGCTTGCGCAAACGTAATATCGCTTTATTTTGGTCGATTACAAAATCGAAACGTCCAAGAATATCCACCCCCAAAAGGCCATCGAAATGCTCCACATTATCCATCGGCAGGCGAGCGAGCATGTGCTTATTAAAGGTGATGCTTTCAATAGTGAAGGTATCGACTACAAACAAATAGCTCTCAACCGAACCGTTCGCCGTGTTGAGCTGGATTGGTTTGGGGGATTTCACCATCGCATAGTGGCTATTGAGAAAGTCGGTGCTGAGGCCACTGATAGATGCGCCTGTATCCAACAATAATTTTACTGATTCACCTTCAATTTTTACCGGCACCAGGAATTGTGTACCGAAACGGATTAAGGGCACGGTAATTTCAGGCGGAGTGTTTTCGTCTAACTTGCCTTCATTCAATTTGGCGAGTATACCTTCGGCGCGCGTTTGGGTTTCCGGCTGGTTGGCCGCCATAAGCGCATGGTATTGCGCTTGCTCCGTGTCTCCGGTTTTTAAATGCATTTTGGCGAGCTGCAAATGCAGCTCGCCATTGTCTGGAGTTAGTTTGATAAGGTCATTTAATTGCTGCATCAACCAGTCGTAACTCTCACCAAAGATCGATGGGTTTTCTGTCAGGCGGATTAAATATTTTGCCAGATAAGCCAGGGCATCTTCGATTTTTTGCGCGTCTACTTCGGTATTGAGATAGCGAAACCAAACGGCGACCGACTCCTTGTGTTGACCCTGCTGCTCATACACGCGCGCAAGTAACCAAAGGGCTTCGGTATGGCGTGGATTTTTTGCCAGTATTTCGTTGAGCAAACGAACCGCTGCACTGTATTCGCCATTGGCAATTAACTGGTTGGCGCGCTCAATGGGCGAGAGCGGAACACCGGGCGTAAATTCTGTTTGCGTTGGCACTGCAGCTACAGGTTCTGGCAGAGGCTCCCGTTGGACTGGAAGCGGCGCACTGACAGGTTCGGTATCGGCGATAGTTGCGAGCAACTCTTCATCCTGCTGCGCGTGGCGATACTCACTTAGATAGAAACCCAGCGTAAAGGTAACTGCGGCAATAATAAAAGTATTTTTGTTGTTCATCGTTATTGTGGATGCAGTGAAGGTATTAATTAACTAGCGTTTTCATTTTAATGCAGAGCGGGTTTGCAATCGCGAGCGAATAAATGGCGCTATCTTTTCCGGTTTGGTGACAGGTGCAAAACGTTTGATCGGCTCACCATCTGGAGCAATTAAAAATTTGGTGAAATTCCACCTTACGGGTTTACCAAATAATCCCGGCAACTCCCGCGTTAACCATTGAAATAAAGGATGGGCATTGCTGCCATTCACATCCACTTTGGCAAACATGGGAAAACTGACCCCGTAATTAATCTGGCAGGTTTGCGCGATTTGTTGCGCGTCGCCCGGTTCCTGTGCGCCAAATTGATTACATGGAAAACCAAGGATCACTAATCCCTGCGCGCCCAACTCTTTATACAAGGCTTCAAGGCCGGCGTATTGCGGGGTGAACCCGCATTGGCTCGCGGTATTGACCACCAACACCCATTTGCCCGCATAGTCAGACAATGCGATGGGTGCTCCGTTCAAGGACTGGGCAGAGAAGGAATAAAAAGGGCTCATGGTTCACCTGTTTACAGTGGCGGGAAACATGAGCCCAGACTGCACGGATGCGGCGATTTAATCAACCCTCCGCCAGCCGCGCCCGTTCATCAATATTCCGCAGCAGGTTTATCCAAGGTCTTGATTTGAATGTTGCGAAAGAAGGTCTCGGCACCTTCGGACTGGATTTGCAATTTTCCGCGCGTGAGCGGGACAAATTTTCCATCGACCTTGTGACGCGAATTGAAGCCACGGAATACTTCGTGGCCGTTCACTTTATGGATCAGGGTTTTGCCATCGGCAATGACTTCCATGGTGTCCCACTCGCCGCTCGGCTTTTCATAGTTGCCGAGCTTCAATACCCGCGCGGCAACATCCTTGCGCAAACTTGCCTTGGGATCATAGCGATAGAATTTCCAATCGCCTTGATTGGCATCGCCGGCGTGCACATCGATGATGACACCATCGAGGCTATGGTAATCGCCGCTGTCGCCTTCCTGGATCTGGAATTCATGGCTGCGCATCCAGTGGGTGCTTTGCGCACCCTGGGGCCCGACCGCAAAATAGAGCAGGCCATTATCGCGCGCGACATCCAGGCGCGGGTGCCATTTTTTTGTACCCCATTTGACCTCAAACTTCAGATGGAAGTTTTCGAACTCTTCGAGGCTGGTCAAGCCGCCCCATTCCTCTCCGGATACACGCAACAGACCATCGACAACTGAAAACACGTTTTTCGGGTCATTATTGAGGCCGCGCGGTTTGTGCTTGGAAACCAGGTTGTATTCATTGGTCTCGGGTTGGTAGCTCACATAGGGCTCCCAACCGCTGAGATCTTTCCCATTAAACAGGGCTTTCCACTCGCTCGCACCCGCCGCAAAAACCTGGCTGCTGGCGATAAGGCCTAACACACATAAACTGATTAACTTCATTGCCGTTCCTCGTTGTTGTTGTTCACGCTGGAGCTCTAAACGGCGCAGCCTAGGGCCTGGGCAAAGCGCAGTCCATATTTGCACATTGACAATTACAGTCCTTTACCTTGGATAATTTTTATCTTTTCTTCATTGTTGAGCGCCGAATTCGCAAAGTCCGGATAGTGTATTTATTGCTCACTAAAAGCGGATGGTGCTCAACTGGTAGAGTTTGTCGCGCATATAGCGGGCATTTTCCTGGTCGCCGCGCTTTTCATAAATGGTCGCTGCGAGGCTATAAAAACGTTCTTCATTTTCCTCTTTGGCAATTGCTGCTTTTATCAATGCCAAGGCGGAATCATAGTCATTTTTTGCCACCGCTTCCTCGGCGCGTTTGTACATAAAATACGGGTTGGCATTGCGGTGCTGGCGCACGCGTTTTCGATAGTATTCACTTTGGGTGGTATTACCCATGTCCTTATAGAGGCCAGCGAGATTGTGCATGATGGTGTAGTCGCGTGGATTGACTGACAAGCCGTGCAGGTAAATGGTTTCCGCTTGCGGCAACAGCTTCAGGCGGCGATAAAAACTGCCGAAATTGCTCCAGATATAACTGGGCTCTTCGCTCATTAGCAGGGCTTTGCGCAAATTCAAAAATGCCTCCCGGGTTTTTCCTTCAGCCGCCAATTCCATTCCGCGATTGGAATAAAACTGCGCGGCGACCAGATCCTTATCGATCACGTGCTGCCGATAGTGCGGGCGGAAACGGCGCATTTCCAAGTCCACCACTATGTCACTCACATCTGCCGTACCAATCGCGCGAGCAAAGCGCTGGTTCGGGTGCGCTAAAAACACCTTGGCATTCACATGCCGCATAAACAGGTAGGTGCCGCCTTCGCGCATATCCCAGGAGGGCGGCAATATCACTTCATTCACTTCAGCGGTCAGCCCGACATGCCGCGCCATGGCCACAAATAACAAGGTGTAGCTGAGGCAATTGGCCTGGCGCCGTTCAAAGGCCTCTATGCCGGTAATGGTTTCGTAAGCGCTGTAGGTGATGCCCCGCCCACCCAGGCCGGGCGCTGTCATCAACGCCTGGTGCAGCGCCTCAGCCTTGGCATCGCTGCGGTTGATGTTGGCAGTCACCTTTTCGGCAAAGGCCTTCATTTCGGCAGTCATACCAAATAAATCGGCGTCCGGCAGCTCGGCAGGTGAATAGGCACGCCCCAGGACCAGTTCTCCGGATAGCAGCGGGAGTAAGGGATCTTTTTCCGCCAAAAAGGGGACTTTCTGCACCACAGAAGTACAGGCAGCAAGTAAACAAACTAGCAAGACAAGTAAAAAGCGGCGCATTTTCAACATTATCTAGCCCGGATACTGTCAATCAGTAGCTATGAGTATAGGAGCTAAAGAGCGATTCGGTGCGTCACAAATGTCACGCTAAACCCGCGATGCAAAAGAGAATTTTGGCGGCACTGCCAGTTTTAACAACAGCGGCTGCCACTCCACCTAACCCCTTACAAAATCCACTTGCGCAAAAAAAGTGCGCCGATTATTGACTGCGTCTGTTGACGGCGCACACACCGCCTACAAATGCCGGCACCAAAAAAACGCAATGGCTTTTTTGGTGTATCGGCAAAGTGCAAAAGCAAAAAAACCTCCGTATTACCGCAATTTTCCTGCGCCGTTAAAGTGCATTGCCGACCTTGGCACAGTGTTTGAATAAGCCTGTCTGTGCCGCACCAAAATCGATTAATAATTTTTAATTTTTGCGATAAAAAATTTCGGGATTTTTAACAACGCAGCAGCGTGAAAAAAACGAAAAGATGTCGCAAAAAAATTACGAAACTGCATCCACCGTCAGGAGCCAGAGATGAAAGATACATTCACAACAATGAAAAAAATGTCCCGCTTATTAAGACCATTGTTATTAAAGCCTTTGGCTAAAGCCACGATAGCGCTTGCTGCAACTTTTTCGGTGATAACCGCCGCGCAAGCAGCGACCGGCCCCGCTGAAAAAGCCGAATTAAAATTTGGCTTTATTAAATTGACCGACATGGCTGACCTCGCAGTCGCCTACGAAAATGGTTACTTCGACGACGAAGGCTTGACCGTTGAACTGGAAGCCCAAGCCAACTGGAAAGTGGTACTCGACCGCGTTATTTCCGGCGAACTGGATGGCTCGCATATGCTGATGGCCCAGCCGGTTGCAGCCAATATTGGCTATGGTACGCCCGCGGAATTGGTAATCCCTTTCACCATGACGCAAAACACTTATGCGATCACCGTTTCCAATGAAATTTGGAAAAAAATGAAAAAGAATATTCCTGTTGGCGCCGATGGAAAGTTGGTTCACCCAATCAGTGCGAGCACCTTAAAACCGGTTGTGTCTGAAATGAAGGATGCCGGTAAATCGATTCAAATGGGCGTGGTATTCCCGGTATCAACTCACAATATGGGCTTGCGTTACTGGTTGGCCGCAGGCGGGATTAACCCAGGTTTATATGCGCCGCACAAAGGTGATACCACCGGGCAAATCGATGCAGAAGTGTTATTGTCAGTGACTCCGCCGCCGCAAATGCCAGCCACTATGGAAGCGGGCACCATCCAAGGGTATTCGGTAGGTGAACCCTGGAACCAGCAAGCCGTGTTTCGCGGCATTGGTGTACCGGTGATCGCCGTGCATAACAAAATGGGCGATAAAGTTTTTGCAGTGAAAAAAGAATTTATCCAAAAATATCCCAACACCAGTGTGCGCGTTGTCAAAGCATTGATCCGCGCTGCTAAATGGCTGGATGAAAAAGACAATGCGAACCGCTCTGCTGCAGCCAAAATGATTTCTGCTGCGCATTATGTCGGCGCTGACTACAAAGTTATTGCCAACTCAATGACCGGTGTATTCGAGTACGAGCGCAAAGATGTTCGCCCAACCCCTGACTTCAACGTGTTCTTCCGCTACAACGCCTCTTACCCGCACACTTCTGACGCTGTCTGGTACCTGACTCAAATGCGTCGCTGGGGCCAAATACCTGAAGCAAAACCTGACAACTGGTATATGGAAATGGGCAAAAAAGCCGTAGCACCAGAGATCTACCAACAAGCAGCTGCCGATTTGATTGCAGAAGGAAAAATGGCGGCAAGTGATTTCCCGGATTTCAAAACCTTTAAAGGTATTCGCGCCGTTAACGAAACGGAATGGATTGACGGTGTGCAGTTTGATGCAACCAAACCAAACGAATATCTCACCAAATTCAAAATCGGTTTGAAGGGCGACGAGAAAATCTAAGCAGCACAGACCGGCGGTAATCCAGAGGACATGATCATGAGCAATAAATTAGCTACCTTGAAATTCGAACAGCTGAAATCAATTAAATGGCGCGATATTCTGATCAGCATTTTAATGCCCACGATCGGCATCTTCGCCTTCATACTCCTGTGGCACACCGCCGCACCCAATATCAATACGTCGCTGGGGGATTTCCCCCAACCCAAACAAGTATATGAGCAGTGGGGCAACCTGGTAGATGAATACACTACTGAGCAAGAGCGCGAAGCAGTGTTTTACGAGCGCCAGGAAAAACGCAACGCAGAATTATTGGCAAAAGATCCTGAAGCAAAAATTGACGAGCGCGAATTCAACGGCCGCCCGACTTTTTTCGACAAGATCAAAACCAGCCTGGTCACTGTGCTATCAGGATTTTTCGTTGCCTCGATTATCGCAATCCCGCTGGGAATTGTGATTGGTTTGAGCCAGCCGCTCTACAGTGCATTTAATCCACTGATCCAATTATTTAAACCTGTCTCGCCGCTCGCGTGGCTGCCGTTGGTCACTATAGTGGTGAGTGCAGTCTATGTTTCTGACTCGCCGATGTTTTCCAAGTCGTACATTATTTCACTGCTTACCGTAAGCCTCTGCTCGCTCTGGCCAACCATGATTAACACGGCTGTCGGTGTCGCCGGTGTGAGTAAAGACTTGATCAACGTGAGCCGCGTGCTGCGTCTCGGCTGGTTTACCCATGTGGTCAAAATTGTATTGCCCTCCGCAATCCCAATGATGTTTACCGGCTTGCGGATTTCGCTCGGGATTGCCTGGATGGTATTGATTGCAGCGGAAATGCTTTCGCAAAATCCCGGCCTTGGGAAATTTGTGTGGGATGAGTTCCAAAATGGGTCATCCGATTCACTGAGCCGCATTTGCCTCGCCATTTTGGTGATTGGTTTGATCGGATTTTTACTCGACCGCATCATTTTACTACTGCAATCCCATGTAAATTGGGACAAGAGTGCGGTGGTGCGCTGATGGCAGATCAAACGGCATATTAATTGCCTTATCCAATTGCTCTACACAATCGCCTAAACAAATTGCCTGTTAATTTATTACTGCCAGCAGTTAAAAAGTACAAAAGTACAGAGGAAAAAACATGAGCCAGATTCATCTTGAATTGACTAGAGTGGGGATCGAATTCCCAACCCCGAAAGGCCCTTTCTGCGCCTTGCGCGATGTAGATTTAAAAATCCGGAAAGGTGAGTTTGTATCGCTGATCGGCCACTCTGGCTGCGGTAAATCTACCGTGTTGAATATAGTTGCCGGCTTGTATCAGGCCACTACTGGCGGAGTCGTGTTGAATGGCCGCGAAGTCAACGAACCCGGCCCTGAACGCGCTGTGGTATTTCAAAACCATTCTCTCTTGCCCTGGCTTACCGCTTATGAAAATGTTGAGCTGGGCGTGAAGCGCGTATTTAAAGGCAAAAAAACCAGGGCAGAAATGCGCGCGTGGATTGAGCACAATCTTGAGCTGGTGCATATGACCCATGCGATCCATAAACGCCCGGATGAACTGTCAGGCGGCATGAAACAGCGCGTGGGTATTGCGCGCGCGCTGGCGATGGAGCCACAAGTATTATTAATGGATGAACCTTTCGGCGCGTTGGATGCATTGACCCGCGCCCATCTGCAAGATTCGCTAATGGAAATCCAGAATGAACTGGGCAATACCGTGATTATGATCACCCACGATGTCGACGAAGCAGTACTGCTCTCCGACCGCATTGTGATGATGACCAATGGCCCCGCCGCCACTGTGGGCGAAATCCTTGATGTCACCCTCGCTCGCCCGCGCAATCGCCTGGAATTGGCGGATGACGCCGAGTACAACCACTATCGTTCGTCGGTATTGCGCTTCCTCTACGAGAAGCAAAAAAAAATTGAATCCATAGGCGCCAAACGCGCAGAAAAACAATTGGATAAAGAAGTTGCCGTGCAAACCAAAAGCGTCGCGTGAAAATACACTTGGATGATTCAGGGAGGAATCGGCTGACGCAGAGCTTGCAGCAGCAATAAAATACCTCAGGCGTTTTTATGCGGTGCGAGTCGCTGGATAGCGAGCTTCAACGTCTCGCGCTTGACGGGCTTGGTTAAATACTCTTCCGCCGGTTGCCGATTGAAACGCTTGCGCTCTTCAATCATGGAAATAACAATTACAGGAATATGCGCGATTGCCGGATCAGCTTTAATCCGCTCAAACAACGTCCAACCGTGTTGATCCGGTAAAAATAAATCCAGTGTAATCACACCGGGCTTGATGGCGTGGATTAACCGCCAACCACTCTCCGCATCACTCGCTGTGTGCACCTGATAACCTTCAGCGCGAATAGTGCGCGCCATAATATCCAGGAACGCAGGATCATCATCAATCATTACTACATGGTTGGCACAGGTTTCTGGCTCTACAATTTTTACTTCGGTTAAATCCCGTTCCATGCGACCCAATTCCATATTGGCCATTTCCAACAAACCGTTGATCTGCTTTAACAGCCGCTCGCTATTGATGACAACCTGATTTAAATCATTCAGATGACTTTCATCACCCGCACGTTTTAATTCTTCAATCACCACGTCGGTGTAACCAATAACTGCCTGCAAAGGTGTGCGCAATTCGTGGCTCATTAATGACAGGAATTCGCTCTTTGCCCTGCCCGCATCTTCTGCTTTACGTTTGACCATCACGAGTTGGTCGTGCGCAGTTTGCAAATCTTGTTTGAGCGCAGCCAATCGCTGGTTATCGCGACGCTTGATAATGTAAGCAATCACCACGGCAATGATCAGCAACGCACCCAGCAACAGATGCGACCATTCGACAGTGTTTAAAAAAAATGTTGGCATTAGCGTCATCGGATATGGATTTTAGTTATAGAAGCATATCCGGTTGATTTCAGTTTTGATAGATTTAGCCCGCTGGCGAGGGAGAGTAGAAATACCTGCCTAAAAAAAGAGACACGCATGGTGTCTCTTTTCTGTTAAAAATTGTACGAAACAACTACATATAAGCCTTGGTAAAAGCAACCTTGGACTCTTGTATATAGGTGCGGACTTTCACCGCATGGGATTCCCAAAGTGCGCGGTCTTTTTCATCGGAAAAAGGATTTTGGTCTTTGGCAACTGAACGATCAAACTTGTCATAAAACGTAATTACTGACGAGGCGATTTGATTGAAGCGCTCTTTGAAGACTTGTGTTTCTTCCATGGTACCAGTTGCCTTCATCATAAATTGGACAAACTCGGTGTTGGAGCTGGAGTGATTCTGGTAGCTCTCTGCTTGCAAAGTAAAATAGTTATCGATTTCTTGCAGTGCGGCGGCGCGCACGCTCTCGTCTTTACTCATCACGCGATTGTAGTTTTCCTGCCCGCGTCCCAATCCTCCTGCGATAAGCGATTCTTTTAAATGTTTATCCAAATCTTTGCGGAATTTATCTACCTCGCGTTGGATATCGATCAAATCTTTATCGAGTGCGACCACTGTATTTAATTCTTTTTCTACCTCACCGAGAAAGCCTTCAGCTTTGGAAAAAGTTTTCAACCCATTCTCTTCTGCAAATTTCCGCGTCTTCCGATCCACACCGGCGTTTTCATAAGCCACTTTATCAAAGGTGGTGGCCACAATAGTTTTGAATGGTTCGGCAAATGCAGCGTAAGCGCCCTGGGTCATCACATTGAGTGTTGCGGTGGCTATGTCACCCAAAGGTTTGAGCAGGGATTCCATACGCGCTTTTTGAATTGGCGATGCCACCATCTTCACATCGCTGACGATGCCTTTAAAAGTTTGGTAGCCAAGCGGATTGGCCATCTTGCCGCGCTCTGAGGTGGCCAACACCAGAGTTACACTCGAATAAATGCCGTTGGCATATTCCAGATATTGGCGCTGCACATCAATTTGCGCCGCATAATTTTTGCCGAGCGTGCGCAATGCATCAGCCTGCACCTGATAGTTTTTATCATCGCGCAATTTGCCCAGTACTTCAGCAATGACTTTTTCCTGATTTTTTTGCAGGGCGGTATCCAGCAGGATTTTTTCCACACTGACATCATCTACCCACACTTGGCCATTGGAAATTTCAAAATCCAGACGCAAGTATTTTTTACCCGGATCATCAATCGAAATACGTTTAGCATGGTATTCAGTCGAATCGTTGCTCCCGAGTATCTGGCCAACCTGCACCCAACCTGTATCGGTGTTCTGACTGGTTGCGACCATCACATTGATTTTATATTGCGTTGCCGGTGATGAGGTTTTGATCCAGAACTCCAAAGTCCCCTGCTCACTCAGATTGACGCGCGAACGCACGGAAGCCTCACCCTGTTCAATTTGCACTGCACCAGTGCCGGTACGCGCGTGCTCAGTACTTGGCTTTGCGCCATAAAGCAGTGCCCATTTTTTGAGGTCGGATTCGCTCTCAAAACTATTTTTGAAAATAACGGATTTTTGTTGTGCTATTGCCGGATAGGCTAACAAACTGGCCGCACACAACATTAATATCCTAGCGCCTGTGTTCACCATGCTATTTACAATCCTATAAAAACAAAAAAATACACTAGTTACTCAAGCAAACCCGCAACACGGGTTTGCAAAAAATTATCGATCAGCGGTTTACGTTCGCCTAACACGCGCGGATATATGACTGACTCATCGCGCAAGCGCGTAATTGAATTCAGGTAGCCATTCGCACCCCAGCGATTGGCAGCAATCGGGTTGGCTATAGGGTCATTCATAGCGCGCTCTGCTGCAATAATTGTCCAGCCCTGTTCGATCAGTTTATCCACCACAGCCACAATAAAATAAGCTGCCAGATCGCTCTCCTGGATCACCAACACTTGCCGCGGCGAGTAGCCAAGGAGATTAAATGCAAGCGCATCCTGCTGCTGTAATGGTTGCACGAGAAAATCCACGTAGGCGCGTTCCAGCGCTGCCATATCAACACTGCGGTTGCTGCTAATTTTTTTCTGATACAGCCGATCCAAATACTGGTCAGCGCCGCGCATGGGATTAAATCCGGTGAACGCGGGGTTATAGCCACGTTCTTGCAAAAAGTCAGCAAGCCCGCGCTGGATGTTTATATCAGCTGGTTCATGCAAATACGAAAAATGGACGTGGTGCTTATAGCCGTTGTAATTTTCCAGCAACCGGTTAGCTTTAAGGATGCCAATTTCGTAGACATAGAGATCACTCTTGGTCACCAAATCGTGATCGTGACCGGCATTCACCAACAAATGGCCCTTGTCGCTGTAGAGCGCCAGGCGCGCCTCATCTTTTTCGTCCAGCCCTTTGGTTTTGATCAAAAACATCGCCTGGGGTACACCTGCTGTTGCCAAATTGCGCACCAGCATTTGTGAACGCGCCATGGCATCCAGCGCTGTCGAAGGCTGCAATGTATGTTCAAACGCAATCACTAACTCGCGCGCGCAACCACTATTACTGATGGTGACGGCAACAGCGAAAAACAACCATCCAAATACCCATTTTTTCAGCACAGTCTCATCTCGCCAGATAAAATTTAAAAGAAATTTATTCGGGTAGCGCGCAGCATCCCAATGATATAAATAATCGGGCACCGCAACATCTACCGCGTTAACCCGCATCAATGCGACTTGGATCTACAGCAAGCTTATTGCTGGCAAACCGGCTCACCCCGGCCGGATTTTAGTATAACCTTGGCCTTATAAAAGACATCGATTTTTGCGGTGCCAGCTTCGGGCAAATAACTTTTTACCTATGCTGACGCCATGAGGCTGTATCTTATCTGAATAAATGAAAGACCTCGTCGACCTGTTCCACGCCATTTTTAATCCACCAAGCCTAATGATAAGGATTGCATGAACCTTACCCGCCGCCATTTCCTACACAATGCCGGTGCAGCTGCGGTCGCCCTGGCTGCACTGCGTCATCTCCCCGCACAAGCAGAGGCCTATGCCCTGGATCCGCGCCACGGCGTTGATAAATATGGTCCGCTGGTCAAAGACCCGCTTAAGGTTATCGACCTACCCACTGGTTTTCGCTACAGCGTAATCGCGCGCACCGGCGACCCTATGAGTGATGGCTTGATTATGCCCGGTGCGCCCGACGGTATGGCCGCCTTTCCCGATCCTCAACTTCCCACCCGAACCCTATTGGTGCGCAACCATGAATTAAGCTCGTCCTGGGGTGATATAGATGCCTTTGGCGGCGATGAAAAGCGGGCGCGAAAGTTCGTTGGCAGTAAGGCATTCGACTTCTATCGCACCGGCTTACCCGCCAATGGCGGCACCACGACGCTTAGGTATAACCAGCAGACGGGACGCGTGGAGCGCAGCCATCTAAGCTTGGCAGGCACCTCGCGCAACTGTTCGGGCGGGGCAACACCCTGGGGATCATGGCTGACCTGTGAGGAGACTGTCTATGGGCCTGACCAGGGGTTTGGCAAAAAGCACGGCTTCGTGTTTGAAGTACCGGCGAGTGCAACTGACCTGGTTGCCGCCATCCCATTGACCGCCATGGGTCGGTTTTCCCATGAAGCCTGCGCTGTCGATGTCACCACTGGCATCGTGTACCAAACTGAGGATGCGAAGAGCTCACTCTTCTATCGTTTTATCCCCACGAAACCGGGCGCGCTGCACAAGGGCGGCAAGTTGCAAGCTCTGGCAATCCGCGATTGGCGCTCCGCCAATACCCGCAACTGGCAGGATGACAAGGAGGCCAATGCGCGCGCCGTTGCGCCTGAACAAGAATTCCTGTGCGACTGGATTAACCTGGATGATGTGACAGCGCCCGATGCCGACCTTGCCGAACGCGGCCACGCCCAGGGCGCAGCTATTTTTGCCCGCGGCGAAGGTTTGGCGTTTGCGTTGCGCCGGGGAGCACCACCACCGCAGCGCGAATTGTTTTTTAGTGCAACTACCGGAGGCAACAAAGGCCTGGGGCAAATATGGCGCTATCAACCGAGCGAGTTTGAGGGCACGGCGCGCGAACGTGAAGCGCCGGGCAAACTCAGTTTGGTATATGAGAGCCAGAATCGCGCCTGGCTGGACGCCTGTGACAATCTCGTCATCGCACCTTGGGGCGATTTGATCGTGTGCGAAGACAGTTATTCCGATGAGCGCGACAACACCAACTACCTGCGCGGCCTGACACCGCAAGGAAAAATTTATACGCTGGCGATGAATGCCCATAAAGACAAAGGTGAATTTTGCGGCGCCTGTTTTTCACCCGATGGGACCACTATGTTTGTGAATATCCAACAGCCTGGACTCACCCTCGCGATTACCGGCCCTTGGCAAAAATTCCGCACAGGCTGATTTATTTGTGCTCTTGCTGGCTGCGCAGTTGATTTAATCCGGTTTTGATAAACAACAATAAATCATCGGGAAACAGCGGCTTGGAAAAATAATAACCCTGCACCAGATCCACACCCAGGTCGCGGATGATTTTAAAATCCTCTGCCGTCTCCACCCCTTCCGCCACAGTGGTGAGATTTAAATTTTTAGCGAGGTCAACAGTGCTTGCGAGGATTGTGCGCTGTTGCGGTCGCGCAGCTGAACGATGCACTAGAGAACGATCAATTTTTAATTCAGTGGCAGGCACGCGCGACAACTGTTGCGCATTGGCAAAACCGGTGCCGTAGTCGTCAATTGCGATATGAAAACCCTTCAGACGTAAACGTGCCAAGGTGCGAATGGCGCTTGCCAATTCACCCAGCAACGCGTTCTCGGTAATTTCAAAGGTAATTTCCGCAGGGGCTATGCCATATTCTTCAGCGAGTTTGCACAGACAATCCACCATGTCTGAATCGGCCAGCGACAGCGGCGATAAATTAAAGGCAAGGTTGAAGCGCAAGCCGTAATTTTGCCAATTTTTTTTATGCTGGAAAGCCACCTGCAATAGATGACGTGTAAGCGTATCGATCATGCCGTGGCGCTCAGCCAAGGGGATGAAAACACCCGGTGAAATCATACCTTTCTGTGGATGGCGCCAACGTGCCAAGGCTTCCACGCCTTTTAATAACAATCCTTGCACGGTGAGCTTCGGTTGAAATGCCAGGGTCAATTCACTGTTGGCCAGCGCTTGGCCCAACTCAACCGCAGTGACTTCATTTTCTATTGCGTGTTTAGGTTCATTTGCCTTGGCTTTTGCATCCTGAAGATAACGCAGCAAGCTGCATTCGAGTGCATCGGGCAGTAGCGGTTTTTGAAATGTCCCCAACACATGCAAGCCATCGGCTTCGGCCATAGTGCCTACGCTGGCAATTAAAATCGGGTCTTTTGCACTGAGGATAATGACGCTACTGACATATTTTTTTTGCGCCATTGAACGAATTAATTCAACACCGTCCATGATCGGCATTTCAAGGTCGATCAGAACTATGTCCACCGCGTGAGTTTCCAGCACTTGTAAAGCATCAACGCCATTAGCAGCACCATGCAAATCGCTAATGCCCAAATCTGCGCACAATTCCTTAGCGTATTGGCGCTGTGTCAAGCTGTCATCAGTGACCAAAATACTCAACTCGGAAATCACTGACTTCATGCCTTGCCTCCGAGTACCGCAGGAATCTGCGATAGCGGCATTACCTCTTTTGCCGCGCCCATATTGATGGCCTCTTTCGGCATACCAAATACCACGCAGGATTGCTCGTCCTGCGCGATGGTTCTGCAACCGACCTGCCGCATCTCCAGCAAACCGCGCGCACCATCGTCCCCCATGCCAGTCATGATGATGCCCATTGCATTGCGACCCGCCGCACGCGCTGCCGAGCGAAACAATACATCAACGGAAGGGCAGTGGCGGTTAACACTCGGGCCGCGAAATACTTTCGCAACATATTGCGCACCTGAACGCTGCACTTCGAGGTGATGCCCCCCCGGCGCAATGATCACGCGGCCCGGAATTAAACGGTCGCCCGTCTCAGCTTCTTTTACATCGACTTCGCACAAGCCATCCAACCGCTTGGCAAAGGCGGCAGTAAATTTCTCCGGCATGTGTTGTACCACGGCGATACCGGGGCAGGTGCGAGGAATTTTACTGAGAATTTCCTCCAGTGCCTGGGTGCCACCGGTCGAGGTGCCAATCACAATAATAGTGTCAGTGGTTGCCGTCATCGCCACCAAATCCGCAGCAGGTGACACATGTACGGTTTTTTTAGTATCTACTGGAGCTGCGCGGCGCGACACATGTGCCCCCGCTGCACCGCGCACGGTTTGCCAGAGCAAATGTTTTGCATCCAATAAAAAATCCTTAACGCCCAATTGCGGTTTGGTGATCACATCTATCGCGCCCGCCGATAATGCCTGCAAGGTTAACTCTGCGCCCTTCTCTGCTAACGACGAGCAAATAATTACCGGTGTCGGCTTTTCATTCATCAATTGGCGCAAAAAGGTCAAGCCATCCATGCGCGGCATTTCGATGTCGAGCAAGATCACATCGGGCCATTTTTTCTGCATTTGTTGCTGCGCAAATATAGGGTCCGATGCGGTGGCATAGACATTGATGTCGGAGGCTTCGTTAAGCACGCCACTTAACACCTGGCGTACAACCGCTGAATCATCCACTACCAACACATTGATTGTCATAATTTCTCAACTTTTCAGATTGCGGATTTCAAGGTTGAATTTCCATCTCCACCTTCCTCTTTCCAACACCCTTAGCATTCTTTAAGTATTGCCGATCAAAATACTATTGCCAAAATTTAGGAATGTTCCATTTGATAATGTTTTAGCTGGATTTCACCGGTCGCCATAACCAGCATCAAAGAGCGAGAAATTTTCCCTCCCACATCTGTCTGTAATGACTGAAGCTTTTCGCGCCGCAACCACTGGATGGCATAGGCGATATTGGCGCTGCCGATAGACGTCGGCGCGCTGGAGGCAAACATATCGCCCCCGCCAAAAATACCTAGCTGGTATTCGCGCATATCGGCAAAAGCCTGCATGGCTTTTTTCATCTGCGCCAGCGCATGAACCGCGTAGCGGCAATCACTTCCACTACCAGGTTTTGAATCAGCCGCTTGAGTCTGGTGTAGCGATTTTGGTTTGGGCTCGGACGCCAATAGATAATGGCACATGCCACCAATCCTGAGCCGTGGATGCCAAGCAGTCAGTGCAACGCAAGAACCCAACACCGTGTGCAGGCGCTCGTACTCGGCGCCAAAATACCACTCACCCGGATGAATACTGAACAGTGGTTTGACTATAGGCACAACCGCCATAACTTAGCGTCCGACCAACCGGTAAATAGCCGGTTTTACCGGCGTAAATCGCGTGCTTATGCCGTGCAGACTTTCCGAATGGCCGACAAATAAAATCCCGCCGGGGTTTAACTTCTCAGCAATCCGCTCCAGGATCCTGGCTTTATTATCGTTCTCGAAGTAAATCAACACATTGCGCAAAAAAACCAAATCAAACTTACCAATATCGGGAAAGCTCTCGTGCAAATTCAAAGTGAAAAATTGCACTGCATCACGCAACTCCGCCGTCACACGGACATTGCCCTGCTGCTGGCCAACGCCTTTGCGACAAAAACGCCGTAAATAATCGGGCGGAATATTCTTCACCCGCATCTCGGGATAAATGCCTACTTTTGCCTGCTCAACCACAGTGCGGTTTACATCTGAACACAGCAATTCCCATTCACACGGACAGCGATCTTTCAGCACCATAGCGATACTGTAAGGTTCCTCGCCAGTAGAAGAGGCGGCACTCCATACACGGAAATTTCCGGACGGGCGCAACTTGGGCAAAATTTCCTCTTGCAGATAATCAAAATGTTTTTGTTCACGAAAAAAGTAGGTTTCGTTAGTGGTGATTAACTCCAATGCAATATTTAATTCGTTTTTCCCCTGTGGACTCTGGATTAAGCGATAGTAATCGCTAAACCCGTTTACCTCGCAGGCCTGCAACCGCTTCCACAAACGGTTGCTCAAAAGCGCCTTTTTTTGTGCCGGTAAAAATATGCCCAACTTCTCCTGTATGAGTTGCTGGAATAACTGGAACTCTTTATCCGAGGGGATAGGGGTGGTGCTTTCCATTTCCATAAAGTGGCTCATAATTTTTTAGGTGTAGCGAACGAAATCCTTATCCAGGTCATCATCCCCAGCGATTTTCTTATCGGACTTTTTACGTGATGGTGCAGCTACCGGCTTTGTCACCTGCAAATAGCTATTGCGTGAATCCTGATTTAACAAAGTGAAGTAACTCACCGCCTCCTGTAAACGCAGTGCTTGTGAGCTGAGCTCCTCAGAAGTCGAACTGAGCTCCTCGGCGGCGGCAGCGTTTTGCTGCAAGGTTTGGCTAACCTGTCCAATTGCAGAATTAATTTGATTTACCCCGGCGGTTTGCTCAGTTGAGGCTGCGGCAATTTCCTGCACCAGATCGGCAGTCTTGCGTATAGACGGAACCATTTCTTGCAATAATTTACCGGCGTTATCGGCTTTTTGTACTGTCTCTCCTGCGAGCGAACCAATTTCTTGCGCCGCCACCTGGCTGCGTTCGGCCAATTTGCGCACTTCTGAAGCTACAACGGCAAACCCGCGCCCATGTTCCCCGGCGCGCCCCGCTTCAATTGCCGCATTGAGCGCAAGCAAATTGGTTTGATAGGCGATGTCATCAATCACGCCGATTCGGTCGGCAATTTTTTGCATTGCCTCAACGGTACTGGCTACCGCCGAACCGCCAGTTGCTGCATCAGTGGCCGCTTTTTGGGCCATGCCGTCGGTAATGCTGGCATTTTCATTGTTTTGCATAATCGACGCCGACATCTGCTCCATCGATGCCGAAGTTTCCTCAACGCTTGCCGCTTGCACGGATGCACCCTTGGCAAGTGATTGCGCGGTTGCATTGACTTCCTCTGACGCTGAGGCCAACGCATCGGCCGAGCTGCGCACCTCACCCAACACCTGCGATAAGGTATTGGACATTTCGCGGATGGCAGCGAGCATGCTGCTAGTATCGCCCGGTTTAATATTGACCTGCTGGGTTAAATCGCCAGAGGCAATTTTAGCCACAACTTGCGCAGCATAATCGGGTTCGCCGCCCAATTGGTGCAGCAGGTTGCGGGCGATAAAAAAGCCGATCACCGCAATTGCAACCAATGTTATGGTGGCAATTATTATCGATACAAGCGCGGCCGTGGCTTTGGTTTCAAGCGCAAGGTTTTTAGCATTATCTGCCATTTCAATATTGTAGGCCGCGTGTTCTTCCAATGCGGTGGCGAGCGCACGAGCATCCGCACCAGCCACCTCCACCAGGGCAATTGCGGCATCAGTTTGTCCCTTTTTAGCGGCAGCTACAATTGCGGGCGTGTGGGCAGAAAATTTTTCGAACAACTTTTTATCTGCCGCCAACAGCGCTTGGTCGCGCTCTTCATCAGCAAACTGTTCGTATTTTTTCATCCCGGCGACAGCTTCGCTCAGGGCTTTATTGAGGTCTACTTCAAGCTTTTCTACTTGCGTGGTATCGGTATTTAATACAAAGCGATTCAACCGTATACGGAATCGATAGACGTTACTTTGTATTTCCGACAATAAATTCATGCTCGGAATAACATTTTCATTGCTGTAATTGGTTTGTTGAAACACATTATTAATCTGTACCTGGGCTACACCCGCTAGAATAACAATCCCCAGCAGGGCCGCGGCCACCAGAAAAATCATTTTTTTGGCAACAGTCATGTTTTGCTCCATAAAAAGTAAATAGCCACCATTGCGCAATCAACTTGCGTTAACTGCATTAGCTGTAACGAACAAAATTTTTATCCACTTCATCGTCATTGATTTGATTCTTCTGACTTCTGCTAGATTTACTCAATGGCACAATTTTTTTAGCTGAAGGTTTAACGGGCTTATTGCCACCCTCGCTACTCAATTTAAAATAGGTCATTGATTCTTGCAGGCGAATGGCCTGCGCACTCATTTCTTCCGAGGTAGAACTCAGCTCCTCCGAGGCAGCAGCATTTTGTTGCAAGGTCTGGCTTACCTGACCAATAGCGCCGTTGATTTGCGCCACACCGGCATTTTGTTCGGATGAAGCGGCAGCAATTTCCTGCACCAGGTCGGCAGTTTTGCGAATCGCAGGCACCATATCTTTCAACATAGTGCCGGCATGTTCGGCGCGTTTAACTGTATCCAACGCGAGTGTGCCGATCTCCTGCGCGGCAACCTGACTGCGCTCAGCCAACTTGCGTACTTCCGATGCAACTACCGCAAAGCCGCGGCCGTGTTCGCCGGCGCGCCCCGCCTCAATTGCTGCATTTAATGCGAGCAAATTCGTTTGGTAGGCAATGTCATCAATTACACTTATACGCTCTGCTATTTTCTGCATGGCCACAACCATACCCATCACTGCATCACCACCTGTCGCAGCATCGCGCGCGGCCTTTTGGGCCATACCATCAGTAATTTTTGAGTTTTCGCTATTTTGGGAAATGGAAGCAGACATTTGCTCCATAGACGCCGAAGTTTCTTCAACACTCGCCGCTTGCACCGACGCGCCCCTCGCCAGCGATTGTGCAGTCGCATTGACTTCTTCCGAGGCAGATGACAATGCATCAGCGGAACTGCGCACATCGCCAATAATTTCGGAGAGTTGGTGCCGCATGTTAGCCACACTCGCCAGCAGCGAATCCTTGTCGCCCTGCTTGAGTTGGATATCCATATTCAGATAGCCATCCGCGACTTGGGAAACAATCTCCGCTGTATAAGCCGGTTCACCACCCAAGGTTTTGAACATACCGCGAAAGATGTACGTCATCACGGCGATAATCACTACCGATGCACTGATGCAAATAATCATCAACAAGCGGTTAGTTTCGTTGTATATCGTTGCGATTCGTACATCAGTATCCAATAGGTACTGATCAAACCCACTTGTTGTGCTTTCAGCTAACGCCTGCATTTGACTGCTGGTTTCACGGTCCATACCGCTAACAAGTTTGTCGACTGTTTTGCCTGCATTGGGATTTTCCTGATCAAAACTTTTGAGTGCATTGCGATAATTTTTGCCCAGTTCAATATGTTCTTTTTGAAGCTTAACAATTGCATCTGTAGGTTCGCCGCCCTCTTGCTGGAGCGCCATTGCCGCAGCGAGATTTTTTTGCACCAGCTCCTCCGCTTTAACAAATCCATCAACATATTTGGTGAACTGCTCGGGATCATTGCCGCGAATCAGAATATTTTTCCACTCCTGTACCTGGGTTTTAAAATTGATCGCTGCGCTTTGAATTTCAACTAAAATGTCGGAGCCTCGCTGGCTGTGAGTGGCGGTTTCGTCGACGAGCATATTAAAAGAGCGCAATTGTAGAAACGCGCTCACGCCCAAGGTGGACAACCCCAATACAACCAAGGTGCTGAGCAATAAAATTTTTGACTTTAGAGTGAGGGAATTGAACATGATTATCCTCTGGAGGATGATGAAATTAAGGGAGCTGACGTTACTGCAATTCCGCTTCGACCAAATGGGCGAGCTCACGGATCGACAGGGCGTTATTGGCATCAAGCAGCACTACAAATTCATCATCGCGCTTGGCGATTCCCTGGATAAAATCTGCGCGAATATTGGCGCCGAAAGACGGCGCGTCTTCGATACTGTCCTCGCCCATTTCAATCACTTCACTGACTGAATCAGCAAGCAAACCCAGCACGTGATTTTGTTCGTTATTCTGCAACTCCACTACGATAATGCAGGTGCGCTTTTGCACTTCGATAGGCTTGCGCCCAAGGCGCACCGCCAAATCAATAACCGGCACTACATCGCCGCGCAAATTAATCACACCGCGCAAAAAATTCGGCATCAAGGGCACTTCGGTAATGCCGCTGTATTCAATAATTTCGCGCGTCTGCGATAACTCTAAACCGTAATTTTCATGGCCTATGCGAAAGGTCAGGTATTGTTTTATGACTTCTATTGAATGACCCTTTTTGGATTTACTTACCTGGTTCATTATTCTTGCTCCTGCGCACTGACTGAAAAAATATTGTTGCGTGAGTGTTCGCGGCTAATCGCAAAACTGATCAACTGCTGGATATCCAGGATCAAGGCAACCGCGCCCGTGCCAAGCAAACTGGAACCGCCAATTCCTTTGAGAGCTTGAAAAATTGGACCCATGGGTTTTACTACCGTCTGGATTTCGCCGTGCAACTCATCCACAACTATACCTGCGCGTTTTTCACCGAACTGCACGACGACAATTTTTTCACGACTGTGATCTTTAGGTTGTAGCGAAAAAATTTCGCGCAAGCGTATATACGGCACTTGGTCACCGCGCAAATTCACGCAGTTCTGACCTTGCACATGGTTGAGCGAATTTAAATCCACACATTCGAGAATGGTGTTTTGCGGCACAATAAAATCAATGTGACCAGCCGTTACATGGAAGCCATCGATAATCGCCAGCGTGAGCGGCAAGCGGATACTAAAGCTGGTGCCAACACCCAGCTCACTTTCGATTTCAATACCGCCTTGCAGGGCTTCAATATTGCGCTTGACTACGTCCATGCCCACACCGCGGCCAGACAAGTTAGTGACCTGCTCTGCAGTTGATAACCCAGGATGAAAAATTAATTGAAACAATTCCTGGCGAGAGAGATGCATCCCCTCTTCCAGGATGCCGTTGGCGATGGCCTTCTTGCGAATTTTTTCGACATCCAGGCCACCGCCGTCATCGTGAATACCGATAACGATATTGCCGGCGTCGTGGCGCGCAGTTAGCTTGATTGTGCCCGAGTCGGGTTTGCCACGGGTCTGGCGCACAGCAACAGACTCTATGCCGTGATCCATTGCATTGCGCACAATGTGCATCAATGGGTCGTTTAATTTTTCCACCATTGAACGATCCAGCTCCGTCTCTGCCCCTTCGATTTCCAACTCGATTTCTTTGCCAATGGATTTAGCGGTATCGCGCACAACACGTTTGAATTTTTGGAAAGTATCGCCAATAGCTACCATGCGTAAGGTCAGGGCAGCGTCGCGGATCGCCTCAGTGAAATTCCCCATCGAAGTCACTGCTTCAATCAGTGTGGGGTTGCCCATTTTGGAAGACAGCAAATCGACGCGTTGACGATTAATCACCAACTCGCCGATTAAATTAATCAGCATGTCGAGCCGCTCAGCATCAACCCGGATGAACCGATTTTCACCGCTGGTTTTTTTCTCACTGCTTTTCTTTTGCTTATCGAGCGCCGCACTGACAATTTCCGGTGCAATTACCTGCTCTTCGATCAGAATGTCGCCGAGCATACCCACGGCACCGGAGGTTTTTGCCTGATTTTTTTGGGTCGCCAAAGCCGCTTCCAATTCCTGAAAAGTGATCGCATGGCTCTTCACCAAAATTTCGCCCAACCGCTGCGGGTTTTCCGGCAGTGATTGAATCAGGTTCACAAAGGCTTCAATGTTGCTGCGCGGCGGAATCAATTTTAGGTCTGAATCCTCGCGCACAAACATGAAGGCGTCTTCAATTTGCTGCTGCGACGCACTACTCACCAGGGTTATCTCAAAACCGAGATACAACTGCTCGGGATCGTAATTATTGAACTCCGGTAAATTGTCCGCGATGGTAGTGATATGGGTAATTTCACCGAGCGTGCGCAAGAAGCGCAAAATTGATAACGGATCCATGCCATTGCGCAGCAAATCAGGGCCCAGGCGAACGGAAATGTGCCAAGCCTCAGGATTGCTTTCAGCGCCCGCCAGGCTTGGCTCACCAACAGGTGAGTGTTGGGCAGTAGCTTGGGTGTTGCCCTCCAACCAGGGTGATAAAGAATCCAGCAACGCCTTACCCTGCGCAAGACATTGCGCGTCATTTTCCTGGCCGTGGTGGGCATGCCCTACCAACACCGCAATGTGATCCCGGCAAGGCAGCAAAATACTTAATAAGTCACTGGTGATGGCAATTTTTTCATCGCGCGCGCGATCCAGCACGTTTTCAACAATGTGGGTAAAACTGACAATTTCATCCAGCCCAAATAAACCCGCCGAACCTTTGATGGTGTGCGCTGCGCGAAAGATTTCATTGATAGTTTCCATATCCTTATCGCCCTCATCCACACGGAGCAATGCAGCCTCCATGGAATTGAGTAAATCTTCCGCTTCTGCAAAAAACGTCTGCAAGGCACCATCGAGATTCATAATGGGATTCCTCAGGATTCCATGGAAAATTGGCTGCTGACATCCAGCGCCGTCAAAACACTCTCTACTGACTCGTTACTCTTGGCGATAAAAATAGTGCGATGAATGGAGGAGAAAAATTTCTTGGCAAACAGCAGCAATTGCACTCCCGCCGTATCTATTTCATTTACAGCGTGCAAATCCAATGCGATTTTGTCGGAGAATTTTTCGTAGTCGGCAAACAGTTCATCTTTAATTTGCGCGACGTAATAGATAGTCAGGTCGCCTTCGAATATCAATGTTGTGGTGTCCTTGCTCTTTTTTCGCGAAATATTCATGGCTTGTACCTTTTAAAAAGCCTGTCAAATCAGCATAGAAACCGCTTGCAACATTTGTTCGGGACGAAAGGGTTTTACGATCCAGGCTTTTGCACCAGCGGCCTGGCCTTCGCGCTTTTTGTCTTCCGCACCTTCGGTTGTCAGCATGATTACCGGAGTAAATTTGTAGTTAGGTTTGGTTTTCATTTCCTTTAAAAAGCTGATGCCGTCCATGTTGGGCATATTCACATCGGAGATCACCAGATTAATTTTTTGTCCATCTAACTTTGTCAGCGCATCTTTGCCATCGCTTGCTTCAACTACGGTATATCCTGCACCGCGCAAGGCGATGCCCACCACTTGTCTGACGCTGGCCGAATCATCAACTACCAGAATTACTTTGGACATTCATTACTCCTAAAAAAACGTGATTTCAGAATTATTCGAACCGGTTGATTTTGAGGAACCACTGCCGCGATGTACGTCCACCTGCTCTAGCGTCGTATAGGTTTTTTGTAGCGAGCGCTGCCATTCGCTGGTGTCGATGGCGGCAACCGACTCGCCGTGGCGCAACCGCGTCTCCTGATCGGCGATAGCGCCTACCAGTTTTTCCATATCGTCGATTACATGTCCCAAAATTTGGCTGACGCGATCCTGGAATTGCAAATTCACTAACACTTCTTCAACGCTTGCTTGAACAGCAGCGCTTTCCTGTTCCAGAATGTGTGCAGACTGCAAAATGTTTTCACTGGAGTTCTGGAATTGCTCGAGTACTTGCGCGATGGAAACTTCGGATTTGGCGAGACGGGAATTATCTTCAGCCGCGTATTCAGCGGTTCTATCCAGCGTAGTTTGCAGCGCAGAATTAACCTGCTCGATACGGCGACCAATACGTGCACCTGTCTCGCCCGAACGAGTAGACAGCGTGCGCACTTCATCGGCCACCACGGCAAAACCGCGACCGTATTCGCCCGCGCGCGCCGCCTCGATCGCCGCGTTGAGCGCAAGTAAATTCGTTTGCGATGCAATGCCCGCAACTTCCGCACTCATACCACTTAATTCCACCGTAATTTTTGACAGGCCAGATATTTCAGTCAGCAATTCATCGCGCTGATCGATCGCCTGCCGCAATGTCTGCGTAATCTGACTCAACTCATCGTTGGCAAAATGAATAACGCCGCCCAAACCGTTATCGCCTTTCATACTGCTTGCGGTGTTGGATGAACTGGCAACCGCTGCTTGCAAACGCTGGTGTATATCGGAAAAACGCCCGACCAATTCGGTAATACTGCTTTCCAGTTGGTGGCGCGCCAGTTCGGTTTGACGCTGCCATAACGGCAAAATCTCTTTTAATAGCTGTTGGTAATTTTCCAATATCGGCCGATAGGATTGCGCAAATTGTTGATCCGTCTGCGCCTGTTTCAATGACGACTCCAATTCCCGCACGCGCGTTGCACTTTGCGCCGCCTGCACGCCGGAATAGGCTGCGGTGCCAATTACCGCTAGCAGCAATAAACCTCTCCAAAAGATCGACAATTCGGTTTGCGTAAGCAATATCAACGCTATCAGCGCCAATAACGCAATCGCTCCCAACACGGCAATCTGCGCCGCGCCACGCTGATGGGAAGATGGTGAAAAAAAACCGGAAGATTTTCCGCAGGGATAGAGGCTACTCATGGATGCAGTCCGTTATTTCAGTTGCACAACCCAGCTATTGATAGTTGTAATCACTGCGCCGGTTGCTGTCGGGGGGTTATCTAGGTATAGACGGGGTTTATAGGGGTGTCAAAGCAAGTTCCATGAGTGGATTTACTCTGCTGTAACAAGGAGTTGGAGAGATAATTTGGGTTGAACGAGAACTACATTAGAAAAAAATGTGCGATAAAAATTTAAATCCATTCAATTACGCAATAAAAAAAGCGCACAAGATTTCTCTAGTGCGCCTTTTCAGCATTACTGTAACGGTTGGAGATTATAAATAACGCGACCAGAGAACCACACTCGCCGGGGTTGCGTTCCCGCCCCCCATGTCAGGCACCAATCCAGGATCGGAACCTGGTGGAATGCCTGTCAGGTCGATTGTGGTGCTACCGCCCATGCTGTTTTCTTCACTGTCGAGATTTTTCAACCCCGCTGCTGACACATAACCATAGATGTAAGTTGAGCCACTCGTGCTGAGCAAATTACCTGCGAGCACAGTGCCGTAGATGCGGTTGCCTGCCGTCAGGTTTACATAACCACCTGTGTAAACCGGTTCAGCAGCTGAATCGGTGTTGACAAGAGGATCATAACCACCGGCCAGCAAAGCGATGTTGCCCAGTGAATTAGGGATCATCTTTTTGGTTGCGGTATTACAGAAATTGGTTGGATAAAGACCGGCAAAAAGCGTTGTCTTGTTCGCCTTGAAGGCGTTATCGCACACCACATCATAACCGGCCTGGTTAAGCGCATAGACGTTCAGGCTACCGCTGGAAATAATATTGCCCGAGGCCACAAAGGTGTTGTAGTACTCGCCCGTACCTATATCTACGTTACCGGTGAACCAGGCAACGCCCGGCGCCATATTCTTGCCGCGAATTTGCCACTGTTTGTCTGCGGCCACATAACTGAAGCAGCCATTTTCTGCGGCGAAACCATTGCAAATAGTTTTGGCCTGCACTGATGCGGCCGGGTTAGTGCATTGCTTGGTCGATGGATTGATCGCCGTACACAGAAATTGGCGATCATTAGTATTGCTGAAAGTGCCTAAGTAGTATTCACCGTTGGCGATACCGTTCACATTCTGCACGGTCACCATCATGGCGTTATTTTTGTACTCAAAAATGTAGTTGGCGGTCGCACGCACAGCCCAGGCATCCACTACTGGCTGGGTCATCACAACTTTAGGCACCTTCGGAATCACTACAATTGCCGGATCCGGCATAGTGCCCGGCTTATATACCGCACCGGGGGTACAGTTTTTAATAGTGCCTCCGGCAGTGATGCTTGGATAAACCATCCAGCTCATACCCGGCGCACAAGTTATATTGGCATTCGCTTGCATGACCGGCAGCCCGAAAATGGACTCAACATTGGTGTTGCCGATCGAGCGAGTGGCTTTAATACTGGAAGCTGATTTGGCAAAGATATCGCGCCCGGCGGTAAGTACGCCGTGATTTGAGCCACCGCGATCAACGGTGATGTCGCGCCGGGCGTCGATGGTCATAGTTACATCGCCGCCGGCCAATTTAATATTGCCGTTAGCCTGGATTATCTCGGCGCCAGTACCGCCAGTCATCTCAACGTTACCGCAGCAGTCATCCCCGGTCGCATCCGGGTCGCCAAAGGCGTAGATGCGTTTAGCTGTCGAACCGCCGGTAATGGTGACATTTTTGCCGCGCAACTCCTGCGCCGCAATATCAGATCCCACGCTCACACTGCCGGTAACGGCGATAGTCCCGAGGCCGTAGCCATCCATCCCAACCACGCTGCCCTTGGCGGTAAAGTCGCCATCGACATTAATGTTGGCCCCGCCCGGCACCTTCATCGTAATACCGCCGTTCAGGGTGAGGTCGTTGTAGAAATCGAGCACGCCGTTGAGCACAACATTACCGCCGCCCGTTGCCGGAGTTACTTCATAAACCACTTCCAGCACAGATGAGGACTGGGCGGCAGTCGCGGTCGCCGTGACATGGGCGGTAATTCGATAAGCGTTGGTAGTCGGGACAGCCTCCACCCGAACTATAGTGACCGATTGCGCAAGCGAATCATTGCCCGAAATAGTCCAAGGAGAATTAGTGGTTAATCCCGCCACCTGCGCTGGAGTAAGCGTTTTTAGATACTGGCGAACCACATCGACAGTCGCCCATACTGCCGACTGGGCATTTACCTGTGCGTGGGCAACTAGCTGGCGCTCCTGAGTACTACGCACCGCATGCAGGGTACCGAGTGAAACTGAAACCAGACCCACCCCCACCATCAGGATAACCAGGATAGTCGCCACGCCACGTTGCTTGCGCAGCGAGGCTGCTGACAAATTACGCGAGACATGTTTAAGCGCCGTGATTGAAGTCATATCGCCACCCAAATACCCTTATAAGAAATTCCAGGAACCTGTAGGACTACAGGTTCGGTAGACAAAAGTTGTATACCAATGCCGCATTTGGCATGGTCGTGCCGGCGTTAGCCGCTACCCGTCGAGCCGCGTTGTCAGCGGTGATAATCACCATCTGGTGATTCGCAGATTCACCCATCCCATAGGGAAAACAGGTCTGCACCGAATTGGTGATATCTATCGCTGGCAGATTGGGAGCGGCGGCAGAGGTGCGAAACTCAGCGATAACATTGCTGCTCCAGCCCAATAAGCTGCTTAAATTGCCGCTGGCGTTACAGCTGGCGGTAGGCAGCGACAACAACTGCAATTCGCGCCGGGTGTTATTGTCCTTGTCTTCGATGCGGAAACCACGGCACACAAACTCGTTCGAACCGGCGGCTGACCGGTAACGCCAATAGAGCGTCCTCGGCGGCCCGGCCACCAATTGCAGGTGGGTGCCCGGGTCAGTCTTGGCAATCCCGTAACCGGCGGATTGCAACTCCAGTTGCAAGCTCAACATGGCCGACGCCAACTGACCATCTTGCGCCGCATCAGCCCGCGCCTCCACTGAGGCATGCACCAGGTTTTTATAGAGGGTCATAGCGGCGAGGATGCCGATCATCGACAACAGCAAGCCCACCATCAAACTGACCAGGGACATACCGCCCTGGGTTGCAGATAATTTAGTTGGCATTGGGAGTTACTCCTCCAACGCGCACCAGTGCATCGCCCTGCCCGGTTTCCAACACCAGCGGCTGCATTGCCTGGATCGATTGCTCCCCCACAGCAGAGCCGCCGATCTTTATCCCGTTGATCTTTGCGGTTTTCAAAGCACAACCTTTGACCGTG
>DATIDX010000396.1:0-2755 GCA_035456025.1 Cellvibrio sp. | reverse complement strand
TGACAGTGTTTGTTGTCGGCTGGGCAATGTACTTCTTTCGCTTTGAACAATACTTTGTGAAGAATCTGGGTGGTGTCATGTCAATCAGCGTGCCGGAAGGGCAGCAACACATGCAGGCAACCTGGAAAGATGAAAACCTCTGGGTCGAAAATTATGATCCAGAAACCAATACCTGTATTTTTTCCGAGTACTCTAAAGGCAGCTTGTTAGAAGGGCGGGTAACCATTAAAAACTGTAATCCGCTTATACCCAAAGCTGAATAATTTTTTCAGTGTCATTGGATATGAATCACAAAAGGGACCTAGGGTCCCTTTTGTGTTTCTGAAATACCCAATTCATATGGCCGCCGATTTGGTAGCACAGAGACATTAGATTTTTTTTCGCTAAAGGCACATTTTTCATTGTTTATAGAATTATTAGCGCTAGGCTTGGATTATGCGGAGTGAAGTTCTCCTGCGTTCGAGAGAGGCAAAACTATGAAAATTACTCATAGAGCACAAGTTGTCTGGACGCTGCTTGCAGTATTGATGGCGAGTAGTGCTGCATCCGCACATGCGGCAAAAATCGTCAAAGAAAAAACCTGTGATGCAATCCAAAAGGCCATTTACCAATTGCCAGCAGAGGGTGGCGAGCTGAATCTGGTTGCGGGTATTTACACCTGCACCTATCCAATCGTTATCGATAAAGATAATGTCACCTTGCGGGGGGCTGGCCCGGCAACTTTATTGCGCCTGGCCGATAACACTAACGCTCCAGTCATCATTATGGGCCTGGCAGAAAACGTACCCAGCCGTGCAGTTCGCTATGTGCGCATCAACGACTTGATGATCGACGGCAACCGCGCCAACCAAACGTCTGAATGCATGGGTGGGCCCTGCAGTGACGAATTTCCGCTACGAAACAACGGCATTAGTATTCGTCGCTGTGTAGATTGTACTGTGCAATCAGTCACTGTTTATGGTGCCATGTCAGGGGGTTTAGTCACTGAATTGGGCTGTCGTCGCTTAACAATCCGCGATTACACATCCTACGATAATGAGTTTGATGGCCTCGCTGGATACGAGACAGAAGACAGCACTTTTTCCGGTATCCATCTCTACGGTAATAAAGCTGCTGGTATCTCCACTGATATTAAATTCAATAACAACAAATTCTATGACGTTACTATTGCCGACAATAAAACGGTAGGCATCTTTATGCGTGACTCATTGGATAATTCGTTTACCAATTTGCATATCCGCGACAGCGTCCAACACGGTATTTTCCTTGCGCAAGTCAATACTGACCCCAGTACAGCGGCGACCGGAAATACTTTTACAGGTGTAGTAATTTCCCGCTCAGGAGGCATGGGGATTTTGGCAAACGATGCATCTTGCGTGAATAATATGATGGTAGGTGCGCAATTCATTAACAACAAGAATGGTTGTATTAGTGAAGCTACATCAGGTTTGGTTGAAAATGTCGGAGCCATTTGCCGCTAACAGTTTTTGGCTCGATGTGGAAATGTTTTTCAGATGTGTGTGTACCGGGATGTATTTTTTAAGGTAGCTCGCGGTTGCATTTGACCGCGAGCTTTTTTTGCCATCAATTTTCTACGCTGGGCAAAAATCGATAACCTACACCGGGTTCAGTTTCTATGTACCGGGGGTTGGATGGATCATCCCCCAATTTGGTACGCAGGCGCGCAATAAAAATCCGCAAGTAATGCGTATCTTCAACATGAGTGCCACCCCATATCTCGCGCAACAATTGCTGTTGGGTAACCAGCCGACCGGCGTTGTTAATAAGGCGTTTTAACAATTCAAATTCTTTGCGCGATAACTTAATCACCTCGCCGTCAACCGTAAGTTTACGTTCTTGTAGCTCGATTAAAATGCGCTCATCCTGGTATTTCTGCAAGCTCTCTACACTCGGCCCAAAAGCTTTGATCAGCCCGCGGATGCGTGCCAACAACTCCTGAATACCAAAAGGTTTAACCACGTAGTCATTGGCGCCCGTGTCCAATGCTTGGACAATTTCCGATTCGCGGTTACGCACCGATAGTACGATGATTGGGGCGTGGAAAAAATCACGCAATTTTTTAAGCACCACCTGACCATCCAGATCGGGTAAACCCATATCCAGAATAATCAAATCAGGCGGGGACTCAGCCGCTAGGGCCAAGCCCTCTCTGCCATTCTCTGCCTCGTGAATTTGGTAGCCCTGGGCAGTGAGGCCGATCTGGAGAAAGCGACGAATTTGTGGCTCGTCATCAATAATTAAAATCTTGCTCATGGTTACTCCACTTTTCAGGGAAGTATAAACACCGCTACTTTCGCCGGGTGTCATATCCCTGTTAAATTTTATTCTTCGGATTTAGCCATTTCTTTCTGTTCTACGGCGGTGCCAATAGGAAGTTCGATCCTTACGCAGCAGCCGGGGTTGACCGTATCCCACTGGCGTTTCGGGTTGCTATGGATACTGACGCTGCCGCCATGGGCCATGATCATTCCCTGGCAAATCGTTAGCCCTAGACCGCTGCCCGAACGGCGCCGATCACCTTTTTCTGCGGTGTGAAACCGCTCGAATACTTTTTCCCGCTCTTCCTCAGGAATACCTGTCCCTTGGTCGCAGATGGTAATGACTATTTTGTCATTTTCTTTTGTGCAATGAATATCAATGCTTTCATCTACTGGGGAAAACTTGATTGCATTATCAATCACATTAAAAATTGCTTGTTCAAGCAAGGCAGCATGTACATAGAGTGACGGCAAAT
>DATIDX010000395.1:0-12040 GCA_035456025.1 Cellvibrio sp. | reverse complement strand
CTTGCGACTGGGGCGGTTGATGGATTGGTTAAAGCTTGTGGATATGGAGCCTATCGCGGTTTACAAAGGCTTTTTCCGCCCGCCACTGCCGCAGGAAAACGCGATTAAACATTTGCAATGGGTTGAACGCTGGGGTAAAAGGCTGCATTTGCCATGGGGTGGATTCTATATGGTGGTGGCACGTAAGGATCATATCCCGCTCACGCCGATCAAGCCCAGTTGGCAAGGATATCGTCCGCTCCCCGGTTTGGCCGTGACGAGAATCCTCGGTCCGGCACCTGGTTTGCGATCGCCGTTCCGCCTGTTGTTATCACCAACCCAGATGCACAACAAGATTTAATGTCGAAGAGCTAAAAAATGCGTCAAATCGTTTTAGACACTGAAACCACGGGCCTTGAAACCTCCCAAGGGCACCGGATTATCGAAATCGGTTGTGTTGAGTTAGTCAACCGCCGCCTGACTGGTCGTCACTACCATCAATATATTAAGCCCGAGCGCGAAATTGACGCCGGTGCTCAGGCGGTACACGGTATCAGCAACGCAATGCTGGAAGACAAACCGGTCTTTGCCCGTATTGCCGACGAGTTTTTGCAATTTGTCGGCGATGCCGAGTTGATCATCCACAATGCGGCGTTCGATATAGGTTTTATCAACCACGAGATGAACATGCTGCGCCCTGGTTTTGGCAGTATTAGCGATCGCTGCCATGTAATCGACACCCTGTTAATGGCGCGTGCCAAGCATCCAGGGCAAAAGAACAATCTCGACGCCCTCTGTAAACGCTACGGGGTCGATAACTCCCAGCGTGAATTACACGGCGCATTGCTTGATGCCGAGATTCTTGCCGACGTTTATCTGTTGATGACCGGCGGACAGACAACCCTATCGCTCGGTGGCAACCAGTCCAAAAATGAAGAGGGTGGCAGCCAAAGCGAAATTCGCCGGTTGCCTGGTAACCGCAAGCCCCTTCCAGTCATAGCTGCCAGTCTGGAAGAGCTCGAATTACATGAGCAGAAGCTCGCTGTTATCGCCAAAAGTAGCGGCGACAATTGTGTCTGGCTGCGCCAATAAGGCTGGTGCAGCGGCCAAGTGGAAAAAATAAACAAGTGAGAGATGTTTGGCATACTCCCGCTTATTTATGCGCTGGCAATGAAATACCGCCAAACATGGTATAGAGTCAATGTGACTTGAATACTTGGCAGGGCACGCGCGACGTGTACCTGACTCCGACCCGATAAGAGACAAAACGCCAGGATGTTATTGTGAGCACAACAGAAACTTTAAATCTCGCTTCCCTCAAGATGGTCCAGGATGAGCTGGTCGCCACCATTGAGCAATCCGCCATACGGCTAGAGCAATTTTCGCAGGATCGCAACAACGGCGAGCTCTTACAAAACTGTATTGATGGCATTAAACAGATTCGCGGAATCCTTAGTTTGATCCAACTGAAAGGCGTGGATTTGCTGGCCGATGAGCTGGTGGTCCATATCACTGACATCACCCTCGGGGACGATGAAAAAACGGACGCAAAACTCGAACTATTGACGTCGAGTTTTTTCGTTCTGCCGCGCTACCTCGAATACTGTACGCAGACTGCACGCAGTATGGCGATGCTATTAATCCCGCACATCAATGAGCTGCGTTTGGCCCGCAAAGCGACATTGCTGCCTGAAAGCTACTTTTACCCACTGCCGCTGGTAAAAGCCAATCGCCCACTGACGGCACCGCGCCAGCAGCTTCCCGAAGAGCTAAGTGTATTGGTGCGTCGCCTGCGCCATATGTATCAAACTGCTTTGTTAAATGTGTTGAAACATGTCCAACCAAAGGCCTCACTGGGCATGATGACGCGCGCATTGCAGCGTCTTGAAGCCGCAGCTGCCGGTACTCCGCTGAGTAATTTTTGGTGGTTGAGCGGTGCAGTGTTAACTGCAATTGCAGAAAAAAATATGCGGCTTACCAAGAGCCGCAAAATGTTACTTAGTGCAATTGAGCGCGAGATAAAACGCTTTCAATTCGAAGGCAGCGCTGTGCTGTCGCGCGAAGTTGATGCAACCTTGCAAAAAGAGCTGCTCTATTTGTTGGCGCTCTCGCATTCTGAACAAGATGTACCTAAAGCGGTCCTGTCTGCTTACGGTGTCCAACCGCTCAGCTATACCGAGGCGGAACTCGCACGCGAGATGGAGTTTCTCAACGGACCCAGCGCCAATACCATCAGCTCCATGGTCGCTGTGTTGACTGATGAGCTACATGGCACCAAAAATATTCTTGAGCGTGCAGCACAAGGTGGCGCAGAGCTGTTAAGCGAGTCACCAGAGTTATTGGAGACGTTGAAAAAAGTTGCCGATATTTTATCGATTGTCGGTTTGGTTGCGCCGAGCAACAGCCTCAAGCAGGAAATCGAAAAAATCGCAGTTTGGCAGGCAAATCACAGCCCGGTTACACCCGACGAGTTGCTGGTAGTTGCGGACACACTCTTATATGTTGAAAGCACCATTGCTGGCTTAAACAACGCCAACCTTTCCGATGAGAAGCTAGCGCAAATTAACTCATTGTCTCGCGATGCCGCTATGGCAAATAATCAAATTGCTGAAGCGGAAAAAATCGTGATCGACGAAGCGGAAGCTGGTTTGGCGATGGTCAAACGCGCACTTACTGCTTTTGCCGAATCCAATTACGACAAGGGGCACATCCGTAATATCAGCGGTATTCTGGATTCAGTGCGCGGTGGGATGTTTTTGTTGGGGCTGCCGCGCGCAGCTAATGTACTGGCGGGTTGTATGCGCTTTGTGGACGATGACTTGCTCGCTTCCGACCAGCATCCAGCAGTTCAGCATTTACTTGAAACTTTTGCCGACGCTGTGATCAGTCTTGAATATTATCTTGATGCAATCAAACTGGACAAAAATGCGGACACCAGTGTGTTGCAAATCGCCGAGGAAAGTTTGCAGGCGTTGGGGTATAACCTGTAATTATGTCGTTTGCTTTTGATTTGACTTCGTTTGAGTTCCACCCCTCTGTAGTGCCGGTTGATTCATGCAACCGGCATTTTATTATTGTTGCAGCATCGGCACTTCATAAATGCGATCAATTACTTTGCGATAGTGGCGGGCACTTGCTGATCACTAGTGATGCTGATGCGCGTGTTTTGGATTTGCCAATTACCAGCGAACATTATTTGGGTGTGTTGAGGGGTGCTGACCTTTGGGTGAGGGTGCTGGAATTTGGCGAGGTTCCTGCGAATTACCAATGGGCGGGTTTGCGTTCCCAGTTGGAGTTGCTTCCCACCGAAGGTTTTCAATTGGCCGGTCGTGCGTTGCAGATCGCGCAGTGGTTTTATGATCATCGTTTTTGCGGCCGTTGCGGTAAGCCAACGACACAAGACAATATAGATGGAGCTAAAGTTTGTCGAAGTTGTGAGCTGCGTTTTTACCCGCGTATTTCTCCGTGCATGATTGTGCTGGTTACCCGGGGCAAAGAGTTGTTATTGGCCCATCACCATCGTGCATCGCGTGTGATGTACACAACCCTGGCCGGATTCGTAGAGGCGGGCGAGAGTGTTGAGGAGTGTGTGCGGCGTGAAGTAATGGAGGAGGTGGGGGTAAGCGTTGGAAAACTTAATTATTTTCGCAGCCAACCTTGGCCATTCCCCAACCAATTAATGCTGGGATTTTTCGCGGAATATGAAGCCGGCGAGATCAGCATTGATCCTGTCGAAATTGTGGATGCGAAATGGTTCCGCTACGATCAGTTGCCTCAGGTGCCAGCAAAAGCTACTGTAGCGGGGCAATTGATCGCTCACTATGTAGAGCAGATGCATCAAATCAACCATCACCATAAACAATAACAAGCTCTTAACACAGGTAGGAAATTTATGATTTTTACCTTATTGGCGGTTTTTATTTGCCTTATCGCAGCTTTTATCGCCTACAAAGCCATACGTATTTTGTGGCAAAACTCCTGGTTTATCGGTTTTTGTCGCGGTTTGTTCGGATTGGCATTGCTTGCAGCTGGTGCATTGGTAGCCCTGGTGGCATTTGATGTGTATAGCTACAAGCAAGTGTTGCAAGAACAGGTAGTAGCCACCATTAACTTTGACAAGATAGAAGACCAGCATTACTTTGCGGTGCTTGCCGATAAAGATGGCAAAGAGCAGCGCGTTGAATTGCGCGGCGATCAATGGCAGTTGGACGCGCGTATTGTCAAATGGCAAGGTTACCTTGCGAGCTTTGGTATCAAGCCTGCATTCAGGCTCGAACGTCTGAGTGGTCGTTACTACGACATAGAGCAGGAAACTACCGCCAAGCGTACCGCCCATGCGGTAAATAGCAGTTTGTATGGTGTTGATGTCTGGAAGATTTTCAACTTACACCCTGACTGGGTGCCAGTAGTTGATGCTGTTTACGGTTCAGCCACTTATCTACCTATGAAGGATGGTGCTTTGTTCGAAATCAGCCTGTCCAACACCGGTTTAGTTGCACGCCCGATTAATGCAGTCGCGCGCGATGCAGTGGAAGAATTTAGATAGTCATTCATTTAATTAAAAGTAGTGCGGAGTTTACCCTTTGGAATTTTTAGTGGAATACGGTTTGTTTCTTGCCAAAACGATTACCTTTGTTGCGGCTGTGCTTGTTGTGGTTGCAGTTGCTGTATCTATGGGCGGGCGCAATAAAAAGTCTGATAAAGGCCACATCGAAGTGACCAAACTCAATGAAAAATTTGATCACCTGCGCGATTCGCTGCGCGATGCAATGCTGGATGATGACGAATACAAAGAATACGAAAAGTCCGAAAAGAAACGTATAAAAGAAGAAAAAGCGCAAAAGAAAAAAGCGGCTAAAGAAGCCGCACGTGGCAAGCCAGAGGATGGTGAATCTACAATCGTCGAAAAGAAAAAAGTGTTTGTTCTTGATTTCTATGGTGATATCAAGGCGTCCGCTGTTGATTCACTGCGAGAGGAAATCAGTACCGTATTAACCCTCGCTAAACCATCCGATGAAGTTGTGGTAAAAGTCGAAAGCGGCGGCGGCATGGTACACAGTTATGGTTTGGCTTCTAGCCAACTTGCGCGTATCACCAATAAAAATATTCCGCTCACAGTGTGTGTTGATAAAGTTGCTGCAAGCGGCGGCTATATGATGGCCTGCGTTGCGAATAAAATTGTGGCAGCCCCTTTTGCAATCCTGGGTTCGATTGGTGTTGTGGCGCAATTGCCTAACTTTCATAAATTACTCAAGAAGAATGATATAGATTATGAAATGTTCACCGCGGGAGAATACAAGCGCACAGTGACCATGTTTGGTGAAAACACTGAAAAGGGTCGTGCAAAATTTGTAGAAGAGCTAGAAGATACCCACGTGTTATTTAAAGAGTTTGTTAGTGAACACCGTCCGCAGGTTGATGTGGTTAAAGTCGCTACAGGCGAGGTCTGGTTTGGTCGTCGCGCCAAGGACGTTAATTTGATTGATGAGCTACTGACCAGTGATGAATATTTGTTTGCCCAGACTGAAACTGCTGATATTTATGAAGTCGAATTTACCCACAAGAAAACCCTGTCTGAAAAGCTTGGTTTTGCTGCCCAGGCAGCAGTTGATCGGCTGTTGATGACTTGGTGGGAACGGCTCAATATGAGTCGCTGGTTTTAACCTGAACGGTGCCCGAGGGCACCGTTTTTATTTGTATCAGCGAGTTTTGTAGCGGTCATTTTTAAAATGACCATTTGGCTTGCAAAGGCTATTTTGTTTGTAATGATAGGAGAGCCAATTATGATTTTCTCAACGAAACTCCAAATGCCGGCGCCTGAACAAGCGCTCAAGGGTAGGGTAGAAACTATGCTGGTCGATAATCGGCATGCAATAAAATCAGTGCCAATCAAACCACCTTTTCCTGAGGGGCATGATCAAATTATTTTTGGCCTTGGCTGTTTTTGGGGGGCAGAGCGGAAATTCTGGCAGCAGCCTGGTGTGTACACTACAGCTGTTGGTTATGCGGCTGGTTACACGCCGAACCCTACCTATGAAGAGGTTTGCAGTGGACTAACCGGGCACAATGAAGTTGTCCTTGTGGTGTTTGACCCTAAGGAAACCTCTCTCGGACAACTGTTAAAAGTGTTTTGGGAATCACATAATCCCACCCAGGGAATGCGACAGGGGAACGACCGCGGGACACAATATCGCTCAGGTATTTATTATTTAAACGAGGTGCAGCGAGGCCTTGCGGAGCAAACCCGCGCTGCTTACCAAATGGCATTAAATGAAAAAAATATGGGTGAGATCACTACGGAAATTATTCCGGCTACCGAGTTTTATTACGCAGAAACTTATCATCAACAATATCTGCACAAAAATCCCGGTGGTTATTGTGGTTTGGGTGGCACCGGGGTTTGTTATGCAGATGAATTTTAATTGTTGTTAATGTGAGTTACATCGCCTCGTAATAGGGGCCGCTGCCACCTTGTGGTGGAATCCAAGTAATGTTTTGCGTTGGATCTTTAATGTCGCAAGCTTTGCAATGAACACAGTTAGCAGCATTGATTTGCAATTTATTAATATTATCTTTTTGGATAATTTCATAAACCCCTGCTGGGCAATAGCGCTGCTCTGGTGCTGCATAGACTGCAAGGTTGGTTTCAATCGGTATTTTCGCGTTTGCCAGTGTTAAATGTATCGGTTGGTTTTCGTCATGGTCAATGTTGGCCAAATAAATGGAGGCCAATCGATCAAAAGTAATTTTTCCATCCGGGGTAGGATAATTAATAGGTATTGCTTCTTTGGCGGGTATTAAGGTTTCGTGATCTGCACGTTTATGTTTAAGCGTCCAGGGCAGATTGATGCCCATTGAATGCATCCACATATCAATTCCGCCATATATTGTTCCTCCAATATTTCCCAACGCAGAAAGCGCAGGTTTAATATTGCGTACAGCGTACAAGTCCCGCCACAACCATGAAGCACGAATTTTTTCTGGGTAAGCACTCAACAGGCGCTCCTGCTTTTCGTTGGCGAGAGCATCTGCAATGGCTTCGGCGGCGAGCATGCCTGATTTCATTGCATTGTGAGAACCTTTAATCTTTGGCACATTCACAAATCCGGCGGAGCAGCCTATCAAGGCTCCGCCAGGAAAAATAAGCTCGGGTAGCGATTGAACACCTCCTTCGTTTATCGTCCGCGCCCCGTAAGCAAGGCGCTGTGCATTGTTAAATAATGGTCGAATTGCCGGGTGAGTTTTAAATCGCTGAAATTCCTCGAACGGATTTAAATACGGGTTTTGATAATTCAAATGCACCACAAACCCTACAGCGATTTTGTTGTCTTCGATGTGATAAAGAAATCCACCCCCTCCTGTGTGATTGTCTAAAGGCCATCCCTGTGTGTGCAATACTGAGCCTTGCTTGTGCAAACTCGGATCAATTTTCCAGATCTCTTTGAATCCAAGTCCATACTTTTGCGGCTCTGCATTTGCGCGCAAATTAAATTGTTTTTCCAATGACTTGGCGAGTGAGCCACGTGCACCTTCGGCGATCAATGTATAGCGCGCGAGGAGTTCAATGCCGGCCGAGAAAGTATTTTTATGGCTGCCGTCGCGAGCTACGCCCATATCTCCAGTGGCTATGCCTTTTACACTACCGTCGTCCGCATAAAGTATTTCGCTGCCGTTAAATCCAGGGAATAAATCAACACCCAATTCTTCAGCCTGAGTGGCTAGCCAGCGGCACAATTGGCTAAGGCTGATAATGTAGTTGCCGTGGTTGTTCATCATCGGCGGCATAGTAAACGCCGGAAATGCATATTTATTGTTTTCGGTTAGCCACAAAAATTGATCTTGCTTTACTTCGGTCTTCAGTGGTGCGCCTTTGCTTTTCCAGTCGGGAATTAATTCGGTAAGGGCGATAGGGTCAATCACCGCTCCCGAAAGTATATGGGCGCCGACTTCGGCTGCTTTTTCGAGTACACATACGCTGATGTCGCGCGATTGCTCCTTCGCTAGCTGTTTTAGGCGAATGGCCGCCGCTAGTCCAGCGGGGCCGGCACCTACAATTACTACGTCATAATTCATTTGATCGCGTTGGGTCATAACTGGCTCAGGCAATATTGGGTAGGTTGATATCATCGCTGCGTTTCAGGTTCACAGTGAGCTTTCGGCAATAATTGAGGAACGCAATTACCGCAGGGGTTTGGTAGCGGTTTTTATGCCACACAAACATAAATTGTCGGCGCAAATCCAGCATGGGCGTCTTGATTTCTACCAGGCTGCCTCGCCGAAACGCATCTCGAAGTGCTAAGCGGGAAATACACCCAACACCGAGCCCGGATTCTACTGCACGCTTGATCGCTTCTGTGTGCTCAAGTTCTAAGCGCACATTTAGTCCGGTCAGGTGATGGCGCATCGCCTGGTCGAAGGTCTCGCGTGTTCCCGAGCCTTGCTCGCGCAAAATCCAGGTTGCCGCCATGAGATCATCCATTGTTGCAGGGTTCGATCGTGCCAATGGATGAGATGGGGTACAAAACACGGCAAGCTCATCATCTATCCAGGGTTCTGCAATCAGGTCAGGATGATGACAACTCCCTTCAATAAGCCCCAGATCCAATTCATATCCTGCGACTTGCTGCAGAATGGTGTTGGTGTTTTTTACTTGCAGAGAGATATGGCAATCAACATGATGCTGCATAAATTCGCTGATGATCATGATTGCCAGGTAATTACCTATAGTCAGCGTTGCTCCGACGTTGAGATCGCCTAGAGCGGATTTGCCCTCAAGCAGCAGTTCAATCTCGTTGGCTTGCACTAATAGCCCGCTGGCAATGGGGAGCAGGGTTTTCCCTAAAGCGTTGAGCTTTAGGACTTTGCCGTTGCGATCAAAGAGTTGGCAGTCAAATTGCCTTTCCAATTCAGCCAGCGCCGTGCTAGCTGCTGATTGGGATAATGATACCCATTCTGCAGCGCGAGAAACGTTTCCCGAGCGAGCGATGGCAACGAATATCTCTAGTTGGCGTAATGTATATCTCATATCTGTTTTGTGAATATATAAAATATAAATTATTAATTTAACAAATATACTACCGCTTAGTAGAATGATCATCAAGTTCAATGTCGGACATATGTTGCGGAGGCTTACGGTGAAGGTTCTTGTCGCGGTTAAACACACAATAGATCACAATGTGAAACCCAATATAGATGCAGCTACAGGGCAGGTTGATACAGCGCATGTAAAAAAAGCTATCAACCCATTCGATGAGATTTCACTGGAGGAAGCTGTGCGCTTGAAAGAGCGCGGGCAAGTTACAGAAATTCTAGCGGTAGCGATCGGCGGGGCAGAGGCCAAAGACAGCTTGCGCCACGCTTATGCACTGGGAGCCGATCGCGCATTATTGATTGAAACCGATGTTGCTTTGCAGCCATTAAGTGTTGCAAAGCTATTAAAAGAAGTGGTGGTCCGCGAACAACCAGGACTGATCTTCTTGGGCAAACAAGCTGTCGGTGAAGATTACGGCCAAACCGGCTCGATGCTCGCTGCTTTATTAGGTGTAGGTTTGGGCACTTTTGCCTCCGGTATCGCGCTGAAGGATGGCCAGGTTGAAGTAATCCGCGAAGTGGATAAGGGAACTCAAACGATTTCGCTGAAATTGCCGGCAGTAGTCACTTCTGATCTGCGCCTGAACGAGCCTCGCTTCCTCAAGTTGCCCAATTTGATGATGGCTAAGAAAAAACCAATTGAGTCACTGGCAGTTAGTGATCTTAATGTTGATTTATCGCCTCGCTTTAATGTCGTTAAGGCAAGCGAGCCACCGCAGAAACCAGGGGCAGTTCAGTTGTCCAGCGTAGAAGAGTTAGTTGAAAAGTTGCGTCAAGCGGAGGTGCTGGTATGAGTGTATTAGTATTTGCAGAGCAGGACGGTAAAGCGTTGAGGCCATCAACCTTGCAAGCTGTTGCTGCCGCAGCTGCTTGGCAGCTCCCGATTGATCTGCTTGTGTATGGGGATCGCGTAGATTCCGCAGCATCACAAGCTGCTCAATTAACTGGTGTCCGCCGTGTGCTTGTGGCTCAGGCTGCGCATCTGCAACATCCATTGGTAGAGGATGTCCTTGATCTGGCTTTAACTATCGCAGGCGAGTACAGCGTTATCCTGAGCGCGCATAGTGTTTTTGGCAAAAGCCTTCTGCCCGGTGTTGCAGCGCGTCTGGACATTGCACCTGTTACTGATGTTGTCGAGATACAAGCTCCGTCAACCTATGTTCGCCCCGGTTACGCCGGAAATATTTTGTCAACAGTCCATAGCGGCGAGTCGGTACAAATTGTAACAGTGCGGGCGACGGCATTTCGTGCAGCAGCGACGGGTGGTAGCGCCGAAATAGTTGAGGTAAATGTCCCGCCCTCACGTGGCATTAGTCGGTGGGTTAGTGAAGCACTCAACCATTCCGACCGTCCTGAATTAAACTCTGCCCGTGTGGTTATTGCCGGTGGCCGCAGTTTGGGTGAGCAATTCGATGAATTGTTGAATCCGATAGCTGAGCACTTGGAGGCAGCTGTTGGGGCCACTCGCGCATGTGTGGATGCCGGTTTTGCCGCTAACGATATGCAGGTTGGGCAGACGGGTACGATTATCGCACCTGAGCTGTACATCGCAGTAGGCATCTCCGGGGCAATGCAACATCTTGCAGGGATTAAAGACAGCAAAATAATTGTTGCCATCAATCATGATCCTGACGCTCCGATTTTCAAGCATGCCGACTATGGGTTGGTCGCTGATTTGTTTACTGCATTGCCAGCGCTGAACAGCGCTCTTCAACAACGCTAATTAATCAAGGAACATTTTGACCATGAGTGCATTTAATACGCAAAAAGTATTATCAGTAACACATTGGAATGACAGTCTATTCAGCTTTACAACTACTCGTGATGAGTCTTTTCGCTTTGAAAACGGGCAGTTTGTGATGATCGGATTAACGGTAAATGATAAGCCTCTTTTGCGTGCTTACAGTATTGCAAGTCCTAATTATGAGGAGCATTTGGAGTTCTTCAGCATTAAGGTTCCTAATGGGCCGCTGACATCTCATTTGCAGCACATCAAAGTTGGCGATTCCATTTTAGTGGGACGTAAACCCACGGGCACATTGTTATTGTCGGATCTGAATCCTGGAAAAAATTTATTTCTGTTATCTACTGGTACTGGCTTGGCCCCTTTTATCAGTCTGATCCAAGATCCCGAGACCTACGAAAAATTTGAAAAGGTAATTGTTGTTCATGGTGTCCGTAAAGTTGATGACTTGGCCTATCGCGACTTCATTACCAAAGATTTGTTAAACAATGAGTTTCTGGGTGACGATGTAAAAGCAAAATTAATCTATTACCCTACCGTGACGCGTGAGCCTTTTGAGAATCAAGGGCGGCTGACTGATTTGTTGGAAAATGGCAAATTGCTTAGTGATATTGGTCTGCCGCCCCTCAATCCTGAAACGGATCGGGCTATGTTGTGCGGGAGTCCTGGCATGCTAGATGATACTTGCAAAATTTTGGATGCACGCGGACTGAAGGTTTCGCCAAGAATAGGTATCGCGGGCGATTATGTAATAGAGCGTGCTTTTGTTGAAAAGTAGCCTTTAAATTTTGTGTAGAAGGCTGGAGGCGTTAATCTGTTTCCGGCCTTTTTTGTACTAACGTAATGTTTTTATTACAAATTTCGCCCTCGTCCTTAATTTTTCCCGATTAATGGCATTAATCTGACCGCATAACCTATCAGAACTATGCAGCTGGTCTCCTGTAAATTTCAATTGTGTCGTTAGGGGCGCCTAGTCAGCGCGCGAATGTGATCTCGCGCGAATGTGATCTCGCTCGAAAAGTGATCAATCATCGGCTTTTGGAATAAAAGGCTTTACGAATTATTAACGTACTTGGCACAAAATAAGTCATAGAATGTTGTCCAACATAGCAAGAGTATAATTTACTTAACAATTTGCGCTCATATTGAATATTGATGTTGCGGCAATCAACCTGTCGATTGCTCATTATTACTATAAAAGCTGACTGTAAATATTTCGTAAAATTT
>DATIDX010000394.1:0-8187 GCA_035456025.1 Cellvibrio sp. | reverse complement strand
ATCGCAAATCGGGCAGGCGTGTTTGGAGGAGAAGAGGCGGTCGGGCGCTTCGCCATCCATATAGTTAATGCAGGCGATGCCTTCGGATAAGTTCAGCGCGGTTTCAAAGGATTCCGACAGGCGCAGCTTCAAGTCATCGCGGACTTTAAAGCGGTCAATCACGACTTCGACTGTATGTTTCTTTTTCTTGTCGAGTTTGGGCGTATCGTCCAGATCGCAGAGAATGCCATCAATGCGCGCCCGGATAAAACCGTCGCGCTTGAGCTGCTCAAATACATGTAAATGCTCGCCTTTGCGGTCGCGGATCACCGGTGCCAACAGCATCAGCTTGGTGCCTTCGGGCAGGGCGAGGGTGGTGTCGACCATCTCGCTAATAGTCTGCGCGGTCAGCGGCGCGCCGTGTTCGGGGCAGCGCGGTTCACCCACGCGGGCGTAGAGCAGGCGCAGGTAGTCGTAGATTTCGGTGATGGTGCCCACGGTGGAGCGCGGGTTGTGCGAAGTGGATTTTTGCTCGATGGAGATGGCGGGGCTGAGGCCCTCCACGTGATCGACATCGGGCTTGTCCATCATGGATAAGAACTGGCGCGCGTAAGTAGAGAGCGATTCCACGTAGCGGCGCTGACCTTCGGCGTAAAGCGTATCGAACGCCAGTGACGATTTGCCCGAGCCGGACGGGCCGGTGATAACCACGAGCTTGTCGCGCGGGATATCAAGGTCAATATTTTTGAGATTGTGAGTGCGCGCACCCCTGACAATAATTTTGTCCATCTACTGCAATCCGCCTATGGTCATTCAAAACGAGCGATTATACGTGAATAGATTGCCAGCAGATGTCAGTAGCGCGCCATTCTTCTGTAAGTGTTGGTAAACATGGATGTGCGGAATAAATGCAATCTTGCGCAGGATTTATAAGTCGGCGGGGAGACTAGTTGGTACACTGGCGCCCTTTTAATAATTGATGCTTTACCGCTGACTTCTTCCTATTTCTGACTCTATCGACGGCCGCTCGCCATGCACGAACCTGTTTCTACTGTCACTGCTGCTTCCACCCCCGCCCCCTTCGAGCGCAAGGTGGTGATGTCGCTGGCCGCGCTTTACACCTTCCGCATGTTCGGCCTGTTTATGCTGCTGCCGGTGCTGGCGCTGTACGGTGCCGAGTACGCGCACCACAGTCCGTTTTTGCTGGGTTTGGCGCTGGGCGCCTATGGTTTTAGCCAGGCGCTGTTGCAGATTCCGTTTGGGGTGATGTCCGACCGTATCGGGCGCAAGCCGTTGATTCTGGTGGGATTGATCATTTTTGTGCTGGGCAGTGTGGTCGCCGCTTTGGCCGATTCTGTCTATGGCCTGATCTTCGGCCGCTTCCTGCAGGGCGGCGGGGCGATTTCGGCGGTGGTGATGGCGCTGTTGACCGACCTCACTTCTGATGAAAACCGCACCAAAGCGATGGCCACGATTGGTGCGTCTATCGGTGTTTCCTTTTCAGTCGCTATGACGGTTGGTCCATTGCTCGCGGCATGGGGCGGTGTGAGCGCGATCTTCTGGCTGACGGCGGCGCTGGGGTTGGTGGGTATTTATATCCTGCTCAAGCTGGTGCCCAACGTGGCGGAATCGACCGCCAAACGCGAGGCGGTAGCGGTGCCTGGGCTGTTGGCAGCGACACTCAAGCATCCACAATTGCTGCGTTTAAATGTCGGTATTTTTGTCCTGCATTTCGTGCTTATGTCGAGTTTTGTGGTATTGCCACTGATGCTGCAGGACCAACTTCATATAGATCGCGAATACCACGGTTTGATCTATTTCCCGCTGCTGGCTTTCGCATTTGTGCTGATGCTGCCGTTTGTGATTATCGCGGAAAAGCGCCGCAAGATTAAAACTGTGTTCCTGATCGCCGTCAGCTTGTTGCTACTCGCCGAGCTGGCATTGATGGTAGTCGGGGCTAACCGCGTGCTGGCGCTGCTGGTGCTGTTTGTGTTCTTTATCGCCTTCAATATATTGGAGGCGACCCAGCCCTCGATGGTGAGCAAGATTGCCCCCGCCGGTGCCAAGGGTACGGCGACGGGTATCTATTCCACCTGTCAGGTACTGGGAGTCTTTGGCGGCGGCGCTTTGGGTGGATGGTTGCTCCAGCAGCAGGGCGCCAACGCGGTTTTTCTGCTGAATGCGGTACTGGTGCTGATTTGGCTGGCCGTGGCCTGGTCGATGAAACCACCGCACTTCCTCGCCAGTGTGTTGATTCCGCTGCGGGGACAGGATCATCAAGCGATTCTCGACAAGCTGCGCGCGGTTGACGGTGTGGCCGAGGCGATAATTGTTGCTTCAGAAAACACTATCTACCTCAAAGTTGACCAGCGCCGGGTAAATCGTAAACAACTGGCGGCTATCGTAGATGGCGAAAGTTAATGATAAAGTGCTCGGCCCCGCACGGGGTGAAGCAGAAATTTGAATGCCGTCTATGTCTTGATCACAGGAGACGGATACACGATAAATCAAGAGGAATACAAAATGGCACGCGGAATTAACAAAGTAATTTTGATCGGCAATATCGGGCAAGACCCCGAAGTGAAATACATGCCCTCTGGTGGTGCCGTGACCAACGTCAGCGTAGCCACTTCGGAAACCTGGAAAGACAAAAACACCGGCCAGCCGCAAGAGCGCACCGAATGGCACCGCGTCGTATTCTTTAACCGCCTGGGCGAGATCGCCGGCGAGTATCTGAAAAAAGGCTCCAAGGTTTACATCGAAGGTGCACTGCGCACCCGTAAATGGCAAGCGCAAGATGGCACCGACCGCTACACCACTGAAATCGTCGCCAGCGAAATGCAAATGCTCGATGGTCGTGGAGAAAATACCGGCATGGGTGGCGGCGCAGCGATGGGCGCAGCAGCTATCGCCAATAGTTTTGACCAGACCCCGCAATACAATAATGGCCCAGCGCAAGGTGGCTATAATCAAGGCGGTTATCAACAGCCTGCACGAGCACCGCAACAATCAGCGCCTCAACAAAATACCCCACCGCAGCAGCCAGCGGGATTTGATTCGTTTGATGATGATATTCCATTCTGATCAATACTTTTTAAATTAGTTAAAAACGACAAAGCCCTGAGTGATCAGGGTTTTGTTGTTTTTTGGGTTGAAGATATTCTTCGATCGGTAGCGTTTTATATCGAGAGGCAAAATATATTGTGAAATCGCCTCGTAGTGAGTTTGATATTCATGCGCTGAGGTTTATCTTGATGTTTTCTACCATGCCGTCACGAATAGTGATCTATCGCCACAAGCCGCCGCCGGTTCTCAAGCAACCAGCGCCGCTGCACGAGAACTAGCGAGTTTGGCGACTAGTTTGAATGGCTTTGCGTCGGTGATTAAATTATTTAGTCTTCAAAATATTTTTTCATTTCTTTGGAGAAAACAGAAATAGTCTTAGATTCTTTCTTTTTACTAAACCCAGTTAAAGAGATGCCCAATTTAAAAAATGTTTTAAAGCCCATTGAATCTTCTGGTGTGTCTAAAGACTCCAGGATAGAGAGGGCTTCTTTGTTTTTAAATATGTTTGTCCCGTTTAATAAAACATCCACTCCAGGTGAACATGTTATTTCATTCACTAGGCCTTTTTTATTGTATTTGATAAATATGTCATCTCTTATCTCAACATTGCGCTCTAAGAAATCGATATATTTATCTTCTGGGGAACCCAATATACTTTCCACCTCTTGTGATGACATACCAAAAAAAATTGGGTCAGCGCCTTTGTATGGTGATATATCAAATATTATTTTACTCATGTGCATTTTCTCTTGAGGCGCTTTGATTGCGCGCGGGTGATGTAACCTTTGCTCTCCGCATAATCAATAGCTTGTTTCATTGAACTATCGTATTTGGTGCCAAAGTTCCTTTTTATATCGTCAATATCCATTTCCATTGCTTTGTGAAATTGACCTCTATCAATATATTTTTTCTGTTGTCGTCTGTAAAACTTAGCTGCTGCACCTTGACGGCTATGGCTAGCGGTTTTCCAGTGGTCTGCTGTGTCCATCATTATTGCAGGGCCACTGTAATGACTAAGGCCGTTTATAGCGTTGGCTGGCATATGATGGACTTCACCACCAAGACCTCGGTGAGCAAGTCTTACCTGTCCGTATGCACCGCCTTGAATTAGGCCAAGTTCATCAGTATTAAATAAAGGGTCATTTACATAATTATACAGCTCAATACCAGCAACCCAGCGAATCGGATCCTGACTGACATAGCGGCCTGCTTCCGGATCATAGTAGCGGAAGCGGTTGTAATAAAGGCCTGTCTCAGTGTCTTCGTATTGACCGGGGTAGCGGAATGGGCAAAAGTTTCTGTCGCCTTGGAGGTTTCTAAGCTCGCCCCAGACGCTGATATCCGCTGACCAGACCTGCTTGCCGTCTTTATCAAAAACGGTATTCGGGGTGCCTAGGTGGTCAGTGATAATCGAGTAGTGCTCATCGCCTACAAGCTTCGCCATGGGCGTGAAGCTGTCGGGTTCGAAGAGCCAGGTAATCGGTTGTTCTTGGGTGCCTTCGTTGAAACGAGGCTTGCCGCTCGGTGGGCCTTGATGATCAAGCGCTGTGTTTAATGCATCGCGACTCGCAATGGCGGCGTTATCGGCATTGGCATCTTGCTGACGGGCGTTAGCGGCATTAATTGTTTGCGTGGCTGGTTGTTTGTACTCCACCCATTCATGCAGCGGGTTATTGCCGTCCCACACCCAGAGGGTGGTTTTGTTACCGGCGACTTTTTGAATACGTCTGCCTAAGGCATCGTACTCAAAGCGGATCTCTTGGCCATCGGGGCGAATGACTTTGGCCATGTGGCCAGCGCCATTCCAGTGGTAGTGCCATATTTTGTTGTTGGGTTCGATTTTACGAACCAAGTTGCCTTCGGCATCGTATTCGTAGTGGGTCGTGCCTTTGCTTGAATGGATCGCCAGCAGCTGTCCTGCAGGGCCGTATTCGCGCTCGTTCTTTTGCGTGGTCTTGAAGAGGTTGCCCACAGCATCGGGCATACGCAGTTCGAAGCTGTTATTGCTGTAGCGTGCCGACACCAGATTGCCTAAGGCATCGTGTTGGAGCACGGTTTCGCGGTTCATCGAGTCTATGAGTTTTAACAGGCGATCGTTCAAGCCCCAGATATAGATACGGCTACTCTGGGTTTTATTGCCGTTGAAGATTTCATGCTTGGTAGGGCGGCCTAATTTGTCGCGGCTCCAACGGCTGCGAATCCCGCCCGGTAGACTTCGTTCAATCTCTAACCCCTGCTGATCGCGCTGGAAGCGCGCTTGGAAGGGGTTTTCCTGCTCAGGGTTGCTGCTGGCTTCAATCTTTAATACATCACCGTGTTTGTTGCGGGTGATGCGTTGATTAAGCCCCAGTGATGACGTGATGCGAGTGCGTAAGCCGGTGTTGTCGTATTCCGACGCGACCCAGTGGTCGCCTTGAAACTCTTTGAGAGTCTGCCCGAGGGGATCTAATTCCCAACGTAAGCTCGTGGATTCATTCCGCGCTTCAAGGAGCTCGTCATCTTCGCGGTATTTAAACGTTTCAAAACTGCCATCGCTGTGATGCACTTGGGTTAAGCGATCGACCTTGTCGTAGGTGAAGGTGGTGAAGCGATTGTCGGGACGATTAATACGGGTCGTGCGACCTGCAGGGTCTTTGATAAATTCGCGGATTAATCCATCAAAGCCTGATTCGCGAATCAACTCTTCATTCGCATCCCATCCAAACTCATACACACGGCCATGCTCGTTGGTGATGGCGGTGAGCTGTTCTTCTTTGTCGTAATGGAATTGAATGGTGGTGCCCGCTTGGGTGCGCGAGGCTAAGCGGCCCATGCCGACGTACTGCATATGTACGTCGCACTGTTGATCTTTCGCATGGATGATATTGTCACCCGCGTCGTAGCGGAACAAACGGCGGTTGCCATCGGGCTCATCAAGGCCGACAACTCGATTGAGTTTGTCGTAGTAAAAACGTTTGAGATTACCGCGGCTGTCTTTAATGACTAAGAGATTACCTTGTGCATCGTACTGCTGTGAGACCTGTGGGCTTTTACCATCGGCGATGGTGATGATATTGGCGTTTTGGTCGTAGCCTAAATTCACTTCCACGCCGTTGCTGTCGGTGATGGTGCGCAACAGGCCGCCTTCGTGCAGGTAAGTGACTTGATGATTAAGTGGGTCGATCTTGCCGATCAGTTCTCCATAGCCGTTATAGCGATAGCGCCAGCTATTGCCCGCTAAATCCACAACTTTAGTTAGCTGGTCTTTCTCATCAAACACCAAGGTAATGCTCGACCCATCGGGGCGTGTGATTTGGGTTTGGTTGCCGCGCTCGTCATAGGCGTAGAGCGTGGCATTACCGAGCGGATTCACTTCGCGCACAATCTGCGCGTGCTCGTTGTACTCCGTCAGGCTCGCATAATTTAACGGGTCCACAATCCGATGCGGCAATACGCCGTTGTGGTAATAAGTCGTTACATTCCCGCGCGAATCTTTTACCCAGGTAATGTCGTTGGCTGTGTCGTAACGAATATCCCGATAATAAACTCCACCATCGCCCCAAGTGCGTAAACACCGTGCGTTGTGATCTAGACCATCGTATTCAAAATAAAAACTAAGGCCATTACGGAAGGTTTCTTTAATTAATAATTTATGGTCGTAGTGGTAAAGCAAAGGTTGCTGGAGTGCATCATCAACTTGCACGAGCATTCCATCGCGATAGTGGTGTTCAACTGCACAGAATAGTGTGGGATTGGTGTGGTTGCGCGTTATATTGGATTCAGGTTCAGGTAAAAATATTTTGTGGATGCGGTTATCGTCGGTGTAGCTGAGACGAATCAAGCGGCCGCCGCTGTCGATAATCTGGTTTAACTGACCCTGTTCATTGTAATAAAAATGTATTGAAGCACCGCTCGTAGTTTGCGACAGCGATGTTAGTAGTTGATTGTCGAGTTGCCCCTGAAATGGTGTGAAGCGATAGCGTTGGCGCTCCTTGGTGTCGAGTGCATAGCCCTGTTCGTCGCGCAGTAAAGTCAAACGCTCCTGGCGATCAAAACAGGTTTCGCCGATATTCAACGCGGGAAAGGCAACGGATCTGCCGTCAGCCAAACGCACGGCGACAGCGTTATCCATTTCGCAGAGTTTTACATCGTAGCTGTGGTGCCAGCCGTGGCCGAGTGGGCCATCGTAAACGGAAGTGCTGTACCAGGTGCGCTCCCACACCAGCGGCAGTGGGCCTGGCAGGGAAAAATCGATGTGGTCGGTAAACATTTTTCCGGTAGCGACATCCACCGGGTGGCCGGTCACTGTACAAATACCCTTGTGAACTTTGTTGCGCACATTGGGCGGCACACCCAATTTATCCATCGCTTTTTTGGCGCGGTTATGAATCGCATCAGACATTTTTCTAATGCGCGGACTTTTCCGTTGCAGCTGGCGCAATTTTTTAAATGCACCGCCCAAAGCGGCAAAGCCGCCCATCATGGCGAGGCCCATCATATCGATAGTGGGAGCACCGCCGACCATCACCGGCATGCCGAGTGGAATTGATAACACCACACTGGTAGGCAGCACCATACCGAAGGATTTTTTTGGTTTCTTTTTGCGTGGCGGGGCGATGAGGCCGATGTCGTGACAACTCAGTGAGGGCACAGCGGTGTAACTGAGTGGGCCGCCGTCGGCGAGTACAGTGACGCTGCCCATGAAGATTTCATTTTCATTCATGGGCGGTTTTGCAAAAGGGCCACCCATCGGAATATGCGGAATCGGTTTGCCCGCCGTGCCTGCGGTTGAGCGCGGCAGTCCACCAACTTTTACGGTAGCACCAATAAACGGGACGTAATCAAACGGATCAAACACCAGTGCGATATGCGGGTGCGGAATAGGCACAGGTCCCGCTGGTGGGATCACCAGTATGTGGATGTCGATTCCGATAATCGGGTCGAAGTGTTTGCTGATTAGCATCGTTTGCTCATGTGCGCGATGGTTAAGGGTTCAATTCAATAAAGGTGCCTATTTGAATCTCGCAGAAATTAAGTTTTATCAATAAGTAGCCACTGCAAGAAACTTAATTAAGTTAATTTTTTTAAGCTAATACACTGACATCGCCTTTAATGAATACTTGGGTGTCACTACATGTAAAGGAGCTTAAGGTTTCTACAATC
>DATIDX010000393.1:0-12964 GCA_035456025.1 Cellvibrio sp. | reverse complement strand
TGCCGCGGTCGCGGTCTTGCGCCAAGCCGGGCAGGCGTTTTAACGAGTCGCTGATGGAAACATCAGGCAATTGGCCGATATCTTCAGCGGAGATTGCCTCAACTACGCTGGCCGCATTGCGTTTGACTTCTGCAGCGGACTGCAAGCTCTTGAGGAATTTGCCGGTGATGACTATTTCTTCAACGTTTTCGCTGTCTTGGGCGTGGACTGTCGGCATCAGCAGGCTAATGGCGAGAAACAGGCTGGTGTGAACGAATCTGGAGGATGTGTGGTATTTCATGGGTGTTCTCTCGTTTGTTATATATATCATATTTATAGGTTATATTTTACGCTGAGGTTAAGGGCTGTCAATAGGTAAATGTAATAATCTAATTATATGACCAGTTTGAGAATTCGGCGGGGGGTAAAGCGAGGTTTAAGAGAGTTAGTCGTTTCCTGGCAGTGATGTCGGTGCGGGTGCAATAAATCCACCGGTATCGCTTTCGTCTTTTAAGGCAACACCCGAGCATTGCATGCGGATTGCCGCCTCACCCAGCCACAGTAATTTTTTTGCCGCAGTGGCGTAGCTCAAACCGCCCGGGCGCACATTAGATATGCAATTGCGGTCGGCATCGGTTCGGCCGACCCTGGCGTTGTAGGTGAGGTAAATACCGAGGCTATCGGGTGAGCTCAATCCAGGGCGTTCACCAATTAAAATTGCCACCATGCGCGCACTTAATAATTCATTGATCTCGTCACCCAGAGCGACACGCGCTTGTTGTGCAATTACGATTGGGCCTAGCGTCCAATGAGCGGGTAGTTGCAACTGAATTTCAGCGATCAGTTTCACCGCCTGTTGCGTCACCGCCATTGATGAAAGGCCGTCGCCAACGACCAACAACAAATCGATAGGTTTTTCGCCGTGATGCTGTCGGGAATAATCTTGCAAAAACTCAACACTGCGATCATCCAGACGCCGTCCAAAATCCGGACGCAATAAATAGCTGTGGCGATCAGTTGCACGGCTATGCACCTGCAGTGTTTTTAAACCCAGGGCGTGCAGATCCTGCGCGAGTGAATTTACATCCAAGGCGATATGCACTGCATCGCGTGCCATGGCGTGGGCGCAACTGAAATCGAGCACGGCATTGGTGGTTAAGCTGCTGCCAGTACGCCCGAGCGCGATGCGCGCTTGGGTGAATTGTTTTAACTCTTGCCAGGGATCGGCAATATGAATATTTGTCAGTGCATCAGCTTGGGAAAATGTTGCAGTAGTTTGTGTTGGTGGTTGATCGGGCGCACTTGCCCCATTGAATCCATGATGTTCATTTTCTTGAGCCATTGTTCAAACTCCGGCGCGGCTTTCAAACCGAGAATTTTGCGCAAATAAAGTGTGTCGTGAAATGAAGTCGTTTGGTAATTCAGCATAATGTCATCGGCGCCGGGAATGCCCATTAAAAATGTCAGCCCCGCATTGGCGAGCAAAGTCATCAGTGTGTCCATATCATCCTGATCGGCTTCGGCATGATTGGTGTAGCACACATCGCAACCAAGCGGTACGCCCAATAATTTTCCGCAGAAATGATCTTCTAATCCTGCGCGGATAATTTGTTTGCCATCGTATAAATATTCGGGGCCGATAAATCCCACCACTGTATTGGTGAGCAGCGGCGATAAATGCCGCGCTATCGCATAGGCGCGCGCTTCGCAGGTTTGTTGGTCAACACCGTGATTGGCATTTGCGGACAGTGCCGAACCTTGGCCGGTTTCAAAATACATCACGTTATCGCCAAGGGTGCCGCGTTTAAGTGAAAGTGCTGCGTCGCGCGCTTCGGCTAATAAGGCGATATCAATCCCGAAACTTTTGTTGGCCAATTCGGTACCCGCGATAGATTGGAAAACCAGATCTACCGGAGCGCCTTTTTCAATTAACTGAATTTGGTTGGTGACATGGGTGAGAATGCAGGACTGCGTGGGAATCTCAAATTGCTGGATCACGCCATCCACCAAATGGTACAGCTCCATCAGGGCTGATAAATTATCGGTTGCCGGATTAATGCCGATCACTGCATCGCCGGAACCGTACAGCAAACCATCAATTAGCGATGCAGCTATACCGCGAGGATCATCAGTTGGGTGATTGGGTTGCAAGCGCGCCGAAATATGGCCGGGTAGACCAATAGTATTGCGAAAGCGGGTGATGACCGAACATTTTTTGGCGACGAGGATTAAATCCTGGTTGCGCATCAATTTGCTGACCGCAGCGGCCATTTCCGGTGTGATGCCGCGCGCAACGCGCGTAAGTGATTCGGTGGTGGCGAAATCAGACAGCAGCCAATTGCGAAAATCGCCGACGGTTAAATGGCTGATTTCCGCAAAAGATTTTTTGTTGTGAGTATCGATGATCAACCGTGTAACTTCATCGTGTTCGTAGGGAATTAGTAACTCCTGTAAAAACTGGCTGAGCGGCACCTCGGCCAAACACATGCGCGCGGCCATCCGCTCTACATAAGTTGTAGCAGCGACACCCGCGAGATAATCGCCAGAACGTGCTGGCGAGGCTTTTGCCATCACTTCTTTTAAATCGGAAAACTCATAGGCTTGTACACCTAGAGTGTGTTTATAACGCATAGTAGTTTTATTGCCTTAAGGAGATGCAATTGCTTGAGTCTAATGACTCAAGCCTAGCAGCTAATTTTAGGGTATCGAGTTTATTACGCGGTTGTTGCAATTGCGTTATCCGCTGCAGCATTGCGATTACCTTGGGTCATGATGAAATAGATAAATGCCAACGCCATAAGCACGGCAAATAACAGCGCAAGTTGCGGATTAAAATAGATCATGGTGAGTAAGCAGATTACTGCCAGCACCAACGCAATGGCAGGAAAGGCGGGATAGGCGATGGCAACAAACGGGCGGTCCAGTAACGGCTCTTTTTTGCGCAACGCAAATAAACTCATCATGGATACTATGTACATCACAATTGCACCGAACACTGCCATGGTGATTAAGTTGGCGGTGAGCGTCATGCCATTAAATTGCAGGTCGTCGCTCATAATGGCGATGATACCTACCACGGCACCCGCGATAATTGCTCGGTGCGGTGTTTTGAATTTTTCATTCACTACCGAAAAATAAGTGGGCATATAACCGGCGCGCGCCAGCGCAAAAATTTGCCGGGAATAACCGAGGATAATGCCGTGGAAGGATGCAACCAAACCGAACAAACCAATCCACACTAACATGTGTAACCAGCCGCTATCTTCCCCCACGATAACTTTCATTGCTTGCGGTAGCGGGTCATTAATATTGGAGAGTGCGCGCCAATCGCCCACGCCACCGGCAAATACCATCACGCCCATGGCGAGTACGACCAGCGTTAAAATTCCGGCGATATAGGCGCGCGGGATCGTCCGGCGCGGATCTTTGGCTTCTTCGGCGGCCATGGCCACGCCTTCAATTGCCAGGAAAAACCAGATGGCAAATGGAATTGCGGCGACTATGCCCGCTATTGCACCCGCGCTAAATTCGGTTTCGCCCGCCCAGCCGTTGGCGACAAAATTTGCGACTGAGAAACCGGGTGCTACTACGCCCATAAAAACCAGTAATTCAAAGATTGCCAGAATCACCACAAACAATTCGAATGTCGCCGCGATACGTACGCCGACTATGTTTAATCCCACAAAAATGGCGTAGGCACTGATCGCAAAGGTTTTCGGATTTACCTCGGGAAATTGCACATTTAAGTAAGCGCCGATTGCCATCGCAATCGCGGGCGGTGCAAAGACAAATTCAATCAGCGTAGCAAAGCCTGCGACAAATGCGGTCTTGGGGCCGAAGGCGCGGCGCGCGTAAGCGAAGGGGCCACCGGCATGAGGAATAGCAGTCGACAACTCGGTAAAACTGAAAATAAATGTGGTGTACATAATTGCGATAACAATGGTGGTGACTAAAAAGCCAAGCGTCCCCGCTTTATCCCACCCGTAACTCCAACCAAAATATTCACCGGAAATTACCAATCCCACTGCCAGCCCCCACAGGTGCCACGCATTCAAAGATGTTTTCAAACTGGTACTCATCGCTACGCCCTCTGCTATGGATTTTACGATCATGGATGTACTCCTCTTGCGGGAGTCATAGCAGTGCATTCAGCAGGATTCGTACCAGCGCTTGAATCGTTTAAAAACTTGACGGCAGAGACGAATTATTTTTCTAGTTTTAGCCAGCAGGTACTGGCTAACTAATTGAATAGCCATTACTTAATATAAGTTCAGCAACTGTTTTTAAGGGCCGTCATTAATGTTTAATAAAAGATGGGTCGAGCGAGATAGTTTTTATGCTGCACAATTGCTCAGTCAAGTGGATGATCGGGATCGGGTTGGCACCAAAATGGCGCTTTATAGTTTATTCGTCATACCTGCGAACGCAGGTATCCAGCTTTTAATTTGATTGATTCTTCTGGAAACTCGCGTTAGCGGGTATGGCGAGAAGTTTTATTTCAGAGAATTCCTAGATGCCCACCACTTTTGTCAATACTTGGGTTTTCTGGTCGCCCTGAATCTGGGAAAAAGAAGCGCCGGCAAGCTCGGCGCTGGCGATGCGCTTGCGGGGATTGGCATGAATAATTTGCAACAGCAGTTTGCGTAATTTCTTCGGCACTGCGCGTAAACGCCAGGAGTTTTTAAGGCCCCAGTATTCTGCCGTCGGCAAGCTGCCGGTCATCAATTGAAATAAAATTGCCCCCAGTGCGTAGATATCGGCAGCGGCGGATACAGGTTCCTTAGGTGGTTGGTACCAATGGGCATCATCGCCATAACTGTGAGCAGGAAAACCAAAGTCACTTAATTTCAACTGGTGTTTCTCAGCAAACAATACATTGGCGGGGCGCAAGTTACCGTGCACGATTCCATATGAGTGTGCGCAGGCGAGGGCGTTGTAAAGCTGCTGGGCGATGGTCAAGTATTCACCAAGACTCAGGGTTTGCGTTAGTCGTTCTTTAAGGTTGCCACCGGGTAAATATTCCATGGCGGTAATAAAAACGCGCGAATTTTTTCCTGTGCCGTAAATTCGCGTAATGTGTGGATGCTGTATTTGCGTCAATTTCGCTGCGTATTGCGGGGCGCTTCCCAGGTGATCGAGACTTTGTTTTTTAATCACCAAAAATCGCCGCCGATTGGGATCATTCACCAAATAGGTTGCACCAAATGGATTCTCTTTCAATACGTCCAACAGCGTGTAGTTAGGTGGAATATTATCGCGCGTGGATTCATTGCCCCAACGATTGACGTGGAGGTGGCGCCCTTGTGCAATCAACAATAACTGCTGGCGGATTTCATCTACTGATGCCGGTCTTTTATCGGGGGCAGCTTCTATGCAGCGGTTGATTAAGGGGCGGAGCGAGCTGGTGATAGCGTACTTATCTTCAGCTGAATTAATAGTGTAGGTTTGCTCATTGGCCATCGCCGGCACCACCCCGAAAATTAGTTCATGCAAAAGTACGCCGAGCGAATAGATATCACTTTGTCGGTTAGTATGTGAATTTCCTTCGCGCTGCTCAGGTGCCATATAAGCACCTGTGCCCATAATCATTTCTTTATTTACTTCACCAGCTCCATCGGTTTTTTTATTGGCCGTAAAGTAACCCGCAATACCAAAATCCACTAGATAAGCGCGGCCATCGTAGTCCACCAAAATATTTGCTGGCTTGATATCGCGATGTACCACGCCGTTGCGGTGTGCGTAGGCGAGTGCGCCGCACAACTGGATTACAATATCCAATTTGCGTGTGATGCTAATGTCCTTGCGTGGCAGCACGGTTTCAAGCGAAACGCTTTTGAGATAGGGCATAACAAAGTAGGGCAGTTGTTGTTCGCTATTGCCTTTATCAATAATCTGGATAATGTTGGGATGGCTAAGATGCGCGACCAACCTGGACTCCTGCTCAAACTGTTGCTGGATAACAGGGTCATTGTTCAAACTGGCATCCAATACTTTAATCGCCACCAGCCGATCAAGGGATTTTTGTACGGCTAAATACACCTTGGCCATACCGCCTTCGCCAATCAGTGTTTTGATGTGATAACCCGGAATTGTCTGCACGCTCAAGCTCTCGCAATGGTTATGGTTTTGATTATAGATCGCTTGGTCGTGTGCGGTTAAAAGTTTCCTGCGCTGGTGTCAGTGCACAATTGGCGGCACACTAGCAGCATCTAAACCTAAATCCGGATCACTAAAATGGATGAGCATTTATTGCAATTAAGCCAAGGTCTTGGCGAACGACTTTTGGCGCGCGCCTGGCGCGTCGCGACCGCCGAATCCTGTACCGGCGGTGGCGTCGCTGCGGCTATCACTGCGATCCCGGGCAGCTCGGCCTGGTTTGAATATGGCATTGTTAGTTATGCCAACGCAGCTAAAGAAAAACTGCTCGGCGTGTCTGCCGCAACTCTTAGTCGTGAAGGTGCTGTCAGCGAAGCTGTCGTAATTGAAATGGCGCGCGGAGCGCTTGCATTGTCGGGCGCTGATGTTGCCATCGCGATTAGTGGTGTGGCAGGACCAAGCGGCGGAACTGCGGAAAAACCTGTGGGTACGGTATGGTTTGGCTTGGCGTTGGTTAGCGGAGAAACCACAACTGCATTGAAACGGTTCGGCGGAGATAGGGTGGAGGTGCAGCGGCAAGCAGTGATATTCGCGCTGGAAATGTTATTAAACGCTGCGCGTTAGACAAATGCCGTGGCTGCGGTTGTAGCTTCACAATTTATTTCAGCAATACAATATTCGCCTCCGGCAAATAACATTCAGTTTGTAACAAGCCTTTATTGGCCTTAAATGAGGTAGTTGATACAGCGCTGTTTTGCTGCGTTAAAAAAACTGATGTGTTTGCGCCGGCGTAATCTTGATAGTAAACGTCGGACTCCTGGCAAATACCGCCATTTATAAAGTAAATCCCGGTATTGTTGGCATCGAGCAACTTGCTGTATTCGTCCAGTTTTGCTGTTACCCGCTCCAAGCTGTCGCTGTTACCGCGTAATGCCCAAAGGCCATTTTCACTGACGTATTGAAAATATACGTCGCCACCGTATGCTACCGCCGAACCCACGGCACCGAAGGTGAGTTGTTTTTGTTGCTCGCCTTGGATGCGCCATAAATTGCGCACATCACCACTGTGTTTTAGCGCAAAAATTCGGTTGCTTGAGGGAAGGTAGGCTACAGGCTCGATTTTTTCGGCGCCATCGATCAGTAATTCCGTTTCGCTAGTAAGCAAATTGACATGATAAAGTTGGTTGTCTGCATTGAAGACGAGGTGTTCGCCATCGTCTGACCAGATAATACTATCGACTTTTTTGGGCACGGCTTGGCTGGTGAGCTGGCGTTCATATCCATTTTCAACTAACCATAAATGGATTTGGTTATTGCGCACCGAGGCGTAGACCACTTTGCCACCGTCGGGTGAAAAACTGGCTGCGTAATTGTAATCAGTATTTTCAGTAAGGCGCGTTTTTGTTCCGTCCTGCGCTGCTAATAAAATATTAGCGCTGCGTTTTTCTTCCGTGTAAAAAATTCCGCTGCCATCTGCACGGTAGTGCGGGCGCGAGAAAATTTTATCTTTGCTATCGGCCAGTGGAATGGCTATTTGTTTTCCGTCCAGATAAACGGCAAATAATTTACGTTCATCCTCGGCATATACCAGAACGCCGCTCCCATCGGGAATCCAACTTATATCCGCTGCTGCGACATCTAATCGGGTGCGGCTCACAGGCGCTTGCTGCGCGTTCAAAAAATCAATCTGGACTTTGTTTTTATACAGGCTGGCAATAGCGGTTTTCTGATTAAGCACGGAGCTGGCGATAGGATTAGTGGCGCCTTCAAATTCTTCTAATAGTTTTAGCTGTTGATCAAGGATCGAATAGCGGTAGCGGCCGTTGCCTGAATTAGGCCCTTGCTTGGCCACAATTTCCAATGTGTTTTCATCCCACCAGGTTACGCTGAAAATATGACCCTGCCATTGACTGAGTTGCTGCTTCTCCAATAATCGTTCTTGGGCTAATTCCAATGTGAAAATATGAAATGAATAAAGGAAATTGGACGGTTGGAAAAACTGGCTACCCAGCGGCAAGCCATCGCGACGTTTCACTTCAATTGCAACCAGATTCTTGCCTGCCGGTGACCATGCTAATTTAAACCAAGCCCCATCGCTGTTAGCGATTCGCCAATCTTTACCTGCCGCATTCCGCACCACAATTTCACTTTCCGTTTCGCCTTTCGTTTCACTCCCCACAGCTTGTTGGTTGGCAATTAATTTTTCGCGTATGTAAGCAATGTGCTCATTATCCGGATGCGGAGTTGCACTGCGCTCATGCCCGGTTTCGTTGGTATAACCCTGGGTGGTAATGAAAACTGTTTTATGGTTATTGGGTAAGTAAATGGTACTCCAGTTAACAGCGTTAAAAATTGTAGCCACGACCGCCAGCGTAATAATGATTAAAACGGCAGCCTGCCACTTGTAGATTTTTGCCGGTGGGTGGCGCTCTGCTAGTGCGCTTGAGTTCGCCGCAATCTTGGTTATGCCTTGAGTAATATTATCGGATGGCACAGGTTCCTGAGCCTCGGTCGTGATTTCCGCATCAGGACAAGGGCTGGTCAGGAACTCGGGCTCTAGCCTAAGTTGGTAGCCCCGTTTGGAATAATGGGCAATCAACTCATGATCGCCAACCAATTCGCTCCAGGCGCTGCGTAACGCGTTGATACTTTTTTGCACTGATCCGTGGGTGACGACACGCCCCTCCCACAAGCGCTCGATCAGCTCTTCATTGCTAATCACACGGCTCTGGTTACGAGCGAGGTAATGCAACACGGCCATGGCTTTGGGCTGTAGCTTTATGCTCCGGTCGCGTGCCCACAAGGTGTTATGTGAGGGCGAGACTTTGACCTCGCCGAGCATAAAGCCGGTTTCCTGATAGGCATTCATTGGTGTAAAGCACCGGTGGTGATCAGCATGGGTATACCTTTTCGGTAAGTTTTTCTTATTAGCCTGCTTGGATTACTGCGTACTGCGCAGCTGCATCTTAAGTGTAATTTTGCGGGATACGGACTGTGGAATACAAGTGACAAGCGTATTTAAATAAATTCTATCTTATTGATTTTAAAGAATAAAAAATTGGTAAGTAAAAGGTAAGGGCGAGGTTTACGGATGGTCAGTGTTTCCAGTGCCGTTTGCAATATAGTCAACTCACACGCATCTTCATGCGTATCGATGAGTGTCTCCCGGTCACAACCATAATAGGTAAGGTTATGAAACTATCACTGACGGAATTGCCAATGACAAAACTCTCGCTTAAAACCCCGGCTCGCGTAAAACTCGCGCTACTGCTTCCGGTGTTAGCATCCTCATTAACAGTTGCAGCTGAATCCGCCCCTCTGGACGACAAGGCACCGCTGGTCTATCTCAATCAAAACATCGGCTTTAACGTTGAGGGCTATAAATACAAACAGGCAGAATTTCCTTGCGAGATAGATAAGGTATTGGTGAGCAGCCTCGTAGAGCGCGCCCACGGCGGTGGCATCCGCCTTGAGCCGGTAAGTACCGCCGATAAAATCCGCAACGGGGTAGTCCCGGTATTGGCAATCGATATTGAACAGCTTGTCCTGGGCGATAAAACTCGCCAATTCGGTGTTAAACAAGATCTCACCTTGCCCAAAGTCCAGGTGACCGTCGCCTTAATAAAAGGCGCAGATATGGTCACCGCAAAACACACCTGCGCCATCATGACCCTGAATGAGTTTACTCCCTCGACCAATGTACTGGATCTGGGAACCACCACCACCGTCTGCTCAGCAACACGTAAGTGTCTGGGGGATCTTAGTAAAGATATAACGGAGTGGATGGAACCGCAGGTGAAATGACAGGCTAAAGTAATTCGTTTGATGTGATTGTAGAAAGCCCGATCGCTCGGGCTTTTTGTTCATCGCTTTGTTATTGTCGTTTTGCTCTTGCCTTCATCGCTTTCCCTAGGAAACCTGGAAGCATCAGAACTTTGGTTCCTGGCTCAGGTAGAGAAGTATTAATTTCGTCGATGTAAGTCTTCGTGTCTTCTCCACCAAACAGAATGCTGTAAACATCAGTGTTGAAATAGTATGTAATTGTTCGGTCGTATGCATGATCAAAATAGGGTTCAGCGATCTTCCGGTCGAGTGAGCTCACAGTTTTGTACGGGCTCGGTACGTGCTTCCATTGCCATTAATCACAAAGCGCGCTATTGCCGCCATTACGTATCATTACATTTCTCTGAGTTTGCTGATTTAGCACAGCAGGTGTTCTGCAAGAACCAGCTCAAACAATCAAATAATTAACCACTTATTGAGCTAATTGCCTGTTAATTGAATTGCCTGGCCGGACAAAGTACTGCTTTATAAAGTTTTCGTAATTAGTGTTTGACAGCAGGCTTCAAATCATTAAAATGCGCACCACTCGCCAGTGTGGCGGAATTGGTAGACGCACCGGATTCAAAATCCGGCGCCCTTAAAGCGTGTCGGTTCGAGTCCGACCACTGGCACCAAATCCGAAAGGGCTTACAGCAATGTAAGCCCTTTTTTATTGTCCTACGTTTTGTTTCTGCTGTGCTCGATTTTGCAACTGCCCTAAATTGGGTTACCCTGCCGGCCTTTTTAACGCCAATCTTATTCAAGTTATCTGACTGTTATGCGCCGCCAGGATTTTTCTTACGAGTTGCCCGATTCCCTTATTGCCCGTGTACCTGCCGCTCAGCGGCGGGGTAGTCGTTTGTTGCAATTGGATGGCCTGACCGGACAGCTTGCTCACGGGCAATTTCCCGATCTGCTCAATCTGGTCGAGCCGGGCGATTTGATGGTGTTTAACAATACTCGTGTGATTCCGGCGCGCCTCTTTGGTCAGAAGACATCGGGTGGGAACGTGGAGATTCTGGTGGAGCGGGTGTTGGATAGCCGCCGTGTGCTCGCCCATACCCGCGCCAGCAAAGCGCCGAAGGTGGATTCGCAAGTAGTGTTGCAGGATGGCTCACGGGTGCAATTAGTTGCTCGCCACGATGCGTTGTTCGAGTGGGCGTTTCTTGGCGATGATCCAGCGTTGGTGGTGCTGGAGCGCATCGGTCATATGCCTCTCCCTCCTTATATAGATAGAGAAGATGTTGCTGCCGACCGCGAGCGCTACCAAACTGTGTATAGCAAGGAGCAGGGCGCGGTTGCTGCGCCGACTGCCGGCTTACATTTTGATGAATTGATGCTGGAGCAGCTGCGTGCGAAGGGAGTGAATATCGCGTTTGTAACCTTGCATGTGGGTGCGGGGACTTTCCAGAATATGCGGGTCGATAATATCGCCGAGCACCAGATGCACTCGGAAATTATGGATGTATCACCCGAAGTATGTGAGCTGGTGCGTGCGACCAAGGCGGCGGGCAAGCGTGTTATCGCCGTGGGTACTACCAGCGTGCGCAGTCTGGAATCTGCCGCGCAGGGTTTTGCTGATCCTGCACAAAAAGGCGCTATCCACCCCTATCAGGGGGAGACCAATATTTTTATTTATCCCGGATACCAGTTCCAGGTCGTGGATGCGTTAGTGACCAATTTCCATCTGCCTGAATCGACGCTGATTATGTTGGTATCGGCCTTTGCCGGTTATGGTTTTACCATGGCGGCTTATAAAGAAGCGATCGCACAGCAGTACCGCTTCTTCAGTTACGGCGATGCCATGTTTATCACCTGTAATCCTGCTGGCGCACAGCAACCTGTGGGGCAGTCAATGGACATTTCCACTTGAATACTTTTCTGAGCCAAGAGAGACGATTGTGACTAATCAATGTTTTATGGAATTTGAATTAGATAGCCAGACGGGCAGGGCGCGTCGTGGCCGGTTGAAGTTTCCGCGCGGCACAGTCGAGACTCCGGCATTTATGCCCGTCGGCACCTACGGCACCGTGAAGGGCATGACTCCGCGCGATGTGGAAGACATAGGTGCACATATCATCCTTGGTAACACCTTTCACTTAATGCTGCGCCCCGGTACCGAAGTCGTAAAAGCCCACGGTGACCTCCATGATTTTATGCAGTGGAAAGGGCCCATCCTGACGGACTCAGGCGGCTTTCAAGTTTTCAGTCTCGGCAAGTTGCGCAAAATCACCGAAGAGGGTGTGACTTTCAAGTCGCCAATCAACGGCAGTAAAGTGTTTATGGGCCCAGAAGAATCCATGCAAGTACAACGCGACTTGGGCTCCGACATTGTCATGATTTTTGACGAGTGCACGCCTTACCCCGCGACTATTCATGAGGCGCGTGATTCGATGGAGTTGTCCTTGCGCTGGGCGAAGCGTTCCAAAGTCGCCCATGGCGATAACCCTTCGGCGCTGTTTGGAATTGTGCAGGGCGGGATGTACGAAAATCTGCGTACGGAATCCCTTACCGGGTTGGTTGAAATCGGTTTTGACGGATATGCAATTGGTGGGTTGTCGGTCGGTGAACCTAAAGAAGATATGCTGCGCATTCTCGAAAGTCTTACCCCGCAAATGCCCAAGCACAAACCGCGCTATTTAATGGGTGTTGGAAAGCCCGCGGATTTAGTGGAGGGTGTGCGTCGCGGTGTGGATATGTTTGATTGTGTGATGCCAACCCGCAATGCGCGCAATGGTCATTTATTCACCAGCGAAGGCGTGATCAAACTGCGCAACGCTAAATACCGCGAAGATACTGGCCCACTCGATCCGTTATGCGATTGCTACACCTGCAACAATTTCTCGCGCTCTTACCTCCATCATCTGGATAAATGCAATGAGATGTTGGGTGCGCAACTTAATACTATTCATAACCTGCGCTACTACCAGCGGATCATGGCCGACATGCGTAATGCTTTGAGCAATAACACTTTTGCTGAGTTCCTGGCGGATTTTTATGGCCGTCAAGGCTTGGAAGTTCCTCCGGCGCCCCCACAATGACGTGTTCGACGTTGTTGTAGGCAAAT
>DATIDX010000392.1:0-7178 GCA_035456025.1 Cellvibrio sp. | reverse complement strand
GCTGACGCTCTTCCTCTTTATGGAATGCGGCAAAACCTTGTGGCACTACGTGATAGACATCGGCGTCTTGCTTGGGTGTGCTCCATGAATGGTTGCTGTTGGTGGCACCAATGCCGCCGTTTTCAGAGGTGTCAAAGTAACCGTTGTAGTCGGTCGCCAGGTTTTTCTCGGCAGTCACCGCACTCAATACAAAACCGATAGTTTCGTTGTTCCAACCGATCAAACCATTGATCATCGGATCGGCTTCTTTGCTAATTGAACCCTGGTCAACTTCGGCGCCACCAGCAAAAGTCCAGCCTGAATCCAGGTCGAATGGACGGCGGGTTTTCAAGTCGATAGTACCGGCAATCGCCAGCGAGGCGAGGTCGGCACGGGCCGATTTATACACGTCAGCGCCCGACATCAGCTGCGATGGCAAATCGCCAAAGTCAGCACCGGAGGTGTCAATAGTGGTTGCACTCAGGAAGGATTCGCCGTTCAACATGGTCGCCACGTTGCTCAGGCCGCGGATTTGCACCGGTCCGCCCTCGCCTGCCGTACGCTCCACTTGGATACCGGGGATACGCTGCAAGGAGTCAGAAACGGTGACGTCCGGCAACTTGCCGATGTCTTCTGCGGCTATACCGTCTACTACCGACGCAGCATTGCGCTTGGCATTGATGGCACTTTCTTGTGCAGCGCGTACGCCCTCCACCATAACTTCTTCGATTTCGTCTTGCGCTTGCACGCCCGTCGCTAGCATCGCCAAGGTTGCTGCCGAGCCACAAAGTAACACTTTGCGGTTCACCAGCCGGATTGCATCTCTTAGTGTATTTGTCATGACTATCCCCTAACTATTTTTAATGTTGACCAGCCCCCCACAACATTGTGGAACCATAAATGGACAACGTTGTCGACAGGCAACATAAGCCCAGTGGACAACGTTGTCAACAGCGGGTAGATTTGAAACAAAATTAAATATCCATACTTTTCAACGAGATAAGCGATTTTCCACAAATTATTAATACGCCATTTACAAAACTAAACACTTCTCGCCCCTTGCGAGAGTCGGAAATAACTATGGCTTATTAAATGCGGAGCGCAACTAGGGAGGGAGTTATAAGGCGCCAAAATACTCTGGAGATTGATTTTGGCGCCAAGGATATCCAATGTCAGTTTTTCGATCCTGATTTGTTCAGCTTATCGACCGCCAGTGCCAGGAACATATAGTTGGCCTCACCCCCGCCCAACACATATTCTGTTTGCTGCCAGAAGAATGGCCAGATCTTTAGTTCCGGCAAATCCGGGCGGATCAAGGCAGTACCCGAGATGACCCCGCCGGGAATGTAAGACCAATCAGCGCGATTGACCCCATAGGCCACAGTGGCCGAATTTGCCCCCACACCCGATGCAAAACTCTGGGTGTTATCGCCCGGGTGGACCCCAAGAATAAAGTTGAGCGCGTTCACGTAAGACTCTGTGCCCGCGAATTGTGGCCAGGCCTTGTGGAAGAAATATTGTTTAACACCGAACTCCTGGATGTTCCAACCCGCGCCCCAAATATTGGGTTTATAGGGAACGCCGTAGGGCGATTCGGTCTTGGCGCGCTCGCGCACTTCAGCCTGGTAAGTTTCAACCGCTTTATTGATTGCGTTGGTGAATTGTGTGTCTTTAATGTCTGGCATAACCCGGCCAATTGCCCAGCCGGTCTCAGCGATGTCTTTTACCACCTCGGCCTGCAACCCAATCAATTCCTTGCGATATTCATCTTTATTGGTGGCGAGGATTAATTCCGCCAGCGCATAAATTTTGACGTCCATTTTTTTGGTAGTTGCAGCGGCAAAGCGATAAAGATTTTCCGCCGCATCCAGCGCGTCTTGCGCCATCTCCGGATTGTAAGTTTTTAGCACCCGCGCAGCAGCGGCCAATCCGCCCGCCACATACAATTCGCGCTCGGGATTATTTTCAGTAAAAACCCAGCGGTCATCGGCCGTACCTGATTTGCCATTTTTTACTTCGCCATCTTGAAGCGAAGCGTCATAAGGCAGGTTATCGGTTTGCACCATCGCATCGCCGAGCAATACATACTGGCGGATGGTTGGTTCGATAATCCCGCGATACAAACGCCCCATGGATTTGTAACCGCCGAGCACACTCAGCAAACCGTGTTCGATTTGTTGCAGCGCATCATTTTTTCCATCCGCAACGTGAATCTCCACCAATTTTTTCTGCTGGTCGATAAGCGTTGTATCGTGATTTAAACCAAACTCTTCAATCATGCTGGCGAGCAACCAGACGGTGCCCATTTGCGATTCCACGCGCAGGTCGTAATCACCCGCATCATGCCAACCGCCTGCATTCAACCCCGGAACCCGCTCACCCGGTTTAAATTTCGTGCGCGTTGTGCCGTCGGAAAGGTAGCCGTCGATGTGGTTGAAATTGAGCGGCATCATCAGCGCGTCATCCAGGTGATCCAGGCCATGCCAGACGCGGTATTTTTCATTGACGCGCATATGGCACATTTGCACCGGTAAAAAATATTCAAGCGTCGGTTGCCATGCATGGCGTGAAAGCACATCGTCGCCAATTTTAAATGCGTGTGAGGTTTTATCGCGGTAACTAATTTGATACATGCCCGGCTCGGTGATGCCGGAAAAATCGTAAGTCATATATTGGTAACGCAAAAAATTTCCCCAAGGCTCGACCCTGGCTTTTTTAACTAAGGTTTTACCATGTTCACTTAATTTAAAGATGCTGATTTCGGACGCTTTGGTATCGCGCTTGTCCTGCTCGATCACCACTTTCTTTGCTTGCGCTGAACCATAGCCCAATTGCGATACTTGGATAACCGGCTCGTAGATCCAATTTTTTATCACGTGCGGGGTAACAATCCACTCCAGTGCTCCACTGGTTTTTGCAGCAGGGATAACGCCGCGCACTATGTACCAGCCGTTGTTGTGATTGGCGCGGCCATCCCACAATTCAAGCCCCCCTGTTTTGCTTTCAATAGCGATGCGCTGTTTATCGCTGTCGGGCGCGACGATTAATTTTTTTCCTGTCGCCAGTGGTGCAGTTAAAAATTCGCCGTGCGGATTGACGAGCGGCCCATTAGGCTGCTGCGGAAAAATACCTGCGCTGCTATCCAGCAACCAGGGCTTACCAAATAATTCACCGGGAAATAATTCAAAATTAAAACCAATTTTTCCTACCCACTCCGACGGTAAAGGTTTTTCCAGATCGACACGGATTTTGAATTGGTTTTCATCAAGCGCCGTCACGCTGACGTTGTAGGTGAAGGTTAAATCGGGGTAGGTAATCGGGTTAAAACCTTTGCGGTCTTTACTCGGGTCGGGATAGGAAAGTGATTGCGTAATCGTCTGCGTTTTTTTATCGACGGTTTGTTTACCACCCACGGGCACTGGCGACCACTGGCCCGGCGAAATTTCCAAACGCAAATCACCATTAGCTGCCACACGGCTACCGTGTTGGATAATGGTGACGCCAGTCTGATGTCCATCGGGGTATATATCGCTAAATACAGTGACATTCAGCCCCTGCATTTCAAAATAATCTTTGTCGTTAATGCTTAGCTCAGCGGCAAAACTTGGCGGCACTAACGTAATAGCCGCTGCTAGCATGCTCGCCGTAAAGAGATTTTTTTGCGCAGGTTTTTTGACTGCTTTTTTCATAAGTGAATGCCCTATTGTTATTTATGCAAGCCATTATTGATGGAAGCTGCTATGTAAGTGATCGATGGAGAAGCGGCTATTGCTGATTTTTTTCAAGCACCAGAACTACCATCAGGATGTGCAAAAGCATAGACCGGTGCGAGCAGCGAGGGTGACAACAATTTTGTCGGTATAGGTTAAATAATGTTAACTGGATTAATGCACGTAATTACCGCGTGCGACCAATGCGTGACCCCGAGTGAAAGAATATTTTTCCTCAGGCTAAATGACAGCGGTTGCGCCCGGTAGATTTAGCAATGTAGAGCGCTTGGTCTGCACGCTCAAAAGCCGTTTCCAATTCGTCATTAATTTTAAATTCGGTCAAGCCTACCGATACGGTAATCGAGATGGGCTGGTCTTTGTAATTGAACGCTGCATTGGCGATAGCATCGCGCACCGCTTCCAGCACCATCAGCGCTGTTTTGCTGTCCGTCTCGGGCATAAGCACAACAAATTCCTCACCGCCGTAACGGCAGATAAAATCCACTTCGCGCAAACGTTTTGCGATAGAGCGACCAATCACTTTTATCACGCGATCACCGGCTTGATGGCCGTAGCTGTCATTGATGCGTTTGAAATGATCGATATCAAAAATCGCAATTGTGAGTGGCCGACCATAGCGCTGCCAGCGCTGGACTTCAGCATCAGCGCGCTCGTTGTAGGCTTCGCGATTAGGTAATTCGGTGAGCGGATCGTGCAGCGCTTTTTGGCGATGCTGCTCAAGGTTAGTACGATTTTTTTCCGCTTCGACTTCCATGGCTTTTATTTTTGCGCCGAGCGCTTCCAATTGTTCTGCCAACAATTGTTGCGCTTGATCGGTATGTTGATAGGTGTCGATCACCTGGCGAATATTGCCGAGTTGGGATTTCACCGTATCTTTCAGTTGGTTGATGTCAGTCGCACGCGCGGCGGTGGTTTCCAGATCACTCATCTCGCGCATCACATCGGCTTGCAATTTACGCGATGCCGCGCGTTCATCGCGGGTATTTTTTACTGCGCCGCCAAGCAATATATAAATCTCGGCCAACTCCTGGTTGACGTTGTTGAGATAAGTTGCAAACGCCTGGTTGGCGGCGAGGTAGGCTTCCATCACCAAATCGCGCACATTGTTGAGCAGCGGGATCAGTGTTTCGGCGCTGAAGCCTTGCTCCAATTTACGCCGCACCGTGTCGACTTTCGCCTGCAATGCCGCTTCATTTTCCAGGCTGTTAAAAAATTGATTGAGGATGAAACTGATTTGCGTCGCGTGTTCTGCGGTCAAGTAACTGATGCGCACTGCGGGCCTGGCTGACTCATCTCCTGCGGGTGACTTACCAAATGATTCGTTAGTCGCGAGGCTATTTTCTGTTACGAGCGCTGCAACAACTTCCTGCGATTCAGCATCGTCTTTGGCGACGGGTTTGGCGCCGAGGATCTTATCGAACAAGCCGGCTTTAGGTTGCTCTACCTCACCCAACGCCTGCTGTTGGATACGCGCCAGTTGCTGCAAGAGTGCGGGGTAGAGGCGCACCTTTTTACTGCGCTGGGGTAGCTGCGTTAAATAGTCACCGATTTCTTTTTTAACGCCGCGTGACAGCTTGAAATTTTGTAGTGGCCTGGCGGTATCTACCAGCGCTTGGCGGATATCCTGGGCACCCTGTTCGCGGTGCTGTTCAAATGCCAGCGCCGCCGCTTCAAGTTGCGTCACTATGTTGCTGATATCGGCCGCATTCATATCGCCACGCAATTTTTCGCGCAGCCTGGCCATAATCTGATCCAGTGTTTCATCCTGTCCATCGGCGGCGATGCTGACCCTGACCAGGGCACGGCGGAGCAATTCCTGCTGGCCGGCAAACTTTTTTTCTAATTGTTCCTGCTCATCCAAAGCGTTGAGATACTTCTCTCGCCAGTTGCTCTTATCGCTGGAATTGACTGTCATAACGGGCCGGAAACCTGCTGGGTGGGGCTGTAAAAGGAGGTATTCCAGAGTATAGACAGTCATCGCCGATTCACCCTGCCGGTAGGGCGCTAATAAAAAGAACGTCTATAAAAAGCGGGATCAATAAAAAAGCCCGCACTAGTTTCCCAGCGCGGGCTTTATCAATTGACCAGGAGGTTACTGGGCGGACACTTTAGTGCCGCGCTCTGCACGAACCTTGGCAACCAGGAAATCCACCACTTTTAGCATTTCTGCGTGGCCGCCGGCCAGACGTGAACTGACACGGTATTTACCATCGACCACCATTTCTGGAGTGCTGGTAACTTTGTAACCGCGCGCGCGCGCTTCAGCTTGTTTGATCTGGCTGGTTACGCCGAACGAGTTGTAGGTGCTCAGCGCCTTGGCTTTATCTACCCCAAAAGTGGCGAAAAAATCAGCCCATTGCTCTGCGGTGGTGAATTGCTTGTGCTCCAAGTGCATGGCATTGAATACCGCCATGTGGGTTTTGTCTTTCACTTGCAGCGCGATAGAAGTGTAGTAACCACGTACCAAGGTTTCCATTTGTGGATTCCACATGGCGTGGGTCTGAGAAAGGTATACATCTTTAGCTTGTTTTTTCTCCCAGGCTTGCAGCTGGGGTTCGAAATCAAAGCAGTGTGGACAGGAATAGGCAAACACTTCCGCCACTTCAATCTTGCTTGGATCAGCGGTACGCACCGGCTGTTCCAACAGGACATATTCCTTACCTTCCAGGTATTCGCTCGACGCCTCCTCGGCACAGGCGCTCAAGGAAAAAACCAGACCCAGCAGGGCTACCAAAATACGCATAAATCGCTCCTCAGTTCTTTTATTGTGAATAGATAATGTGTGGTTCATGAATTGTATTGGATTACTGCGCTTAGTCTTGCAAACCTCATCCAAGTTCCCAATCTGGAGCCGGATTCTCCAGCGCGCCGCGGGATCTGTAAAGTAGAGATATAAAAAAGGCGACCGGAGTCGCCTTTTCCATCATCACCGGCAATCAGCCGGAGTCTGGTTAATTCAAGCCTGCGATGTAATTAGCCAGAGCCACTATTTCGGCGTCGCTCAGTTTGTCGGTCACTGAACGCATAATCGCCTGATCGCCGTCGTTAGTGCGGTCACCTGCGCGGAATGCGCGCAATTGCTTCTCAACATACTCTGGGTGCTGGCCGCTCAAACGGGGAAAGCCGGCAGGAACATTGCCTTTGCCATCCGGTGCATGGCAACCGGTGCAGGCAGGTACGCCGGAAGCAGGATTACCGGCGCGATAAATGCGCTCGCCCAGTTCCAAACCATCGACTTTGATGCCCGAGTTAATTTGCACTTCGATCTTCTTGGAGCCAGACAACTGCGTAGTTTGACCCGCGAAATGCGCAGCTATATCAGCCAAATCCTGTTTGCTCATGGCGGCCAACAAACCGGTCATCTCAGGCACTTCACGGCCAGTAACCGCCTTTTTCGCTGCATCCTTTTCCAGATCCCACGCCTGGATATCAGTTAATTGTTTTAGCAGATAGCGCTCGCCCAGACCG
>DATIDX010000391.1:0-12868 GCA_035456025.1 Cellvibrio sp. | reverse complement strand
CAATGATTAGTTAATCGCCAGCACGCCGGATCCGCACTGTTGGATCTGGCGCACCAAAAATAATCGACCCGCCAAAAAATCACCCAGCTGCGCATAAATTTGCAGCAAGCTTTTTGCAAAATGTTCAATACCACGCCACAGTTGGAACAGTCATGTCATTGCAAAAACCATTTTCCCGTCGAAATATTTTACAAAACACCCCTTTTAAATAGTGATGCGCATCACAGTTAAGGCTTTTTATAAGGCCGTTTTTTCAATGGCACGAGTAATGCTTACTTTTTAGTCGATTCACCCTTGAAAAACTCACTCAAATTTTGGTTCAACAAAAAGGATGCCGTTCATGAAACTCATTAAATACTCCGCTGCCGCATTACTCGCCCTAAGCTCAATTACCGCTAACGCCGGTTTACTGAAAATTGAGGCGGGCACCAATGCTGCCATTCCAACCACCAACGACTTTCGCCTACACGTGGGCGCCATCGCTGATTACAACTTCGGTGGTAATTTAAAGGCAAACCAGACCGGTGACTTGCAGCTCACCTTTAACTTCCTGGGTGCTGAAGCGGGAGCCACAAACACCTTTAGTTCGGGCGCAGGAAGTATCAACAATACCACCACCAAGTCGCCCTTTAGTTACGTTCAAAGCTTTACTGATGGTGACCTCATCGACTTCAGTTTCACCACTGATCGCTTGGCACCAGCATTCAATTACGTGTTAAATGGTGGCAATGTGATAGGTGACGGCGTGGTATCTTTCGCGGTTGCGCTGAATAAAACCTACAAAGGTATTGCGTACGACGCAATCCTGTTCTTCGATGATGCCGGTGGCCTCAACGATGATGACAATCATGACGACCTCCTGATTGGTGTCAGAGCAGTAGAAGTGCCTGAATCATCTGCATTCGTATTGATGCTTTTAGGACTTGCCGGCCTCGCAGGCGCCCGCCGCCGTAAACTCAATTAATCGGCGTGCGATTGAGTTGATGCTGTCAGTCTAAAGTAAGTTGAAACAGTTTTACCCAAACGCCCGATGCACCTCATCGGGCGTTTTGTATTCCAGCGACAGATGCTGTCGGCGCTCGCTGTAGATCCGCATCGACTCCGCCGCCATCACTTTTGCTTCCGCAATATCCCTGGGTTTGCTGATCAGAAACTCATTTTTCAGAATCCCATTCACACGCTCCGCCAGTGCATTTTGATAACAGCCATAACCATCCGTCATCGAACAATGAACGCCATGCTGCTGATGCAATGCCTGATACTGCGGCGAGCAATATTGAATACCCCGGTCTGAATGATGGATCAGCTCAGCGCCACAGTGGCGCTCCTTTCGCGCCAAAACAATACAGCGCATCATCCTTGTATACCGTAACAATCCCGGGCTTGTTTGTGGTTCATTTCAGCTTTTTCGATTTGATCAACAAGGGGCAATTTAAAGACGAGGGAATAATCACGCTGGGTGCGCTCAGTGACTGGGTTCATGACACTTTCCTCAATATAGATTAGAAAGTGCCAACTTTAGTTAGGACAGGACAGCAACAAATAATAAACCGCCGACCACAAGCCCGCACAAGTGCGGGCTTGTGGTTTTACATAAGAATTTTTATGCAGCGCGGGGTTACATAATTTTTCCCGCCTTACAATTATCTGCAATAAATTGAGCGTGCGTGGGCATTTGATCAACCGACTTTTCAATGACACGTTTAATACTGTCCAAGCGCTCTGCAATGACTGTTGGTGCCATCCTGTCAACTAAAGGATGGTAGCCGCGCGGCCTTATACCTTGACCGTGCATCACCTCCAACCAGCTTAAATCATTGAACATTTCATTATTGTTGCGGTAAATACGGCCATTTTTTTTAAATTGTTCAATTTTTTGTGTTAAAGAATCAGGAATACTCATAGTGCGGCAGTAGTTCCAGAAATCCGAGTCATTTCGCCCCGTAGCATGATAATGAAGGATCAAAAAATCGCGGATTCTTTCAACTTCAAAATCGGATTGACGATTAAATTCTTCAATATCCTCTTCATCAAAATTTTTATTGGGAAAAAAACTCATTAGGCGCGCAATCGTCGACTGTATTAAATGAATGCTTGTAGATTCCAAAGGCTCCATAAAGCCGCTCGCCAAGCCCACCGCCAAACAATTTTTATTCCATACCTTTTTCCGCTTGCCTGTTACAAATTTCAGCAATCTCGGCTCCGCTAATGCTTTTCCGTCGAGACTACGCAACAAGATTGAGCGCGCCTCATCTTCAGCCATAAATTTACTGGAAAAAACATGGCCATTGCCGGTTCGATGCTGTAACGGAATTCGCCACTGCCAACCCGCCGACTGCGCTATTGAGCGGGTATAGGGTAATGGGTCGCCCACATTTTCACTGGGAACTGCCCAAGCCCGATCACAGGGCAACCAATGACTCCAATCCTCGTAACCCGTTTTTAGGGCTTGCTCGATTAATACACCCCGGAAGCCAGAACAATCGATAAAAAAATCTGCGGATATCCTTTCACCGCTCTCTAACTGCACAGACTCAATAAAGCCGTTATCTGCGTTTAAATGTGTATCGACTATTTTCCCTTCAGTACGCGTTACACCGCGAACCTCGGCATATTCGCGGAGAAATTTTGCATATAATCCCGCATCAAAATGAAATGCATATGCGATCTTCGACAGCGGTGAATTGCCCGCGTCAAACGGTCGCATAAACTTACCTTTGTCAGAAGCCACACCGCTAATCGTATAATCACTTAGCTCCCCTGCCAGCTCCAACTGCGACATTTTGAGCCAGTAGTGATAAAACTGGATGGCATCCATATCCTTGCCAACATCACCAAAAGCATGGATGTATTTGTGCCCCAGGTGAGTCCAGTTCACGAATTGAATACCCAGCTTAAACGTACCCTGAGTCCGACGAACAAATTCATTTTCATCAAGATCTAGCAATTTATTGAAAAGCTGGATTGGAGGAATTGTCGCTTCCCCAACACCTACAGTTCCAACATCCTCAGACTCAATAAGATTGACTTGGCAATAATCTTTGCCCAGCACTTTCGCAATAGCCGCGGCGGTCATCCACCCTGCGGTTCCGCCACCAACAATGACTATTTTTTTTATACGAGCGTCTGACATTTGTGCGCCTATTTGTTTTTTGTTATGAATGACATTTAATTACTTTTGAATGTAGCCCTACCTTACTCAGTAAAGGAAGAAACTGCCACTGCACATATTATTCAACTGGTTTTAAATTGGCTAACATGGATAAAAAAAGCGCGCTCAAATGAGCGCGCTTCTCTTAAGCCACAAAAACAAAAACTGGATTTAGAAAGTAGCTCTCGCAATAAGCGCAACTCTACGATCATTCACAAACCATGAGCGTCCAGCCGTTGTACCTTCTTTATCAAGAATCATGACAGTTTCAGTTTGAGTATCCATCAAGTTAGTGAATTGAATCCCAAGCTTCAAATTGTCATTCACGGTATAGAACGCGGATGCATCAAGGAAGCCCGCATCTTCATTCCACAACGGATACTTACTAATCACGTCTCTTGTGGTAAGCAAGTATTTTGATCTCCAGTTATACGCCATACGCAAAGACCAATCTCCTTTATCGTACATACCTACAATGTTAAATGTATCCTTTGATTGGCCTTGCAAAGGCAAACCATCGGCCAAATCTAACGGAGCACCCGTGTCATTTGTTGTACCATCAGAGAAGCCTGCATTCGGCACTGAGGTTGAGTCAATGTAACTATAGTTGACTTGCAAACCTAAACCATCCCAAGGTGCAGGAAGCATGTCGTAGAACTGCTGATAAGCAAATTCAATACCCTGAATAGTACCCGTCCCGTTATTGATGGTCGTATCCGTGGTAACAGCTTGGGTAGTATCAGTTGTCGGGTTGGTGTAGTCGCGCTCAAAAGCACCTTTGATAAAGAAATTGCTCAAGTCTTTATGAAAGATGGTAGTAGTTAAAGAGCCAACCTGCGCAAAATACCACTCCAACGACATATCCCACTGGGTTGACTCCATTGGTTGCATGTACGGGTTACCAGCACTCCCTGTCCAACGGTCAACTGTCGCTGATTCCGGGAAAGTTATCGCGTCTGGATTATTCGGGTCAACCGGGGGATCTTCTACAACAACAGTCGCACCTAGATCCGAGTTATTTTTAACATCTCCCATATCTGGCATAGCAATAGCTTTAGCTACAGCAAAACGGGCGATAAGGTCATCGGTTAACTCGACTTTAAGGTTGAAGCTGGGCAAAAACGTATCATATTCTGACTCTGCATCTTGGACAGTAAATGCATCATTGCCAAAGGCACGATCATGGTCAGATATGAGATTGTTTGAATCATAAGCCCATGCCAATGCATCATCCATAGTTGCATAACGACCAGCCTCAACAGCATCTTCTGCCCAAGCGATTTTTGCTTCAGGAGTTGCAGCAACTCCAGGCGCATCAGCCGGAACCGGGTTTTTTGGTACCAAATCAGGGTATTTAACTGAGCCTGCTGCAGTACGGGTTAGCTTCATGTAGCGCAAACCGACATTACCATTGAATCTGTAGGCACTTTCATCGGAGCCGAAATCCAATCGAACATAAGCCGCTTCGTTTTTCTCTTCGGTGATATAGATATCCGCTGGGGAGTATCGCCCCTCAATAGTAGCATCAGGACGATCGCTAGCAGGAACCCAACCGTTTCCGGTTTCGGCAAGGACACGGCCATCCATAACTTCTTTGACTAAATCAACTGTCGGATGCAGCAATGATCCACCAGGGATAGTTAGCACCCCCCCACCGTGGAAATCGGACCAATCAACCAGTTCGGTCTCTTGACCAGCAACAGCAGCAGAATCAACCCACAAAATTGGGCTCACCCATCTTGGCCCTAACGCACCCCAGTTATAACTGGTAGAACGAACAGTTTGCTCACGATCAGCAAAACGCAGACCAACCTTCACAGCAGTTAAGAGACCCGCATCGTCAAAGTTGTAGGTAGAGTCCAAACGTACAGCATCAGAATCACCTTCTGAGTGTTCGTAGTGATCCATTGCGGATTGCCACATATATGAAGTTGGATCCTGGAACCAGTTTTTATCTCCCGCAGGATCACCGAGGAAACCAATACTTTGCTGGTTTGCAGGATCTGAATAGCCAGAAGGATTGTTATCACGCACACCATTCCAAGGCTCAATCAACCTGAGAGTTGGTGTGTCTCCACGCGTATCGTATTCCTGCATAGCGAAGGTGGCGAGCATAACGGTGAGATCGTCATCATGGGTTTCAGCTTCGATATGTTGAAAGTCGGCCACTAACTCAAACTGGTCTGACGGCGTCCATTTCAAATTGAATGCGTAATCATCTACAACTGTATTTGTTTCTTTTACACGGGTATCAGCCTGAAAGATATTACCCCATTGACCTGCGACTTTGTCTTGTCCGCCGTACTGGTTTGGAATCCGACCAGCATTTTCAGATGAACGCCAACCATTACTATTGGTTAGAGTTCCCGCTTCGAATACACCATCGCTATCAAAATCAAATTCAGTCCCAAGTAAAGGGCGAGTATGGCGCTCATTCTCAGCGTAGCCACCCTGATACTTCAATGCATTTTCATTCCACGCCAAAGTAGCATCTGAACGCATAAACTGGAAAGTTCCGAGCAATGTGTCATCTGGACTTTCCCATTGAATAGCCGTTGCAAAACCCTGACGATCACGATCATCAAACTTCTGAGTCAGGTTCGCACCGTTTGGCATCCATACTTCGCCAGTACCATCCCCAACAAAATCCTCTGCGCCAGCCAATACTTTCGCATCGTATTGAACATATGCGTCACTCTGGATCCCATGAGAAATACCTTTAAGCGAAGAGTCTGCAACGTTCAGCAAAAAGCCGAACTCACCTGCATCAGTGTCCCAGCGATCGCTGTACAGCGCAGAAATAGTAGGCGTCCACTCTTCTGCGATATCACCGTAAGAGTAATCAGCAGAAACTGCTATTACACGCTCGCTTGAATCGAAAGGTTTGCGAGTGCGCAAGCTTACGGTTCCACCAATACCGCCTTCAATCATATCTGCGGTCTGGTTTTTATATACGTCAACACCGCCCATAAGCTCTGGCGGCACATCCTGGAAACTCAAACCACGGCCAGAGTTAGCGGTAAATGAGTCACGTCCGTTGAATTCAGAGCGAGTAGCGCTCATACCACGGATTACCGCTCCGGAACCCTCTACACCAAAGTGGTCTGGGTCGTTCGCTGCGGCGAAACGTTCAATAGATACACCTGGGACACGTTGTATCGCTTCCAAAACACTTCTGTCTGGTAATGAACCTATATCCTCTGAAGATATGGAATCCACAAAAGTAGGAGACTCTCGTTTGATGTCTTGCGCACTTTGTAAGTTAGCTCGCACTCCGCTTACAACAATCTCCTCAACATTTTCAACGCTTTTATTAGCAGTAGCAGCGTCTTGTGCGAATGTTGGTGCACTCAACGCAATTACACACATAGCCAACATGGATTTTTTAAATTTTACGCTTTGCTGCTGTGCAGCTTTTTGATTTTTATGGAAAACCATAGCCAACCCCTTTGTTAACATTATGATCAGGTGATTTTTATAATGCCTCGCATAACATACCCTAGAACAAATTTTTTAATTAAATAGATTTATTTCTTAGGGAATCTCACATTCTTATATAGAGAGCAAGACGCTTTAATCTTACGCTTTTGTTGAATAATGTGTCAATCTGACTATAAGACACTACCGCTTATACTTTGATCTACAGATGAATGTGTTGACAGCGCTACCAATTGGGACGCAATCAATCAATTACCCATGATTTAATATTTTGCAAATAAAAAAAGCCCACCTTAAAAAGATGGGCTTTTCGCGACAGCAATAATGGCTTAAGAGGAAAACGGGTGACGCAAAACGATGGTTTCAATGCGGTCAGGGCCGGTCGAAATAATATCTATTGGGGCTTTAATTAACGCTTCCAGACGATTGATATAAGCGCGTGCGTTGGCAGGAAGCTCATCCAGTTTTTGTGCGCCTACTGTGGACTCGCTCCAACCAGGCATTTCTTCATATATAGGCTTAAGCCCGGCCCAACCCGCTGCATCGTAAGGCATACCCACAATGGGATTACCTTTAGCGTCTTGATAGCCTATACAGATTTTTACCGTTTCAAGGCCATCCAACACATCAAGCTTGGTGAGACATATTCCGGTAACGCTGTTAATCCGATTGGCGTGGCGAACAGCTACAGCATCGAACCAGCCGCAACGACGCTTGCGGCCAGTTGTCGCACCAAACTCATGACCTTTTTTACCCAAATATTCGCCGATTTCGCATTCGAGCTCAGTCGGGAACGGGCCTGACCCTACACGTGTTGTATAAGCTTTGGTGATACCCAACACATAGTCGAGATAGAGTGGGCCAAAGCCTGAACCAGTAGCTGTCCCGCCTGCCGTAGTGTTGGATGAGGTCACAAAAGGATAGGTGCCATGGTCAATATCAAGCAATGACCCCTGCGCACCTTCGAACAGAATACTTTCACCCTGCTCGCGCGCCGTATGGAGCAGCTCGGTCACGTCCGCCATCATCGGCAGCAACTGCTCTGCCCAAAGTTTGCAATCAGCAAGCACCTTATCGAAATCAACAGCCTCAACCTTGAAGTAATTCGTCAGCACAAAATTGTGATAACTAAGGATTTCCTTGAGCTTGCCCGCGAAGCTTTGCAGATCAACCAAATCGCCCAAACGCAGACCGCGACGGGCGACTTTATCTTCATAGGCAGGGCCAATGCCGCGACCGGTGGTGCCGATTTTGGCATCGCCACGCGCCAGTTCGCGCGCCTGATCCAAAGCGACGTGGTACGGAAGGATTAACGGACAGGCCGGCGAAAGACGCAGATTTTTGCGCACCTGAACACCGGTTTCTTCCAAACCCTTGATCTCTTTCAGCAGAGCCTCGGGCGAAAGCACAACACCATTACCAATTAAGCAAGTAACGCCTTCGCGCAAAATGCCAGAGGGGATCAGATGAAGAACAGTTTTTTTGCCGTCAATTACCAAAGTGTGGCCGGCGTTATGGCCACCTTGAAAACGCGTCACCAGGGAGACCTGATCGGTCAGCAAATCCACGATCTTGCCTTTACCTTCGTCACCCCATTGGGTGCCCAATACCACGACGTTCTTGCCCATGACTGGTTTAACTCTCTGTGCTAGATAAAAAGAAAACTAACGGATTAAAGCGCTACCACCTGGTAGCTACCATCCCTCAATAACAATTGGCGATCACAAGCCAACCCGACGAGGTCAGAATCACTGTTCACCGATATTACGCGCTGCCCCTGTTGGCGCAGACTCTGGATCATTCGCCACTGCTGCGCATCGCCGGTTTCAATAACGGCAATTGCCGGCAAATCAATTTTGGTGATTAACCCCAATTTGCTTATAGCAGTGATATCAACGGCAAAACCCGTTGCGGGGCGCGCCCGACCGAAGACTTCGCCGATATGATCATAGCGACCGCCGCTCGCCAACGGATTGCCATAACCGGGGGCAAATGCGGCAAAAACCAGCCCCGTAAGGTAGTGATATCCGCGCAATTCGCCTAAATCAAAATAAAGCTCGGCAGTCGGATAGCGCTGCGCAATAACACGTGCGACTTCAGCCAGTTGATCAACCGCCGCACGCGCAGCAGGCAAGCTACCAAATAAATCGCTTGCTCGCTGTAAAACAGCCTGGCTACCTGCCAGAGAAGGAAGCGCCAAAAACAACTCCGTTTTGGACGGGTCGCTGATATTCTCTGCAACCCATACACGAATTTCTGTAGTTGCCTTGCGCTGCAACAATTCAAAAAAAGTATCTTCCTGCGTCTTGGTCAAACCAGCATCCGCCGCAATCGCGCGATAAATCCCGACATGCCCCAAATCGATATGCAGGCGAGGCAACCCAGCTACCTGAAGGGATTCAAGCAACAGTGAAACCACTTCGATATCAGCCGCTACGCCTGACTCCCCGTAAAACTCAACGCCAGCTTGGATAGGGGTACGGGTGGCAAGCGGATTCTTGGGGCGAGTATGGACTACATGACCCGTATAACACAGCCGATTGGCTCCGATACGGTTAAAACTATGGGCATCCATACGGGCAGTTTGCGGCGTAATATCGGCGCGAATACCCAAGGTGCGGCCGCTTAATTGATCAGTAACTTTAAAAGTCAGCAGATCTACATCACGCCCCAAACCAATTAAGAGGGAGTCGGTGTACTCCACCAACGGTGGGATAACCATGTCATAGCCCCAAGTGCTGTACAGGTCCAGCAAGCGGCGACGTAAACCATCTATGGCTTTGGCTTCGGCGGGGAGAATTTCCTCCACTCCGTCCGGTAATAGCCAACGATCAGCGTAGGTCATAAGCGACTCTAGGTTAGATGCAGGGTTAAATGTGCAATTTAGAGGTAAAGAATCCGGTAAGCACGCATAAAAAAACCGAGCGGCTGGCTCGGTTGCGGCATTTTAACACTGTTTGCCAAGGGATTTGTAGGCCAATCGCAATAACATCAGCCACATAAGAAAATCGCCCGCAATGCGGGCGATTAATCTAGTTTTTACCTTTGGGATCCTTCAGGTAACGGAAGAAGTCACTGTTGGGGTCGACCACCATTAGATCTTCCTTACCGCTAAAACTGAGGCGATAGGCATTCAAGCTGCGCACAAAACTGTAGAACTCTGGATCTTTGCTGTAAGCCGCCGCGAAGATAGCCGCAGCTTTGGCATCACCTTCACCGCGAATACGCTCGGCATCACGGTAGGCGTTAGCCTCAAGTACGGCGCGCTGCTTATCGGCATCTGCCCCAATGACTTCGGCCTGTTCTTTACCTTGTGAACGATATTCACGAGCTTCTTTTTCCCGATCCGCCGCCATACGCGCAAACACCGACTGACTGGCTTCTGGTGGGAAATCGATACGTTTTACACGAATGTCTTTGACTTCAATGCCGAGTAATTTCACCGCATCCTGATTGATGCTGGCGGTAATTTCGCTCATCAATTCGTCGCGCTTGCCCGACACCACATCGTGTAAGGTGCGACGACCAAACTGGTTACGCAAGCCGTCAACTACACGCTGAGCAAGACGACTTTCAGCAGTTGCCTCATCACCGCCGGTAGCTTTGTAGTAAGTTTCTACATCTTTAACTTGCCACTTTATATAAGAGTCAACGACCAGGCGTTTTTGCTCGATGGTAAAAAAGCTCTCCGGTGTCATATCAGCAGTTAATAAACGAGCGTCAAATTTACTGACCTTGGCCCAAGGCTTTTTAAAATGCAGGCCAGGCTTGATGTCGGCCTGAGTTAAGCGTCCGAACTCCAACATAATCGCGCGTTGATATTCAGTAACGACATATACAGTATTGAAGGCGATCAGCAATCCAACAATCAATGCAATTATTGCAACAAAACCTTTAGTAGACATTAGCGCATCTCCCGACGAACAAGGGGCTTGGGTGATTCAAGTGCCTGGGTTGCCCGACTATTAAAACTGTCGGCCTGCGCTTGTGGCTCGGCGACGGGCGAACGCGAACCCATACGATCCAGCGGCAGATAAAGCATATTGTTGCCGCCCTCCACATCCACCATGACTTTGGACGAGTTTTTCATCACGCTTTCCATAGTTTCCAAGTAGAGGCGCTGGCGGGTAACTTCCGGGGCGCGCTTGTATTCGGTCAATAGATTTTCAAAACGATCTGATTCACCCTCTGCACGTGCTACCACTTCAGCCTTATACGCTTCCGCCTCTTCAATCATACGCTGGGCGCGACCGCGCGCTTCGGGGATGATGCCGTTGGCATAAGCCTGTGCTTGGTTCTTCAAACGAGCTTCGTCTTCTTTTGCTTTGATTACGTCATCGAATGCCGAGCGCACCTCTTCCGGTGGACGAGCATCTTGAATATTCACAGTATTAACCTGGATACCGGCACCATAAGAGTCCATATAAGTCTGCAAACGCTGCTTCACTTCAGCGGCGATTGCCTGACGACCTTCGGATAACACCTGGTTCAGCTCTGTAGAACCAATGACATGGCGCACAGCTGAGTCAGTCGCGTGGCGCAGGCTGATTTCCGGGTCTTTTACGTTGAGCACATAGGCGCGGACGTCAGAGACGTTAAATTGCACGGTAATTGGCAACTCAACAATGCTTTCATCTTCAGTCAACATCAAACCACGGGATGGGTACTGACGCTCACCGGTTACGTTAACTATGTAAACTTCAGTAATCCATGGGGCGTTCCAATTCAGACCTTCCGTCTTAATCTCGGAAAAGGCACCAAACTTAAGCACCACTGCACGCTCTTTGGCATCTACCTGATAAATACCCGCACCCACGTAGAACACCAGAGCAATAACAGCAACTATGGCGAAAATAGGGCCGAGGTTGGCACCGCCGGAGGATCTACCACCACCCGATCCGCCGCCGAATATGCCATTCAATTTGTCTTGCAGCTTTTTAAACGCTTCATCAAGGTCGGGTGGACCATCATTTTTTTTACCGCTATCGCGTCCACCCCAGGGGTCTTTATCTTTTCCCGGTTCATTCCAGGCCATAGTTTTTCTCCACGTAGAAAGTAAAGCTGTATTGGGGATGAATAATGAATTTACAACTGCCCGGACGATGCATCAGGTGCCGGCGCTTGATCATCCCAATGCAAATTCTCAAATACCAAAGACTCGGCGCTGAGTATTCGTAACAAATCACTTTTAGGTACCCGCAATTGTAAAAGGCTTGCACCGTCTTCGCGGTAGCTTTCACTCACAATTGCTTGCTGGGCGTAGAGCATAGCGCGCAGACGCCCTTGGGCAGGGGTTAATACAAGGCAACCATTCACAACCTCTTTGCCTAACAATTCCGATATGGCATCCGCGAGCAAATCACAGCCTTGGCCTGACTGAGCGGAGAGCCATACGGCGATAGGTTTGCCGGTTTCATCGCGATCAATTTGCGGCTCAGTATCGGCGAGTAAATCGATTTTGTTATACACGCGCAATTGCGGTAAATCTGCCGCTCCGATCTCTTCCAGCACTAGCTCGACCTGCTCAGTATTACGCATGCGCTCTTCCGCTGCGGAATCTATCACATGCAAGAGTAAAGTAGAGTTACTGGCCTCTTCTAATGTCGCGCGGAAGGCTTCAACCAGCTTATGCGGGAGATGGCTGATAAACCCTACGGTATCTGCCATGACCACTGCACCTATATCGGATAATTCGATGCGGCGCATAGTCGGATCAAGGGTGGCGAATAATTTGTCTACCGCGTAGACATCTGCACCGGTGACACGATTAAAAAGGGTGGATTTACCAGCATTGGTGTAACCCACAAGGGACACCGTCGGAATCGCTGCGCGCTGGCGGGAGCGACGTCCCTGCTCCCGCTGCGAACGCACTTTTTCCAGGCGCTGTTCAATCATGGTGATGCGGTTGCGCAATAAACGGCGGTCGGTTTCCAATTGGGTTTCACCCGGGCCACGCAACCCTATCCCGCCCTTTTGGCGTTCAAGGTGGGTCCAGCCTCGAATCAAACGTGTAGCAGTGTGGCGCAACTGCGCCAGCTCGACTTGCAATTTACCTTCAAAGGTGCGCGCGCGCTGGGCAAAAATATCGAGGATCAACCCGGTGCGATCGAGAACGCGGCACTGAAGTACTTTTTCCAGGTTGCGCTCCTGACTCGGCGTCAGGGTGTGATTGAAAATCACCAGTTCGGCTTTGTGTTCAGCAACCAAGTCTGCCAGCTCTTGCAGCTTGCCAGTGCTGATAAGGAATTTGGCAGTTGGAATAATACGGGAACCACTGGT
>DATIDX010000390.1:0-12260 GCA_035456025.1 Cellvibrio sp. | reverse complement strand
GATTCCGATAACTGGATCGAAATGTTTACTGATTAGCATGTTATGGCCTTTAAATTTTCCAGCCAATCCTCGCCCAGCAATTCCGCAAAACTGTATTTGATTTGTTTGTCGACTTCGCCGTTGGGGCTGAGCCGCAACAGTGCCTGGCCGACGAAGGGCAGGGTGGATTGGGCACGCTGCCCTTCATCCATTTTGCGCCCTGCCTCAACCGCTTTCATCGCGTATTCCCAAGCAAGATTTTTTTCTTTTACGCGCTCCAGCGAAAAACTTGCCATGCGCCAACCCTCGAGTGTCAACATTGAATCCTGTTGCTGCTCTGCCAGTTGCGCACCTTTGGCGTAAGCTATTGCAGCTTCATCAAAACGCTCGGCGCTAAATAAACAGGTGCCTTCGCAAATCATGGATTGAAGTTGCAATTTATTGCAGCCGGGAACATTTTCTTGCGCGCCTTGTGCAGAAATAACTTGTGCGTTGCGGTAATCATTCAGCGCCAGATCGTAGGCTTGTAAGCTGAGATAGCCGGCCGCGCGGGTGAGCAAAGTCACGGCCCACATATCCAGCCAGTGATGTTGTTGAGCCAGCGTGATTGCGGCAGCAGCGAGTGACTCGATTGCCGCTTTATCGCGTTTGCCTACGGCTTGTTGCAAATCCACTGTGTGTTGGCGAAATTTTGCATTGGGCGATCCATCGTCCACTTCGCGCAACACCGCCTGGATCGCCGCGGCCATATTGACCGGCGCCTCTGCGCTGTGGATGTGTGTGGATTGCTCCTTGGCGAGCAGGCCAAGCGCAGAATTTTTGTCGGTGTCGAATACGACCAGTTTTAAATTTTCCGGCCAGTTATAGCGCGCATGTATGTCGCAGCACTCGGCCCACCATTGGGTGTACTGTGCATGATTGTTAATTCGCACCGGGGTAATTACCAGGACGATATTGTGGACATAGTCACCGAAGCTGGCGAGCGCTTGGGTACAGCTGCGAAAAATACAATTAAATCCGCTGGTGCAATCGTGCAGCGAAGGTTTGCTCCAGGGATGTATGGTGAGCGCGGGAGAGTTTTCCTGGCTCTCTTCGAGCCCGGCGTCGGCAATGCCCTCAGCAATCATCTGGTTCATTTCTTCAGCGAGCGCGCGGCCAAATTTATCTGCGTCATCAAACTCGCTGTGTAAGTGAATAAAAAGTTCCGGATTTTTTTCATCCAGTTGTTCTTTCACTTTGATAAATGTCAGGCCAAGTTGAATATCGTCCGGTGCAAAATACCAGTGCAATATCGGCAATTTGCTGCTGGTGAAATCTTCCCATTGCTCATCCAGTTTTTCCAATTCTTGCTGGACAGGATTTGTATTATTCATGATGGTATTTCGCTGCTGTCACTGCTGGATTAATTCAATTTCACCATCGGCCCTACGACGGTCACACCCATTGCATCAATTTTTACCGAGCTGGCGCCCATGGACAAAGTGATGCTCGCTGGGTCCAGTGTGATGTTAGCGCCGCCGACCGATAGCGAAATGCTGGCGCTTCCGTCAATGGATACGGTCGTTGCTGACGTCTTGGCGCTGGTGCTGATGGAAACGTTTTGCGCTAGCGCACTTATATCCTGCTTTCCGGTCACGCCAATACTCTGGTTGCCGCTAACTGTGGTTTCCTGATTGGCACTGACGCTGATGGTTTGGTTGGCGCCAACAGTCAGCGTTTGGTTAGCACCTATGGTGATATCCTGATTGGTGCCGACATTGCGGCTGTCGCTCGCACCAACAGAGGCCTCAGCTTTGCCCGACGTATTTTCTGTCAAATTTCCTGCAACAGTTCCACTGCGGTTGCCTTGCACCGAATAATCCTGGTTGCCCTGTACCGACGCGCTTTCATTGCCTTGTACGGCGAGTGAGCTGTTGCCGCCGATAGTTGATGAAGAGTTGCCGTCGACGTTGTAGCTCGCATCGGCAGTAACCGAGGAGGTGAGGTTGTTACCGACAGTCGTGTTGTAATCTTTTTGCGCGTGGAGTTTTACTTGTTCGGAGCCATTGGAATCGTCCAGCGAAAATTCGTTGAAGCTTCCTGCACCGGCCTTAACCGAGCGCGATTTCATGCCCGCGTAATTTTTTCCCTCCGGCAGTCCAACCGGCGGCATGTGTGTGCTGTTGTAAACGCTGCCAATTACCAGTGGTTGGTCGGGGTCGCCGTTGACGAAGGTCACCACAACTTCCTGGCCGACGCGCGGTATATTCAACGTGCCCCATTTGGTGCCCGCCCAAAGCGTAGCAACACGCACCCAGCAAGAACTGGTTTCATTCTTTTTGCCGTACCTGTCCCAATAAAATTGCAATTTAATGCGGCCGTATTTATCGGTGTAGATTTCGTCGCCCGGTTTGCCGACCACCATTGCAGTTTGTACGCCGTCAATTCTGGGTTTGGTGGTTCGCAGCGGTGGGCGATAGGTAACTTCTTCGGGGATACAAACGAAATAGTTTTGATAGCGGGATTCGCCACCAGCTTCAGCCTTGTTGCTCTCGTCGAGATAGCTGCCTTCGAAAGCCTCGTGGCGGATTTCGGCCACCACAAAATTCTTTTTGTCATCGGCTGCCGCTTCATCGGAGCGCAACTTAAATTTTTTGCCGACTTCCAACAGGTGCAAATCACTCGCGGCACTCACGGCCTGATAGCCGGCCTCCTCCTGTTGCATGCGGATGCGCGTCAAATTTTGTCCGCGTTGGCTTTCGGTGTAATTGCCGGGGAACTCAAAGCGCTCGAGCGCGCTGTTGTTACTTAATTTGATTGAGGTAGGTGTTTCGGTCAGCAGGGAAAGATTGGCATTTTCAAAATTGTAATCTGTCTGCGCGAAGGCCCCGGAACAATATTGGAAGCGATGTTGCCATGCATTGATGAAATCTTTGGTGCGGCTACCGGAGCTGTGCTCGATTACCTTTTCATCCAGAAATACAAACGCGGCAGAGTTGTCAGCGATATGCAGTATATGTTTATCGGCTTTATGTTCGAAGAAATAAAACAACCCCTCCTGCTCCAGCATACGGCTGATGAAATGAAAATCCGACTCCTGGTACTGCACGCAATATTCAAATGGTAAGTGCGTTTCGATTAGCGAAAAGTTGAAATCGCTGAAGCCCAGTTCACCGAACACGGCTTCGATGATTTGCTGCAGGGTTTGATTTTGGAAAATCCGGCAATTAGTGCGTTTATCCAGAAACCATAACCAGGGCACCAGCTCAGCTTTGTAGCCGTAAAGACCGCGCTTTTCCAAACCGGTGTAAGCGAAGCTTTTGACGAAACCATTGAGTGGGCGCGGCTGAAGGCTGTTGGTGCCGATGAAAGTGGCTATGTGGGTGCCGACAATATTTTCGGCGCGGATATTGCCATCGTAAGAAAGCAGATCAACATCAATGCTGAAGAGTTGTGAAAATGCTTCAGTTGCCTGCAGTTTGCGCAGCAGGAAGACATCCTTGCCCAATGCGGATTCCACGCGCATGAAACGATTATCCTGGGTGAACTTCATGTCGGTGGTGAATAGGCTTGTCACAAGAATCTCCTTACCATTGGGGCAATCTTTCGATTGGATCTGTAGCGGGCGAATGGACATTGAGTGCGGCCTATTCTAACGGCCATATCCGCCCCGGATAAATTGGTCGCACAATGAACTGTGATCTACTCGGCTTATTAAAATTTCGCCGCTCCGCGAAATAAATGTCACATCAGGCGCGTCCAGTCGATACTGGCGTTTAAGGTTGCGTTTTCAGCGATACACGTAAAAGTGTGTGCGTATAGGAGAAAATTGCGTGCCATATTTCCTATTGCAAAATCTGGGACTAGGCTCAAGCCTATCTGCTGAGAGAAGATCGGCAGTTGCAGCATAATTTCCGAAAGATTTCCGAACCAATAGCACAGGTAGAATACGAATGTTTGAGCAGACTTTTTTGCGCGCGACTCGCGGTTTAGGCACAACCATCTTTGCACTTGCGGCACTGATATTACTCACAATCCCGGTGGCTCAGGCCGAGACGGGTACTGCCGTTAAATCCCCAAGCATATCCATGTGGAACGGCAACAAAACGGCGTCGCGCCAGGCTTATGAGCGGGAAATACTGGAAGCCGTGCTAAATGCGACCAAAAAAAGTCACGGTCGCTGGGAATTAAAAGAAGACAAAACGGATTATCCCGCCGCTGAAGATGAAGCAAGTGTGTTCCGCGCAAAAGGGTTTGATATTTTCGGTACCGTGGCCGGCAACCAGAAGTTGGCGAAGGAGCAAAAAATCCTGGTGCCAATACCGCTGATGAAAGGCCTGTTGGGCTATAGAATTTTAATTATCCGCGCGGAGGATAAAGCCAAGTTCGCCACCATCTCGACCGCCAAGCAATTGCAGGCATTGCGCCTGGGTATCCCGGCGACCTGGGCCGATGCAGAACTCTTTCGCCAGAATGGTTATAAAGTGGAAGAGAAGGGCAGTTTTGATGAACTTTTCGCGCGCCTGGAAAATAAGGAGTTTGATTATGTCTCTTTCGGTGCGAATGAAGTGGCCGGGGTATTTGCCGAGCGTGCTGCAACGTCGGGCAACTTAGTTATCGAGTCCTCGCTCCTGGTTTATTACCCGTTTCCGCTGGTGTTTTATGTAAATCCCGCCAAACCCGAGCTTGCCGCGCGAGTGACACAGGGGTTGCAGGCCATCGCGGCTAATGGCGAATTAGACCGGATTTTTAATCGCTATTTTGGTGCCGAATTAAAAGCGCTGGAGTTGCCCGGCAGAACCAAAATTACCCTGAAAAATCCTATCCTGCCCGTCGAAATGGCTGATTTTGCTCCCTCGCTCTAAGCCATCGCTGATGATGATTGTCATCGCCTTTCTGTGACATTGGCTGATAGTTCAGCCAATGTCGTTCTTCTATGCTGGCCTCACCAGGATGACTATCGAAGCGCACGTCTAGGCGCAGGGGCCAGTCTTGCGTAATATGCCGGCGGTAGCAGCTATCAAGGCTGCGTCAGGCGCGAATAATCAAGCGCAGGGTAATAGTCAGCGCTTTCGGTCGGTTCGATAACGAATTAGAAAAATAGCCGAAAGCATCATTCGATAATGGGCAGAACATATTGTGACAAATAAAGACGAACTCCTATCCCAGTTGCGCATAAACCGCGATCAACAGCCCGAGGGGAGCAACAACACCCGGTTGTGGATAGGCGCAGCAGCCGTTGTGGTGGCGGTAATTGTGGGTATTACCTTAGTTAAGGACTCGGCTCCGGTGAAGGTCCAGGTGGAAATGGCGCGTATGGCTGTGCCCGATTCCTCGTCCGCCACGGTGCTGGATGCCACTGGCTATGTGGTCGCGCGCCGTACCGCCACTGTGTCCTCCAAAGTTACTGGCAAGGTAGCGGAGATTTATATTGAAGAGGGCCAGCAGGTAGAGAAGGATCAAGTGGTTGCGCTCCTGGATGATTCCAACACGCGTAAAGCGTTGGATTTGAGTAAAGCCGAATTACGCCTGGCCGAAACCCAGGTGGCTGAAACCGAGGCGCGGTTGACCGAGGCCAGGCTAACCCTGGAGCGCAATACAGAAATGGCGCGCCGCCAGTTAGTTAGCGCATCTACGTTGGATAAAGCCCGCGCCGACTTTGAATCCCTGCGTGCGCAATTAGAATCGCGTCGGGCCGACATCAATGTAAGCAAGCGCCGTTTGGCACTGCAACAGCAAAACCTCGACGACTTGACCTTGCGTGCGCCTTTCGCTGGCGTAGTCATCAGCAAGGATTCGCAACCCGGCGAAATGATTTCCCCGATTTCTGCTGGCGGCGGTTTTACCCGCACCGGTATTTGTACGATTGTGGATATGGCCTCGCTTGAAATTGAAGTGGATGTGAACGAGTCCTACATCCAGCGCGTGCGTGTTGAACAATTTGTGCAAGCGGTTTTGGAAGCCTATCCAGATTGGAAAATTCCGGCGAAGGTGATTGCGATTATCCCCACTGCCGACCGCCAGAAAGCCACAGTAAAAGTGCGCATAGGTTTGCAAGTGAGCGACCCGCGCATCCTGCCGGACATGGGGGTGAAGGTGGCGTTTATGAATGCTGAGCCAGTGGCCGAGGAAAAACCCAAAGCGCCATTAGGCGTGCGCGTGCCCACCACCGCAGTTCGCTCGGAAGGTGAAGAAAAATTCTTGTTTGTAGTAAAAGACGGTGTGGCTGAGCTGCGTAAAATTACACTCAATGCCAGTTATGGCAATGATGTGTATGTGGCCTCCGGCTTGCGGGCGGGTGAGGATTTTGTCGTCGTTATCCCGCCGCAATTAAAAGATGGCGCCAAGGTGGAATTTTAATTCCCCCGATTCAACCATCGCATCTTGCTCGACAATAAATCCCGCTGCATCTGCCAGCGGGATTTGATAAAAATAATTACCGCTTTTGCATCACACGCTTTCGCATTAAATCTTTGCTCTACATAGTGTTGGCTCACATACGCGTTACTGCGTTGCATTTATCCAGTTTTATTTTGTCTTGTTCTAGCCTAACGTCCTGGAGGATTTATGACGGCTCTCGAATCGCAATCGCTGGCTACTGACGAATTGTTGGTGCAATTAAAAGGCATTGGCAAACTGTACAAAAAAGGAAAAGAGCAGGTAAAGGTTTTGTCGAGCCTGGATCTGGATATTCACCGCGGCGATTTTCTCGCGCTCATGGGACCATCGGGCTCAGGCAAGACGACGCTGTTAAATTTACTGGGTGGATTGGATAAACCCAGCGCCGGAGAATTAATTATCGGCGGCCAGCGGTTGGACCAAATGTCGTCCTCGCAACTCACCAAATGGCGCGCGCGCCACGTCGGATTTATTTTCCAGTTTTACAATTTAATGCCGGTACTGACGGCCGAAAAAAATGTGGAGCTGCCGTTGTTGTTGACCAATTTATCCAGCAAGCAGCGCAAGCACCACGTGGCTGCGGCATTGGAATTGGTTGGCTTGTCCAATCGCGCCAAACACTATCCAAGTGAATTATCGGGCGGGCAGGAGCAGCGGGTGGCGATTGCGCGCGCATTGGTGAGCGACCCGGATTTGTTATTGTGTGACGAACCTACAGGAGATTTGGATCGCGCCACTGCCGATGAAATCCTGTTGTTGTTGCAAACGCTCAATCAGCAGCAGCAGAAAACCATCATCATGGTTACCCACGATCCGCGCGCAGCTGATCACGCGCGCCACATTTTGCATATGGATAAAGGTGCGCTGGTCAACGACGGCCGCGCAACTCACGTGGGGCATTGACCATGTACTACTTACAATTTTTATTAAGCAATCTCGGGCGCAAAAAAGTGCGCACAATTCTAACTCTGCTATCGATCATGATCGCGTTTTTGCTTTTTGGTTTACTGCGCAGCCTCGCAGCAGCGTTTGACCAAGGCGCTGAAATTGCCGGCGAAGATCGGCTGGTTACCATCAACAAAATCACCTTGATTCAGCCGTTGCCAGAAGCCTATTTGCCCAAAGTGCAGGCATTGGAGGGCGTGGATAAAGCTACTTCAGCTAATTGGTTTGGCGGTTATTATCAGGAGCCTAAAAACCAGTTCCCGCAATTCCCGATCATTGCGGAAGATTATTTTGAAATTTATAAAGAGATGGTGTCGCTGCCTCCTGAGCAAATGCAGGCGTGGAAAAAAAATCGCATCGGCGTTGTCATTGGCAAAGCCCTGGTTGATAGATTCAAATGGAAAATTGGCGACCGCATTCCGCTCATCGGTATGTTCCCAAAAGAAGATGGCAGCACCACTTGGGAGTTTGTCATCGAAGGTATTTACGAAGCTAAAAGTAAAGGCGCCGATACCAGCGCCATGTTGATGCACTACGACTATTTTGAGGAGGCGCGCCAGTACGGCAAAGGCACCTTGGGATGGTTGATTATCCGTGTGAAAGATCCCAAGCAATCCGCGCAAGTTGCAGCGGCGGTTGATGCACTCTTCGCCAACTCCCCGGCGGAAACCAAAACCAGTAGCGAAAAAGATTTTGCTAAATCCTTCGCCAAGCAATTTGGCGATATAGGGTTGATAACCACGCTGATTTTAGGAGCAGTGTTTTTTACTATGCTGTTGGTGGCCGGCAATACCATGGCACAATCTTTTCGCGAGCGAATTCCGGAATTGGCAATTCTAAAAACCCTGGGTTTTTCCGATAAGTCGGTGATGTTGATGGTGTTGGCCGAGGCGATTGTTATTTCGTTGATTGGCGGCCTTGCCGGATTATTGCTGGCGAAAATTTTTATTGTTGGTGCTGCGGCTTCTATGGCGGCCACTTTGCCTGGTTTGAACTTGTCTTCCACGATGATGCTGTTTGGTGTCGGCCTGATGTTATTGTTTGGGTTCCTCACCGGCATTATTCCCGCGCTGCAAGGCTTGCAGCTCAATATTGTTGCGGCACTGCGGAGACGTTAATCATGTTTAATGCAATTACCCAAATTATTGTTATCACCCTGATGAACCTGCGCAATCTACCGCAGCGCATCGGCACTTCATCGGTTGCTGTATTTGGTGTGGCCTGTGTGGTGGGGGTGTTTATTGCGGTGCTCTCGATGGCGAGTGGTTTCCAGCGCACTATGGTCAGTGCGGGTGCGGATGACGTATTGATTATGATGCGCGCCGGCGCCACCTCGGAAATGAGCAGCGGTATGGGTTATGACCAAACACAATTGATTGCGAATTTACCCGGCATCGCTAAATTCGATGGAAAACCGGTTAGCTCGCCGGAATTATTTGTGATTGTTGATATCCCCATGCGCACTAAAGACGCGAATGCCAATGCACCGCTGCGCGGTGTTGAACCAATGGCATTTGAAGTGCGCGATTCCTTCAAGATTATTGAAGGGCGCAATTTCGAACCGGGCAAAAATGAATTAATTGTTGGGCGCGGCGCGCAAAAACAATTCGCCAATCTGGAAGTGGGAGCCAAAGTAAAATTTGGCCAGACCGAATGGACAGTGGTGGGTGCGTTTGAATCCGGTGGCGGTTTGGCGGAGTCAGAATTGTGGTGCGATGCAAAAATTTTGCAAAATGCCTATCGTCGCGGCAATAGCTATCAAATCGTGCGCGCAAAACTCGAAGATAAGAATTCCATGGATCTAGTCAAAGAAGCAATTGCATCGGATCCGAAATTTAATCTCGACGTAAAACGCGAGACAGATTATCTCGCGGAGCAATCAGAACCCTTGAGTAAGTTCATAAAATTAGTCGGCTACCCGCTGGCGATTTTAATGGCGCTGGGTGCGATTTTTGGTGCGGTCAACACCATGTACACCTCGGTCTCCAACCGCACGCGCGAAATCGCTACCCTGCGGGCATTGGGTTTTGGTTCGGCGCCTGTTGCGATTTCAACGCTGGTTGAATCGCTGGTGTTGGCAATTATCGGCGGTATTATGGGGTCGCTAATCGCCTATTTTATCTTTAATGGCTACACGGTCTCGACATTAAATTTCGCCAGTTTCAGCCAGGTAGTATTTGATTTTGCGGTCACGCCCGGCCTGCTAATCCAAGGCGTGGTGTTTGCAACGGTAATAGGTTTTATCGGCGGATTTTTTCCTGCAATCCGCGCTGCACGTCTGCCAGTTGCCACGGCGTTGCGCGAAGTGTAATTGTTAATTGTTTTACTAAAGCCGCTGCTAAGTCAGCGGTTTTTTATTTTTCTGTGCAGAGGCTTCAGCATCCTATATATTTCGCGCTCTAGGGTGATTCGAAATTGTCATGGACGAATCAGTATCCACAGGAAATTTCGCTCATGATTATCGATATGGATCAATATATGAAAATATCCCTGTTAATTATGGCAATTGTTATTGCTCCCAGTTTGATGTGCGGTTGCGCGAGCCAATCGAACTATGAACCTGTGCAGGCAGTCAAATTATCGGACTCTGACTTTACCTACTTTCCAGACACGCAGTTTGACCGTTTTATGGTGCGCGACCCGCAAGTATTTAAACAATTTGATAAAGTCATTTTCTTCCCGATGCAGTTCGATAAATTAAAAATTGCCAGTGCCGCAGACAAAGAATTGGTTGATAGCTGGAATGGCTCGAATTGGAAAGAAATGGATACCATTTGCCAGCACTTTGATGATTTCGCGTTAAAAATATTTTCTGAACGCGAGGGATTCACTCCCGTAAAGCGGGGTGGCACCGATGTATTGGCGATTGAATTTAGCCTGATAAAATTTATGCCCTATGCCAAGCGTTATAAAGATGGTGGGGTCGACACGGTTGGCGGTACTTCCGATCTTTCCGGTATTGGTGAGATTACGGTGCGGGCGGTGCTGGCGAACGCAAAAACGGGCGAGTTGGTGGCGGTAATTGAAGATACTATGCAGGTAAATGCGCGCAACGCCACCACCGGAAATCTTGCAGCCATGCAAAATAGTGCAAGTCCAACCGCTCAAAATGCTGCTTGGCGCACAGTGTTCCGGTCTTGGGTGGATGATCTGCATGAAGAATTGACCCGGCTGAAATCGGCGCAAATTGCCGTGCAATAATCGCCAGGCTCCTCGCTGTACCTGAAATGGGGGTTGCTGTAGTATCTGCCGCTATTAAGTCCGAATATAAGCAGCAACGCACATCCACCACAACAATTACAAAAATGGAATGAAAGCGGGGGAGACCCAGGTGAAAGACGATAAACCCACATCCTTCGATATCGCCTACCGGGCGGGAGTATCCCAATCCACGGTGTCCCGTGCCCTGCGCAACAGCCCGCTGGTCAATGAGGAGACGCGCCTTAAAGTTCAACAAATCGCGCGTGAGCTGAATTACAAAGTCGATAAAAATGCCAGCAGCCTGCGTTCACAGCAGAGCAAAACTATCGCCTTGTTATTGTGCGAAGACCAGGGCACTGGCAGTTCGCTGATCAATCCTTTTTTCTTATCCATGCTCGGTAGCATTACCCGCGCGACTGCTAAACGCGGATTCGATTTGTTAATTTCCTTCCAGCAATTCAGCGAAGACTGGCACGCGGATTATGAGGATGCCAACCGCGCCGATGGCATTATCTTTTTAGGCTACGGCGATTACGAAACCTTCGTTAAAAAACTGACTTACCTTACGCAAGTCGGTGCACACTTTATTACCTGGGGGCCGGTACTCGATGGTCAGCCAGGTGTGTCTATAGGCTGCGATAATTTCAATAGCGCCTACAATGCGGCAAAGCATTTATTAGCGCTCGGGCGCAAAAATATTGCCTTCCTCGGCGATGTATCCGAACACAGCCCGGAATTTGCCGACCGCTATCACGGCTTCTGCAAAGCGCAGCAAGAAGCGGGGATTGCAGCGAACCCTAAGTTGCAAGTTGCAGCGGAAACCTCGGAAGAAGAAGGCTACAAAGCCACACTGAGTTTGTTGCAGCGCCGCCTGCCGTTCGATGCAATTTTCGGCGCGAGCGACTTAATTGCAATTGGTGCGATGAAAGCCTTGGAAGAAGCGGGCATGCATATCCCCAATGATGTTGCGGTGATGGGCTTCGACGATATCCCCATGGCTTCCTACACGCATCCCCCGCTTTCCACTGTGCAACAAGATACGCTGCTTGCCGGTGAATTATTGGTAGAAAATTTATTGTTGTTGGTCGACGGCGAAAGACCCGAGTCGATGTTATTGCCCGCGAAATTAATGGTGCGTGGTTCTTGCGGGGCTAAGCCGATTAAATAATAGATACCGTTTCTTGATAAAAAATGCCTGCAAGATAAATATCCTGCTGGCATTTTTCCAATGGTGGAGTATTAATGCCCCTGCACAGCCAATTCCCCTTCCTCCCCCGCATCCTGCACAAAATACACTGCAATTGCGCCGAGAATCATACTTACACCGGCGAGCACTAAAATATAAATTGCCTCGTTATTAAATACGTATTTCAAAATTTGCCCCGCTACTAAACCCGATACGATTTGCGGTGCAGCGATGGTGAAATTAAAAATGCCCATGTACACACCGGTTTTATCTGCAGGCAAAGAACCGGCAAGAATCGCGTAGGGCATGGCGAGGATTGCCGCCCAGGCGATACCGACACCGATCATCGGGATTAATAAATCCAGCGCGCCCTGCGGGACATCCACTTGTGTTAGCCACAAATTCACATGCACCACTTCTGCATTTTGAAATAATAAAAAACTCATGTAACCCAATCCGCCCGCGAGTAGCGAGAGTGAATAAGTCAGCTTGCGGCCAAAACGATTGGCGATGCGTGTAAGCACAATCGAAAAGAGTGCGGCAAATAATGAGTAGGCGGCAAAAATAATGC
>DATIDX010000389.1:0-12054 GCA_035456025.1 Cellvibrio sp. | reverse complement strand
GCGTTATTGTTTGAAAATCCAAAAGGCTATTCGATTCCGGTGCTGGGCAATTTATTTGGCACTCCCGAGCGTGTGGCGTTGGGGATGGGGCAGGAATCGGTTGGTGCCTTGCGCGAAGTTGGTCAGCTGCTCGCCTTTTTAAAAGAACCTGAACCGCCGAAAGGGTTTAAAGATGCCTGGGAAAAGCTGCCTATCTTCAAACAAGTATTGAACCTTGCACCAAAAATATTGAGTAAAGCGCAGTGCCAGGAAGTGGTATTGGAAGGCGATGCGGTCAATCTGGATCTGTTGCCGATCCAAACTTGTTGGCCGGGCGATGTGGGTCCACTAGTGACCTGGCCTTTGGTGGTGACCCGCGGGCCGCACAAAGAGCGGCAAAATCTCGGTATTTACCGGATGCAAAAAATCGGTAAAAACCGATTGATTATGCGCTGGTTGTCGCATCGCGGCGGCGCGTTGGATTTCCGTGAATTCCAGATTCAAAACCCCGGTAAAAATTTCCCTGTTGCAGTCGCGCTTGGCGCCGACCCTGCAACGATCCTCGGTGCGGTAACGCCAGTGCCGGATACACTTTCCGAATACGGTTTTGCCGGCTTGTTGCGCGGCGATAAAACCGAAGTGGTGAATTGCATTGGCAATGATTTACAGGTGCCGGCATCGGCCGAATTTATTTTGGAAGGTTATATCGCACCGAATGATATGGCGCCCGAAGGGCCGTTTGGCGATCACACCGGCTACTACAATGAAGTGGATAATTTTCCAGTGTTTACCGTCGAGCGAATTACCCACAGACGCGATCCGATTTACCACAGCACTTACACCGGCCGTCCACCAGATGAACCTGCCATTCTCGGTGTCGCGCTCAACGAAGTGTTTGTGCCGATTTTGCAAAAACATTGTCCGGAGATTGTGGATTTTTATTTGCCGCCCGAAGGTTGCTCTTATCGCATGGCCGTGGTCACCATGAAAAAACAATATCCCGGTCATGCCAAGCGCGTGATGATGGGGGTGTGGAGTTTTCTGCGGCAGTTTATGTACACCAAATTTGTCATAGTCACTGACGATGATGTCAACGCGCGCGATTGGAACGATGTTATCTGGGCAATGACCACACGCATGGACCCGGCGCGCGATACGGTAATGGTGGAAAATACCCCGATTGATTATCTCGATTTTGCGTCACCGGTTTCTGGTCTCGGCTCCAAAATTGGTTTCGATGCAACTAACAAATGGCCGGGCGAAACGACACGCGAATGGGGTACTCCTATAGTGATGGATGAAGCGGTGAAAAAGCGTGTCGATGAATTGTGGGATGAATTGGGAATTGATCTGCCTACAGCCTATTAATGACCGGAGCTGGCGATGAATCTGCAAGAAGAATGTTTTCTTGATTGCCCTTATTGCGGCGAACCGATTAGCGTATTGGTTGATTGCTCATGCGAGCAGCAAACCTATGTGGAGGATTGCCAGGTTTGTTGCCAGCCGATGCTGGTGCACGTCAACGTCGATGAGGACGGTGTGCCTGATGTATATGCCCAGCGCGAGGACGAAGCCTACTGACTGTTTGTTTTTTATCAGGGCTTTTCTTGGTTTTGCGCGAATTATGCGCTATAAAACTTTCCAGTATTATTTGCAGCACGTCACCACATCAATGTAAGAAGGGGAATTCTAATGAGCATTTTAAAAGATTTCAGAGATTTTGCCGTAAGAGGCAATGTAGTGGATCTGGCCGTGGGTATCATAATCGGAGCTGCTTTCGGAAAAATTGTCAGCTCGGTGGTAGCGGATGTGATTATGCCTCCGATCGGGTTATTGATTGGTGGTGTCGATTTCAGTGATTTGGTAATTACTCTTAAAGAAGCCCAAGGCGCTGCGCCTGCGGTAGTGATTTCGATCGGCAAGTTTTTGCAGACAATAATTGATTTTACGATTATCGCCTTCGCCATTTTTATGTTGGTCAAAGTCATTAACAAAGTTAACGCCAAGAAGGAAGCGGCACCGGCAGCGCCTACAGCACAAGAAATTTTGTTAACCGAAATCCGCGATCTATTGAAACAACAGCAACAAAAATAGCGCAAATTTTTAGGGTTTATCGCCACAGGGACGTGAGCAAAAAACTACCGCTGTCCGCACCTCAACTGGTTTTATCCTTCCGCTTTCAAATCACCGTTTTCTTCAACTTATAATCGGGTGGCCGCGATACATGCGCACCGGTTTTGCCGGCGTGGGTATGTTATTGGCCAGAATTTCACCGCGCTGCGCGGTGTTCGCCGTTGCGTTATTGCTGTTGGCATTTACCTGATGCGCGTCCACCAAAATTGTTTGGCCGCGATAGACCTTTACCAGCTGTTTAGGGTGACCAGTTGCTGCGCGATCGCCGTCGGGTTCCAGTAGCGCAGTCCATTCAGCGCCAGCCAGGAATAACAGTTCCTTGATTAGGGTTTTGGTGACCGTGTCCTTGGTGTGATGGTGATAATCTGCCAGCTCCCGCAACATCTCCGGGTTCGCCATTTTCACGCTGGGTTTCATCTCCGCGTCTACGCGGCGGCGAATTTCGTACACCAAATCAATCATCGGCCTAGTGTATTGCATGCTTTACTCCCCCCAGTGTCGAGCTGCAGATGGAGCAAGTTTCAGACCAATGGAGGAATAAAGGCTGATTTGAGCTGTTATAGGCGGGAATAAGGCCGCAGCCGATACGTTTTGGTGCGCAATTAATTTTTTTGGAGGAGAAACTTTTTTATTTTGGTGCGCACCGGCCACTGGGAGTGGCCGGAACCTTGGAGAAGTTTAGCGAATCAAATGATCCATTTCGCAAGCGGGCTGGTGGCATTGGGTCTCGCCGATGATTTGCGCCGGCACACCTGCAACAGTGGCGCGCGCGGGAACGTCTTTTAACACCACACTACCGGCACCGATTTTAGCGCAGTCGCCAACGGTGATGTTGCCGAGGATTTTTGCACCGGCACCAATTAAAACTCCTTTGCCCACTTTGGGGTGACGGTTGCCTGCTTCTTTGCCGGTGCCGCCGAGGGTGACGGATTGCATGATCGACACCATGTCTTCAACCACCGCCGTTTCACCGATCACAATGCCGGTGGCATGGTCGAACATGATGCCTTTACCGATGCGCGCTGCCGGGTGGATATCCACCGCAAACACCGCTGAAATCCGGTTTTGCAGGAAAAGTGCAAGCGAGTTGCGTCCCTGGTTCCACAACCAATGAGCCACGCGATAGGCTTGGAGCGCGTGGAAACCTTTGAAGTACAGCAGTGGGGTCACCAGCGAGCAGCAGGCGGAATCGCGCTCACTGACTGCCGTAAGATCCGCACGCACGGCTTCAATGATATCGGCATCATGTGCCATTGCCTCTTCAATGACTTCGCGGATCAACATGGCAGGCAATGCCGGGCTGTCGAGCTTGTTGGCCAGGTGAAAGCTGAGCGCTGCTTCCAGCCGGTCGTGGTTGAGGATGGTGGAGTACAGGAAGCTCGCCAGGACTGGTTCGGCCTCGGCTTGTTTGCGGGTCTGCAGGCGGATGGATTCCCACAGGCTGTCGATCACAAGGGCGGTTGAGGTGGCGTTGACAGTGGCGTTCATAGCCCGATCCTTAACAGGGATAAAATGATAAAAAACCCGATACGCCATTATTGGGCGTCAGTGCCGAATTTCCAACAAGCAAACCTTAATAAATGACCAATGGCGGCTCATTCAGCGCTGCAAGCTGCTCGCGCAACTCCAGGATGTGCTCGCCCCAGTAGCGCTCGGTGTTAAACCAAGGGAAGTGACGCGGGAACGCCGGGTCGCTCCAGCGGCGCGCCAGCCAGGCGCTGTAATGCATGATGCGCAAACTGCGCAGGGCTTCGATCAGCGCCAGCTCCGCTAAATCAAAATCGCAAAACTCGCGATAACCCTCTAGCACTTCGGCCAGTTGCAATGTCTGCTGCTCGCGCTCGCCGGACAGTAACATCCACAAATCCTGGATTGCCGGACCCATGCGCGCATCGTCAAAGTCGACGAAGTGCGGCACCTCGTCGCGCCACAAAATATTGCCGGGATGGCAGTCGCCATGCAGGCGGATCGGGGTGTAATCCACGCGGCTAAACAGGGTTTCGCAGCGGGCGAGCAAATCGGCACCCAGGGTGCGATAGGACTCGCGCAAGCTGGCGGGGATAAAATCATTCGCCATTAAAAAGTCGTAGCTGTCGCGGCCAAAGGTTTGGATATCCAGCGCCGGGCGATGGGAAAACGGGCGCGACTGCCCCAGCGCATGGATACGCCCGAGGGTGCGACCGAGGCTTAACAGTGCATCAAAATCGTCGAGGTTAGGCGCATGGCCGCCCTGGCGCAGATAGAGCGCAAAGCGGAAGCCCTGGAATTCACGCAGGGTTTTGCCTTCATCGTCCGCCAATGGCGGCACCACCGAAATTTCTAAATCCTTTAGCGCTTGGGTGAACTCATGCTCCTCCAGAATCTGCGCATCGCTCCAGCGTTCAGGGCGATAAAATTTGGCGATCAGCGGACTCGCGCCTTCAATCCCCACCTGATACACGCGGTTTTCGTAACTATTAAGGGCGAGGATGCGCGCGTCGGTCAGGAAGCCGGTGCTATCAATGGCATCCAGCACCATGTCCGGAGTGAGTAATTCGTAGGGATGGGGTTGGCTCATAACCGCTGCTCGCTAAAGTGAGCGGCGATTGTACTCGCCGCCCGCAAATTGCGCTTGGATATACCAGCTGGCGCTGGCAAATCACACCCAGTCGCGCTTTTGCAAAAGAGCTGGCGTATAAATTTTGAAGGATTCGTATAAAAATGCTACAAGTTAATACTTGCTAGCTGGTTGTTTTGCGGCCCAATAAAAACAGCTTCCCCATGCGCCGCGCTTTGGGCGCAAGGGGGGCGTCAAAACGAATAGGACTGTCATGATCAAAATCGCTTTCTATAACCTTAAAGGTGGTGTGGGTAAAACTACCACGGCGGTCAACATGGCCTATATGGCCGCCGCTGCAAAAAAGAATGTGATCCTCTGGGATTTGGATCCACAAGCCGCTGCCAGCTGGTTTTGCCAGCAGGAACCGGCCTCCGCCAAGGCCATCAAACTGTTCAGTAAAGGCAAGTCTATCGGCGAGATGGAGCTCTACAGTCCCTATCCCGGGTTGATGTTGATTCCGGCGGATCTGAGTTTGCGCAGCCTGGACAGCGAATTCGACGAGCTCAGCAAAGACAAAAAATTCCTCCGCCACCTGCTTAAGCCGCTGGGTGAAAAAGCCGACATACTCATCTTCGATTGCCCACCCACACTTTCTCCGAGCGTTGAGCAGCTGTTGCAGGAAGTGGATATTTTATTGATCCCGATGATTCCCAGCCCATTGTCGATCCGCGCGATGGAGCAGGTGGTGGAATTCCTGAAGGGTAAAAAATCCGCGCCCGCGCGTATCGTCGGCTTCTTTAACCAGGTTGATATGCGCCGCCGCCTGCATCATGAGGCAGTGGAAAATAGCAAAAAAATGCCGGTGCCGATGCTCAAGACCTATATCCCCAATGATTCTGCGGTCGAGCAAATGGGGCTGCGCCGCGCGCCCCTAACCAGCTACAATCAGCGCAGCCGCGCGGCCCTCGCTTACATAGAGATGTGGAAAGAGATCGCGCGTTTATTAAAAGCGGCAGCAAAAGATAACGAGTAAACGCTGGATAGCGCTGCTGCCCGTCGCCGACCTTTTAACGAGCAAGAATCCCAGATGAGTAAATTATTATTGCGCAGTTGCCTGCTTGCAGGCGTATTCACTATTGTCGGTTGTGCGACCCAAACCCAATCACCGCAAACACCGCCGGTGGTCGATAGGCCTGCAGTGGTTACCCCTGCCGAACCGGCAGTCGTGCAACCTGCCCCTACTGCAGTTCCCAAACCAGCTCCGGTAGTTGCCGCGCCTAATCCGGCGGTGCAAAGCCTGGCCCGGCAAGCGCGCAGCCAATATCAGGCCCAAGACTATCAGGGCGCTATCGCCACGGCCGAGCGCGGCCTGCGCATTGAGCGGCGCGCGGCGGATTTGTATCTGGTGCTCGCACAAAGTTATGTGCAGTTAGCTTTGCCGGAGAAAGCCAAGATGTTTGTCCAGCAGGGCCTGCGTTTTGCGGCGCCCGGTTCAGAGACGGAGCAAAGCCTGGCGCGTGTGCAGGCAACAGTGGGCAATTAACAAAGCGCGAATCAGGGCGAGGGATGCCCTGGTATGCGGCCAGATGGCAACAATAAAACGAATTACCCGGCGTTAATGAGACAAGGATTAGCATGCAGGACCCGCTTATCGATAATACCTATGGCACCCCGGCGTTCAAGCAGCGCTACCAAGTGCTGAACCCCTTCCGCTTGTGTTTTAAAGATAGCGCGCTGGAGCAAGAGTACACAGCTAACCTCGCCGACAATATCGCGCGCCAAGTGCGCCTTGCATTGGTGCTGGCGTTTGCGCTCTATTTAAACTTCGCCTTCCTCGATTACTTATTAGTGCCGGAAAAAATGCTGCAACTCTGGGGCATACGCGCGGTGGTGTGCACGCTGTTTGCGCTACTGTTCTGGCTCAGTTTTAAACCGGTGTTCAAGCGCATCCATCAACCCATTATTTTTTATTCCTGCATGGTTGCCTCCTTCGGCATTTTCGCCATGTTGCTGATTACCGATAACCACTACAGCCACTACTATTATGCTGGTATCAATCTCTGTATCACCTGGACGCTCTTTATCGTCGGGCTGCGCTTTGTAAATGCGCTGGGGACAGTGCTGGTGATAGTGTTCTGCTACAACTTGCTCGCGTTCTACAAGGCCCTGCATCTGCCCGATATTATTTCCAATAATTTTTTCCTCATGTCCAACGCCATCATTGGCATATTCGCCGGCTACACCATCGAGCAGCATGCACGCTGGCAGTTTTACCAGGCGCGGGTGATCAAAAACAACAGCAACAAATTGCACCGCGCGATGATCGCCGCTTCGCTTGATGCGGTTATTACGATTGATGAAAAGGGTGCGGCAATTGAATTTAACGATGCCGCCGAAGCCATGTTCGGGTATAGCCGTGCGGAGGCTTTGGGGCAGTCGATTGGTGCGTTGATTGTGCCCGACGCTATGCGCGCACAACATGAAGAGGGCTTTCAGCGTTACCGCCAAAGTGGCGAGCTGCGCGCGCTTGCGCGGCGGGTAGAGTTGCAGGCCAAGCGCAAAGACCAAAGCGAATTTCCTGTGGAATTGACACTGCGCCAAGTTGATCTGATTGGTCGCCGTTTGGTGACCGCTTATATCCGCGACTTAAGTGCGCAACGCGATGCTGAAAACGAAATTGCACAGCAGCGCGCCGTCTTGCAGCGCAATGAAAAATTGGCCTCGATGGGCACATTGCTCTCCGGTGTTGCGCATGAATTAAATAATCCGCTCACGATTGTAGTGGGACAATCGCAATTGCTGCGTGAAACCGAGCAAGATGAGCGCGTATTAAAACGCGCGGAAAAAATTGCCAATGCCGCCGAGCGCTGCGTAAAAATTGTAGCTACATTTTTATCCATGGCGCGCGAGCAGCCGCCCAAACGCAAGCCGGTTGATGTCAACCGGGTGATTTACGATGTGGTTGATCTGCTCGAGTACAAATTGCGCGAGCACGTAATCCGCCTCGAACTCGAACTGGGCGCACAACTGCCGACGATACTGGCCGACCACAACCAATTGCATCAGGTAATCAGTAATTTGGTCATCAATGCCCAGCAGGCATTACAGGATGCACCGCAAAAAATTATCCGTATTGTTTCTGCGCTCACCGACGATGGCCGGCAATTGAATATCAAAGTAATTGATTCCGGTTGCGGCATTGAGCCGGAATTGCGCGCGCGTATCTTTGAACCTTTCTATACCACCAAAGCGGTTGGTGTGGGTACAGGTTTGGGGCTGTCGGTGTGCAACGGCATCATCCAGAGCCACGGCGGCAGTATTGAATATGAAGAGCATGCAGGTATGGGGGCGTGCTTCAGTTTGTATCTTCCCGTGCCTGCGCAAATTATCGATCAACCGGTCAGCACTGCTGGAGAAAAAAGCCATGACCACTAATTACAAAATGATTGTTGTCGATGATGAATTGGATATTTGCGAAACCCTCGCCGATTATTTTTCGCTGCAAGGTTTCGAGGTAAAAATGGCGGCAAATGGCCAGGAGTTGAAATCGATCCTGCCAGATTTTTCACCGCAGATTGTGCTGCTCGATTTAAATATGCCCGGCGAAGATGGCTTTACGCTGACGCGTTACCTGCGTGAACACACCAGCGCCGGCGTGATTATGGTGACGGCGGCAGCAGGGCAGGTGGATATGATTGTCGGCCTGGAAATGGGCGCGGATGATTACGTGAGTAAACCTTTTGATTTGCGTTCACTGCTGGCGCGTGTGCGCAGCGTGGTGCGCCGCACACAAACGGAAGCGCCGGCCAATGCAGTTCACGTGCAAGACGCGCGTAAAAAAGTGGGCAAGTGTTTACTGGATGTTGAAGCGCGCAAGTTGTGGGAGGGTGAGGTGGAAATTCCGCTCACGGCCATGGAATACGATTTACTCATGGTGTTTTTGCAAAATCCTAACCGCCCTTTGTCGCGCGACTATTTACTCGAACTCGCGCACAAAACCGATGCCGACCCCTTTGATCGCTCCATTGACAGCCGCATCACTCGCATGCGTAAAAAAATTGAGCCGGACCCGGACAAGCCGAGCATTATCAAAACCGTGCGCTCGGTGGGCTATGTTTACGTACCACTCGCCTGATCGTTCCCGCTGATCCATCCGCTGACACAATTGACACAAATCTCCCGCCGCGCGACAAACTCCTGACAATTTCCTCCCCTACTATGGCCACATGAACAAACGACATGGATGTCGCAAACATTGAAGGAAAATGTGGTTTGTTCAAATAGCGTCATCGCTTCAACCGTTTTACTAACCGGCCTCGCGCCAAAACAATCGATTCCTTTTTTTATTTAAAAGGAAATTTAAAAGGAAATTTCAAATGAAAACTCTGCTCACTTTTTCTCGCTCATTATCTATCACTCGCTCATTAATTGCGGCAACAGCTGCGCTGGTTTCTGTCTCTGCATTCGCAGGTGAATTCCCACTGCGCGCCGATGACATCAACCTGAACTACCGTTACACCACCGACACCCATTGGTCTGGCGGTTCCCAGGCAGAGGCTCTGGATATAGTTGCCCGTCGCTACATTAGCAGCGCTAATTGGTCGCAGTTAAAAACGGATTCTTCCCCTATCAATCTCAACTCCAGCTACATCATCTACGGCGCAAAAATTCGCGCAATGGATAACGGCACTGTAGTGAATTGCTGGCGCAACGCCCCGGAAAACACGCCCGGTTCCAAGCATGCAAAACTCGGTGAAGGCTATATCGCTTACGCAGGAAATTACCTGTATGTGCTGCAAGATGATGGCAACTACGCCCTCTATGCTCACGCCCAACCAGGCTCAATCCCAAGCAGCCTTTGCCCCAAAACTGCGACTTACAGTTCAACTCCAAAACCTGGGTACGTGTTGAACCCCGATGGTTCAGTAAGCGGCGGTGCGCGTATCACCAAAGGGCAGATATTAGGTTCAGTTGGTAACGTAGGTAATTCAACCGGCCCGCATTTGCATGTGCATGTACAAACTGCGAGTGGTAGCGCAGTGAAGTTGAAATTTGACCACGGCCAAACCACCGCATTTACCAATAAAACCGCGTCGGTAAATGCCACCTGGAATTTATTGAGTGGCAATGCATTACCTACTGGTGAAGTAATGGTGTGGGCGCCGCATTCAGTGGGCAACTGGACGGTGAACAATATCCCCGATGAGCGTATGCAATCCTGGTTCAACCACTTTGCAGATTCCGGTGAAATGCCCAACACTTACGCATGCACTGACAACGGCCAGATCTACAACACCAGTTGGGTTCCGTCGAAGGGCGCCTGGGTTGCCCACCACGGCATGAACCTGACTACCTTCAACAACAAATCAGCTGAGTTAGCTAACCAAGGTTTCTACCTTCACGGCTGGTGGTACTGCGGTTCGGTCTACACTGGTGTATGGCGCAAGTAATTAATTTGTTACACCAAAAAGCAATCGCCAACTGGCGATTGCTTTTTTTGCTTTTCTCCCATCCAACAATAACCAGGAGCCTCTATGGACAATTCAACCGTACAGCTGGTGCAAGATTCATGGAAAAAAGTCGTTGCCATCGGCCCGCAAGCTGCCGCCTTGTTTTATCAAAATTTATTTGAAGCCGATCCCGCACTGAAACCGTTATTCAAAGGCGACTTGCAAGCACAAGGCAAAAAATTAATTGAAATGATCACCACCGCCGTCAATAAATTAACTGAATTGAACCTACTGGTTCCCGTATTACAAAACCTCGGCGCACGCCACGCCGGCTACGGCGTACAAGATTCACATTACGACACTGTTGGCGCAGCGCTGCTAAAAACTTTGGGGCAAGGCCTTGGGACAGATTTTACGGCGGACGTAAAAGCCGCTTGGGCAAATGTTTATGGGGTTATGGCGGATGTGATGAAGGCGGCGGCTAAATAGTAGTAAACTCATAAGTTGGGCTGTTAAGCCTAACTTATGAGCTTATAATTGGACTTGCATTACTGATAGTGGGAAATCTTTAAATTTTCTAAGGAAAAATAGCTTTGCTTATGCCTTCGAATAATTAACGTAAAATATAGTTGTGTATGTTAGATAATAAGCTTACATCGCATCTTTTTGCTATTCGCTGCTTAAAGTTAATATCAGAAATTTTTGTTTTTACAATAGATTTCGCTCTCATTTTCAAGAGCGGAAATAGATAATCCTTTCCTGATACGATATTTAGCTTTCTCTTTGATTCGTCATTAAAATGAGAAAGCATCTCCATTTTAATTTGCACGTATGCTTCATCGCCAACGATAGATATTGAACTCAGTTGAACTTCTTCAATTCTTCTTTGCACCTTATCTCTACATATGTTTCCTTTTTCGCATATTACAAGGCTATTTACAGGGTAGGAAACAGTTTTAAGGTCTCGATTGATTTTGAATGAAATGGAATACTCAATGAAAATTTGAAAAAGCAAATCACAATTTTTATCTATCCAATCTTCGTAATTAAACTGCGCAACTATATTTTCTCGGTTTTCTGTCGGTTCCTCTTCGTCAAGAACATCTAAAATGGCTTCAGGATCACAAAGTAAATTTTCAATGCAATATATTGGCAACTTGAACAATCCAGGCTTGCTTTCAATTTCATCGCCAGCGAGCATGAAAAGATCTCCATCAATTAGATAAATGGATGGGCGCGAAGACTGGTGTTTTTCGTGCAGTTTTATAACAGAATTTCTATCGCCCACAGGAAAAACCTTGTCTACCTTATATTCGCCATCAAAAAATCTCGAAAAAATTATTGTGTATAGTTTCGCATATCCGCTTGCTGTATCTTCAACATAAATATCAATGTCATTGATATCTTCAAAGAAAACGCTTTTGGCTGATTTTGCAACGCTACTTCTTTCTGGTGTCATATTATCTGCACTTCACTGCTTTGTTTTTAAGGTTGCCAATAATTTCAGGCGAATGCGTAGCCAAAATATATTGAGATTTTGGGTTAATTGAGAAAATTGTTTCAGAGAATTTCTCTTGCCACCCTAAGTGAAGTGATAGCTCTGGTTCGTCAATTATAAATACGTTTTTTTTGTTGCTGTGCCGATTAAAAAATGAGTGTGCAAATATAACTAGTAGCTGTCTTTCCCCGGATGATAGTCCTTCGATAGTGCACTTGCTTTTGTCTGGTCGCGCTACAAATATTTGACCTACCGTATCTACCTCTAAACTTTTATTTGAGTCTCGATAAAATGAGTTTACTACACTTAAAAAATCATTTATTGGCTTGAAAAGATTGTCAATTTTTGATTTGTGATCATCTATGATTTCAACAATTTTTGACATGCGCTCGACTTGAGCTTTATTTAAAAGCCACTCGACATTAACGCCATCTTTTGTTTGTTGAATAGTTTCA
>DATIDX010000388.1:0-10202 GCA_035456025.1 Cellvibrio sp. | reverse complement strand
TGATCCAATAAAAGAAGCGCCCCTGCTCGAAGTATTAACCGAAGTTGCTGTGCTCATATCGCTTTTTTCAGCGGGGATTAAAATGCCGGTGCCCGTTACCGCCAGGCGCTGGACTAAACCCGTGCTACTCGCCTGGTCATCAATGGCGCTGACCGTTGGATTGGTCGCAGCATTTGCCTACTACCTGCTTAACTTTCCTATTGGCGTTGCAGTATTGCTCGGAGCCATTCTCGCGCCGACTGATCCGGTATTGGCAACCGATGTGCAGTCGCGCCACACCGGCGACAGTGACCACCTGCGGTTTAACCTCACCTGTGAAGCGGGCATGAACGACGGCTCCGCATTTCCCTTTGTCATGTTAGGTCTGGGCCTACTCGGCTTACACGACTTGGGTGAGCATGGCTGGCGTTGGTTAACGTTTGATGTGATCTGGGCGATCTCAGCCGCAGTAATTATCGGTGTGGTGAGCGGCATAGTTGTCGCACGTCTCGGTTGGAAATTGCGCGCGTCTGATTTAAAGCACGAAATACTCGACGACTTGGTAGGCTTGGGGTTGATCGCGGTGGTGTACGGCATCAGCCTTTCGGTAAATGCCTGGGGATTTTTAACGGTATTTTTTGCTGGCGTCGCCTTGCGCCAACAAGAATTGAAACTCTCTCAACGCCGCCAGAAAAAAGTCGAGGCCATCAAACAGGAGCAGGAACAAAACGGCGAACAACTCGATCCCGACTTGGAAAATCCAGCCAATATCAGCATTGAAGCCCTCATTTTTGGCGAGCATCTGGAACGCTTATCAGAAATGATGCTGGTGCTGCTGCTGGGTGGAATGCTGGCTGTGCAATTCTGGAATTGGCAAACTGTTGGCTTGGCGCTCTTCCTATTTGTAATCGCACGCCCGCTGAGTGTTTACCTCAGTTTGGCGGGCACCAATACCACCTGGAAATTAAAAAGTATGATCGGTTGGTTTGGCGTGCGCGGCATAGGATCAATTTATTATCTGATGTACGCAATCCAGCATGGACTGGACGAAAAAATCGCTGAACAACTGACGCAATTTACGCTGGTGGTTATTACCCTCTCCATCATCCTCCACGGCACAAGTGTAAAACCAATTATGGAAAAGTTTTGGCGCAAAGATTAATTACCTGCATCCCAATAAGCAGTCTCGCCGAATTATAGATGTTACAAAAAAAGGTTGGGCGTTAAAACCCAACCTTTTTTATCATCAGTAACAACATCAATCGTTAAAAATATCCAGCTTACCAGCACCGGCATAGTTAGGTACCAGTGTCGGTAAATCCGCCGCGCTATTAATCGTGTATTGATAAAAGTCGCGCGGATTAAATGCCAACCCATTATCGACATGCAATATCCACTCGGCGGTTGGGCTAAATAATTTCACAATATTGTCATTGGTAAAGGTGACTTTAGCGTCTTGCTGACTGTCTTCGCTCACCACATAAAGCTCACCGCTATCCACCAAAATATGATTGGCTTCCAAATATAATTCCGCTTCTGGGCCCGCCAAGGCGATATAGGAAATTTGCCGTGCGGGGCCCGTGCGGTCATTGAAAAAGTAATTGTTGTAAACATGGGCTTTACCAAAACGCACACGCGGATGGCGCTGGTAGGTATTTTCAAAATAGTTGTGATGGTAAGTCACATGCAGGCGGCCCGAATCCTGTATCGCGTTGCTATCAACATGCCCTAACAACATAGTTTTGTTGTAGTGATAAAAATGATTCCAGGAAACCGTCACCCAATTACCGCCGCGTTTTACGTCCACCGCGCCATCGATACGTGCAGCGAGGCTCGAATTGGGCGCACTGTAGATAAAGGTGTTATGGTCAACCCAGACGTGGTGAGAAAAGCATTCAACAGTGACTGCATCGGCATCGGGGTTAGTACCTGTGTCATACACATCGCGAAAGGTCAGGTTGCGAATAATAACGTTGGAAACATAAGCCGTAGCTGGATTGTACGCATCCAGGCAACCACTGGTACCACCAATGCGAAAACCTATTTGACGCAAGCTGGCACTGTTGCCGACGCCCACAATCGTTTTGTTGGAAGCGACATTAAATTTTACGTAACCCGCAGGTGGCTGAATGGCGCCCGCTATCTCGATCACATAAGGTTCACTCGCCGACACATAAGCTTGCAATTGTTCAAACGTAGTGACGCGCACAGTTGCGCCTGCAGCACCTCCCGTCGTGGTTGCCACATTCAGGGCGGGAACTGTGGCAAAACCGGTCAATGAAAAATCCGGTTGGCCACTGACGGCCGAACTGGCGGACGAGCGACTGGAAAGTACCGACTGTGATGTACGCGCTGAGCTGAATTGCGCAGAGGAATTACTCGATGCAGAAACGGAAATGCGACTCGATGATTGGGCAGTTATCGAAGATTGCGAAGCTATAACAGAAGAAGCAACTGACGATGGTGTTGCCGATGAATTCGATGATGAAGCGGCACCACCGCAATCGCCCGCAGTTGCATTTCCGCTCACTGAAAGGGAATCGATATTGGCCATCTCCTGCGAGCCGGTTGCACGCAGGCGGATATGGTTAATGCCGGCAGCTAAAGTAATATTTTTTGTTACCGTGCTCCATGTCGATAAGGAGGCGGTACGCGGAAAAGACAAACTGCCCGAGGAGCCATTCACCGTAAGCCCTGCACTGGTCGACCCTATATTTGCGTAGCGAAAAGTCACCGCATAACTGCCGCTTGCAGGAGCATTTACCTGATAATTTATTCCCTGTCCGCCGGAATTATTAATATCGACATAACCGGCTCCGGTATAACCGCCATTGGCCGTGGCGATAATCCCGTCATAGCTACAAAATCCAGTCTCGTATTCCTGGATGCTTGTCGCTCCAAGTGCGCGTATAGGAAAAGTGAGGGACGCCAGTGCAAGAATAACGACTGGCGAAATTCTTTTAATCGTAGATTTCTTATACATAAAAAGACCTCGGTGAAGGGTTATTGTTTATTGACCGAATCTTTTTGCGATTTATTATTGAGTGGTTGATTGCACTGCCTCAAGCGGCGCAGTGTCAATGAACAAAAATAACTATAGTTCGCAGCAAACAAATAGCAGCAATTTGTTTAATGTGATTTCAAATTAAAACAGAATCTTTTTGATCAGAAAAATATAAATATGCAATGTGTGGGGCATCCAACATTCGTCTTAGGTGTTATTTCTCACTTTCACATTATTTTTCAACCGGTGTTGAAGGTAATTCGCGGTAGATACGCTCAATCAAATCCTTGCCGTGTTTTCGCTCCAGCTTGCGCACAATAAAATGCCCACGCGCCATATCCTGGAAATGATCGATAAACAGGGTGTTGACTATAGCTCCACCGGCTGCCCCAATGGCCGGTATCGCTTGGGCTGCTGCTTTTTCCGTAACTTGTACACCGAACCGCTGGGCAACAGTTGCAATAAACTTAACAAATAATGGAGCGCCGTCACTGGCCAGTTTATTTCCCGCAATAAAGTGCGAAGCAGCGGATATGGATTTCGCGAGTGCGGCGCGCACCGCATAGTAGCCACTGTCGGTGCCGTCATCGGCATCGCTTTTGCCACCGAGCGCAAATACTTCAAGACACGCCAACTTGGTTTCAATCGCAGAGATGGACTCACCTTCACTGCGCGCAACATCGGCTATTGAACGCAGCATTATCGAAGTCGATATCGGCAATTCAACCGAGAGCGCGGCAATACCGAAAAAGCCGCCAACACCGCCGCTGACAGCTACACCCAGCTTGTGCCAAATATTGGATGAAGCCTCACCGGGAATATCTTTCATAGTAAACACGGCCGCGTCCGATGCTTTAAGCAAAGCAGCCTGAGTGATCTCGCCAATATTTTTATTCCAGGCAGCCGGCAACAACGCGAGACCTTTTTCAATCGGAGTACCGATAAAATTAGTCACCTTTGCGGCAAGCCCAGGGTTCTCCAATAATTTTTTTGCCACCTGAAGTTCACGCCGGTCTTGCTCGGGAAAATGAAATGTCATTTGAGTGCTCCACTGTCATCTTATATGTCGGCCAAATTGCATTGTGGCTATTGGTATTGACCTGGCAGATGAAAATATTATCCCCCAGAGTACAAATCACTCAGCGGCCATTGGACACGCCGATGTAACCATAGGCTTTTTCCCTCGCGGCAAGTAATATGGCGCGCGCTGGATCCACGCATAAATAAGTATGATATTATGACATAGCCAGTATGACCTACAGGGTCATCCAGCGGCCGCCCTTTCTATAATAATGGGCCGCTAACGGTCTCAAACTACCCTGCCCTTTATTTGATTTTCCTAGAATCAATGTGGTTTTAAAAAATGCTGAAGTTTTATCGGAACGCCCTTGCCGCCTTATTAATGCTGGTTATCGTGACCGGGTTGATCATTTACGGTGGATTTGTGAAATCGCAGCTCAATACGTCGGTTTTTCCCGCACGCGATACAGATTTTCTTTGGATGTCAGCGATCGAGCCTAAGACGCCTACCGGGCAGACCCGGTTGACCGTGAAAAATGAAGTGGGGGCAATTGAATATGATTTCTTCCTGAACTCGGTTGAGCCTTTTCCCTACACCCACTATTCAATGTATTTTGTGGATGCTATCCAATCCTACGCACAGGTTGACCTCACCCGCTATTCAAATATTACGTTCAAAATCCAGTGCGATCCTAAAAACGTACTCTTATTGGTACTGTTTAGTTTTGACGAAAAAGTGACAGACCTGAAGAACATGTCCTCGCGCCGCGTTTCTTCCACCGCCTTTTCCTGCGATAAAAATTGGGCCGAGATCAGTATCGATTTTGACGAGCTCGATACTCCCCACTGGTGGTTAGGCCGCTATGGATTTGAGTTTAGCGATACCTCCTACCGTCTTGATAAAACCATGGGATTTGCCTGGGTGAATTCTCTGCAGAGCCCGCTCAACACCCCCTCCCATGTGCGCCTGACAGATATCAAACTGCAAGGCAAAGATTCGCGCTACTTCTACGGTGCCTGTGCTCTAGCGGTAATACTCTGGATCATTTTTGCCGCCTGGCAATTCCGCCGCTACTTGACAGTGCTGACCCTGGAACTAAAAGAAAAAGTGCGCCAGGACCAGCCGTTAATCGCCTATAAAAAATTGTCGATAGAGCCGCAAAAAGATAAAGAGAAAGGTGCGGTGCTACGTTATATGGCGACCGAATACGCTAATGCGGAGCTCAGCCTTGAAACAGCTGCTGCAAACCTGGGCATCAACAGGACTAAAATTAACGATATTTTAAAAGAAGAACTGGGTCTCACTTTCAGCACCTATCTGAACAAGCTCAGGTTAACTGAAGCAGCGCGTTTATTGTCGGAAAATGAAGAGGCAAATATTTCAGAGATCGCCTACTCGGTTGGTTACAACAATGTGTCCTATTTCAGTAAGCTGTTTAAACAGGAATATGGATGTGCTCCCAAGACATTTAAATCACTTTACCAAACCAAAGAAGACGCACTTTAGTTTTCAACAATAAAAAAAATTTTATATACAAGGCCAGGAAAATAAAACCTGGCCTTTTTTATTTTTGGATTTCAGATTATTAATTTTTTGGGAGTCAAAAACGCGGCATCGATGATATTGATGCAGATCACAATTCTAGTCTGACCCGCCTAAAAACGGCGTAATTAATTGCAGAAATTCGATAATTTTTTACAGCTTCACAAAAAACTTCCAAAAATGCGCGCTTCCCTCGCCCCCGCTCGCTAACTTCGCCACGACTCGGCAAGGTCGGCGTCAGTCCATGTAAACAACATCGTCCGCAGTGGCCATCGCCGTCGGTGTTGATAAATAAAATTTCAATAATTATTAAAAATCAAATTCACAGTTGCTTCTAACCAGTGTTTAAAAATCGGGTTCCACCCCGCTGTACCAGTATCGATCACAACTAACCCTTGGCGGTGATACTGGCTTTTTCCGGCCTGCGGGCCGGATGTTTTTCCTACAGCTGAGTGAATCCGCCACACAATCTAGCGGAGATTAACGAATGACTTCACAACAACATTCCAACCGGAAACTGGCGCGCTCCCTGCTGCGCGGCTGCGGTCTGCTGGGCGTCAGCGCCGGCCTCGCAGCATTTCCCCTTAACAGCTTTGCAGCCTGTACCTACTCGATTGATAACCAATGGGGCTCGGGCTTTGTAGCAAGCATCACCATAAAAAATGATACCGGGGCAGCTATCAACAATTGGAACGTGAATTGGCAATACGCCAATAACCGCGTCACCAGTGGCTGGAACGCCAACTTGACGGGCAGCAATCCTTACAGCGCATCCAACCTCGGCTGGAACGGCAATATCGCCCCAGGCCAGTCAGTCTCCTTCGGATTCCAGGGTGAAACCCGAGGCGGCAGCGTTGAGCGCCCAAGCGTGAACGGAACCCTGTGCGGTGGCAGCGTTTCATCTACCAGTTCTATTCCACGCTCCAGTGCTGCGCCAAGCTCAGTTGCACCTAGTTCTGTGGCTCGCTCAAGCAGTTCTTCTACCAGCAGCTATTCAGTACCGGCAAATAATTTTGCACAGAATGGCGGTGTAGAAACCAACCTGACTAACTGGGGTACAACTTCTGGAACCGTCGCACGCACCACTGCTGATAAACACAGCGGTTCTGCGAGCGCCTTGATTACCGGCCGCACAGCTGCCTGGAATGGCTTGACCTTTAGTGTTGGCCAGTTGACTACTGGCAACCAATACGAAGTTAACACCTGGGTGAAATTGGCTCCGGGCACGCCAGACAGCGTCATTACCCTGACAGCGAAACGCCAGGACGATTCAGATTCATCCACCTACAACGAATACACCCGCGTAGCGACTATCACTGCCTCGGCAAATGAATGGCGTTTACTGGAAGGTTATTACACGCAATCAGGTACTGCCTTCCAATATTTCATTATCGAAGCAACTGATACCACCATCAGCTACTACGCGGATGACTTTGCCATTGGCGGCCAGGTAGTAACTGTGCCGAGCAGCAGCTCACAAAGCTCAAGCAGCGCACCATCGACCAAAAAATTCATTGGCAACATTACCACTGGTGGCCAAGTGCGATCTGATTTTAATCGTTACTGGAATCAAATCACGGGCGAAAACGAAGGTAAGTGGGGATCAGTTGAAGGCACCCGCGACGTTTACAACTGGGCGCCGGTTGATCGTATTTACGCTTATGCACGCGCAAATAAAATCCCGGTGAAAGCACATACCTTTGTGTGGGGTGCGCAATCACCTTCATGGATTAATAACCTGAGCGCCTCAGAAACTGCAGCAGAAATTGAAGAGTGGATTCGCGATTACTGCGCCCGTTACCCGGATACCGCAATGATCGACGTGGTAAACGAAGCAGTAGCAGGTCACCAACCAGCCGGTTACGCGCAAAAAGCATTTGGCAATAACTGGATTAGTCGCGTGTTCCAATTGGCTCGCCAGTACTGCCCTAATTCAATTTTGATTTTGAACGACTACAACAATATTCGCTGGCAGCACAACGAGTTTATCGCACTCGCAAAAGCCCAAGGCAACAACATTGATGCGGTCGGTCTGCAAGCTCACGAATTGAAAGGCATGACAGCGGCACAAGTTAAAACGGCTATCGACAATATTTGGAACCAGGTGGGCAAGCCTATCTACATTTCTGAATACGATATCGGCGATACCAACGATCAAGTCCAATTGCAGAACTTCCAGGCGCACTTCCCGGTGTTCTGGAACCATCCGCACGTTAAAGGCATCACCATCTGGGGTTATGTGAACGGTAGAACCTGGATTGAAGGCTCTGGCCTGATGTCCGACAACGGCACACCGCGCCCGGCGATGACCTGGTTGCTCAATAACTACATTAATAAGTAAGCGTTATTCACCTCACCCACTCGCTGGGTGAGGTGCTTTCCTAAAAAAGATCCATTGCATTTTCCTGCAGGAATTTCCTTCGCCACGACGGCAGCAATGGACGCTAATCGGCATTAGCTTGTGCCATCCACAGCAGATGGCTGTTCGTCACTACAGACTCGGTCAATAACAAAAATTTAAAACCATTTACCGGAGATTCATTATGAATAAGCAAAAAAACTCCGCCAATTTATTACCGCAACTGCTTAGACAGAATTGCGGCGCGATTGGCTTGGGCGTAGGCGCTGCGTTATTCGCATTGGCTAACACGGCATCGGCGGCCTGTACTTACAATGTCGACAATGAATGGAGCAGCGGCTACGTTGCAAGCATCACCATTAAAAATGATACGGGCGCACCCATTTCAAATTGGAACGTGAATTGGCAATTCGCCAACAACCGAATGAGCAGCGGCTGGAATGCTAATTTTTCCGGCACCAATCCTTACACTGCTACCAATATGTCATGGAATGGCAATATTGCTGTTGGGCAATCCATTTCGTTTGGCTTCCAGGTAGAAAAAAATGGCGGCAATGCTGAGCGCCCAACGGTCAACGGCAGTGTGTGTGGCGGCGCAGCGGCATCCTCTGTAGCCTCAATTCCGCGCTCCAGTGTTGCACCGAGTTCAGTGCCTCGCTCAAGTGTCGCACCCAGTTCAGCGCCGCGCTCTATCGCTACTACATCTTCCTCATCCAGCTACTCAATACCGACAAATAATTTTGCACAAAATGGTGGAGTGGAAACCAATTTAACCAATTGGGGTACAACTGCTGGAACACTTGCGCGCTCCACTGCCGACAAACACAGCGGCTCTGCCAGTGCATTAATTTCCGGCCGCACCGCTGCCTGGAATGGTTTGACTTTTAATGTGGGCACGCTCACCAGCGGCAACCAATACGATGTAGGTGTGTGGGTAAAATTAGCGCCGGGCACACCGGATAGCGTTGTTACCTTGACGGCAAAACGCCAGGAAGACTCCGACACATCCACCTACAACGAATACACACGCGTTGCCACCATCACTGCAAGCTCAAATGAGTGGCGTTGGGTACAAGGCTATTACACGCAATCGGGATCAACTGCTTTCCAACATTTCATCATTGAAGCTACCGATACCACCATCAGCTACTACGCCGATGATTTCACTATCGCCGGTGAAGTGGTGCGTCCATCAAGCTCATCAAGTTCATCAAGTTCAAGCAGCAATGGCCAGACCTGTGAATTAAAAGCACCATTGCAATGGGTTTCTACCGGGCCGTTGATTAGCCCGAAAAATGCAAACTGGAAATCTATTAAAGATCCTTCAGTGGTGAAATACAACGGTACCTATCATGTGTACGCGACCTACTACGACACAGCCTACAAATCGATGTACACCAGCTTCACCGATTGGAATAACGCTCAGGCTGCGCCACATATTTCCATGAACGGTACCACCGTAGGTAATAGTGTTGCACCACAGGTGTTTTTCTTCCGTCCGCATAACAAGTGGTATTTGATAACCCAGTGGGGCGGTGCTTACTCAACGACTGATGATATTAGTAGACCTAACTGGTCTGCTAAAAAGAAATTGCTGCAAGGCGAACCTGCAAACTCGTTGGATTTCTGGGTGATTTGTAACGCTACTCACTGCTACTTGTATTTCTCACGTGACGATGGCGTGCTCTACATGTCTAAAACCACCATCGGCAATTTCCCCAATTTCTCGGGTTATACCATCGTGATGGAAGATCATCGCGGCAATGGCAATCAATATTTATTTGAAGCACCGAATGTGTACAAACTCGATGGCCAAAATAAATATTTATTGATGGTTGAAGCATGGCCAAGTGGCCCGCGCATGTTCCGCTCCTGGACATCAAGCAGCCTCGATGGCCCATGGACAGCTCTTGCTGATACCGATGCAAATCCGTTTGCAGGTAATCGCAACGTGGAGTGGCCAACCGGTAAATGGGCTAACGGTATTAGCCATGGCGAGTTGATTCGTTCAGGTTACGACGAGCGTCTGACTGTTGATCCTTGTAATTTAGAGTTCCTTTATCAAGGTGAAGCAGGTCCTAGCCCAGACGGTAATTACAACACCATTCCATACAAGCTCGGATTGTTGCGACTTAAGAAATAAATTTTTTCGTAATTTTTCACCCGGCAGCAATTTAAAAATTTTTAACTTGCTGCCAGTTAGCCAATGTTCCAGCACAACCGGAACCTTGGTTTAATTTCCCAATGAAGGATTTGAATATGTATAAGTCAAACCGTTTGCGGCATTACAACAGGTC
>DATIDX010000387.1:0-4852 GCA_035456025.1 Cellvibrio sp. | reverse complement strand
ATAGGAAAAACTGCCGGGAATCGGCAAGCATTGCGCTACAGGTGCAGCGACATACTCCGCATAACCTCCTCCATTCACCAATGCGCAGACTTTATCACCGGGCTGCCAGCGCCCGGCATTTTCGCCGCAGCTAACAATTTCGCCGGCAACTTCCAAACCCAACAGCGGCGATGCATCCGCTGGCGGAGGATACAACCCCTGACGCTGTAAAATATCGGGACGATTGATACCGGCCGCATAGACACGAATCAACACTTGGTCGCTGTCGGGCTGTGGAATCGCGGCCGTTTGTAACTGCAGCTGCTCGACCCCACCGGGACTTTTAAGCGCGATAACTTTCATTGGATTCCAAGAAATGAATTGAAAATCAGGGCTCAAGGCGCTGGATATCCCAGCCGCCGTTGTCGCGCAGGTTGTATTGGAAACGATCATGCAAGCGCGCCGCTCCCCCTTGCCAAAATTCAATTTGATGCGGTTTAACGCGAAAGCCACCCCAGAAATCCGGTACGGGGATAGCACCTTGGGCGAATTTGTTTTTCATCGATTCGAATTGCTGCATTAACAGCGCACGCGATGAAATCGGGCGGCTCTGCTGCGACGCCCAGGCGCCCAACTGGCTATCGCGTGGGCGCGAGACAAAATATTTCAACACTTCCGCTGCCGACAATTGCTCCACAACACCGCAGACTTTTACCTGCCGTTCCAGAAAATACCAGGGAAAGTGCAGACTGATCTTGGGGTTTTGTTTTAAATCCTGCGCCTTGCGGCTGTTGAGGTTGGTGTAAAAAACAAAGCCTTTTTCGTCGAGATGTTTTAACAACACTATGCGCTGGGATGGCTGGCCGCTGGCATCTACGGTGGCGATGGTCATGGCATTGGGATCAGGGATGCCCGACTTGATTGTCTGCTGCATCCAGCGATCAAATTGTTCGAGCGGATCATCCGCCAGATCATCACGCTCCAATCCACCCTGGGTGTATTCACGGCGAAAATCTTCGAGCTTTAAATCCATAAATGAAACTCCAGCCATATGGCCTGTTAAAGGTTAGCGCGGCTATTTTACTGCCTGACGATACCAATGTTTAACTAGCAGGTAGGCGATCGCCAGACAGGACACTGCGCTTATCAGCCCGTGTAACCAAGCCTGCGGATAAATCGCTTCCATCACGGCTAATTGGCGGAGCGCGATGCCTGCACCGAACACAGCAATGGCGACCCCAGTCTGCTGGCGACGGATCAACTCAAACACCAGCAGCATCTGCAACAAGGTCAGGAACTGGGTGCCAAGCACGACAGAAAAGTCGCGCGCCGCTAGGGCCCCTCCGATCCACCATACCAGGCTCAGCAAGACAACCAACAGCCAACGCCAGGTTTTGGTGGTGTAGCGGATCAACCCAATGGCGAGGATTAGCAACATCAAGGCGGGGAACACCCCTTTTAATCCATTCAACAGCGTAGTTAACCAAGGCGCGATGGTTGCGAAATCAGCGGAATAAGGGCCAGGCGCAGCCGTTGAAGGATTCACCAGTTCCAACAGCGAATAACAGCCCATCAAGCCCAATGCCAGTATCGCGCCTACCAAAAAGTCGCGGTTTGCGTTGGCACCTGCGCGCGGCCGCTCAGCATGCAACATTTGGGCAGCGAAAAATGCTAGCAAGCCGAGGACCGACGACGCAATCGCCGCTCCCACCAGCAACATGCCCACTTGAATCCACCAGCCCATGGTGGTTTGCAAGCTGCTAAGTGCAGGGTCGATCCACAATAAGGTCACCACAAAATTGGCCGATGCCGCGATAACTACCCAAGGCAACGCCGCTTGGAAGTTGAATTTGCGCCCACTGTGCTTGCGAATTAAACCGGTAGCGGCGCAACCAAGCAGCGCGAAGAAGGCGACCATAGCAATAATCTTGTAAGGCTGCTTTCGCGATGCATCCTCGCTCTCGGCCCGCGACCAGGCTTCGGGCACATCAATGCTGCGCGCATAGCCGACCACTTCATCGCCCGCCAGCCGGATGGTGATCTTGGCCTGGCCATCGTTGTGGTTATAGGCAGCTTTATCGATATAGGTCACTGTCCAATCGCTACGCGCCGGACGCAATGCCTCCTCCACCGACTTTTCCTCCAGGGTGGATAAATCACCCCAGCCGAGCTGGGTGATTTGCTCCATCGCTTTGCTCACCGCTTGCTCGCGCGTCAGCTTGGCGCCGCTCTCACCCTCGGGCAGATCGTGGACCAATTCACGTAAGCGACCATCGGGATACAACCAGGCGCGCCATCGCTCGGAGCGGTTTTCTACCGGGCCATCAAATTTACGCCAGGTCACCAGCCAGAAGGGTGTGTCCAAATAATTGCCAATCAGCGATTGCGCCTGTTCGCGACCCGACTCGCGCCAGACAAAATCCAAGGGCTGATACCAGCCACCATTAGTGGTTGCGGTGCGATGCCATTCCCCTTCAAGTACTACACCATGCTTGCTTAACTCTTCTTCCGCGCGCAATTGCGCCCCGGCCCGGTCGATTTGGTATTCAGGCCAATCCAATTTGGGTGGTTTCAATGCTGATATCCCAATAACGATCAGGGCTATGACCGCAATCGCCACTAACCATAAAGGCCTGATAACGAGCTCGTTACCGGCCACAGGCACTTCTTCCTGTTGCAGGGCTTGGGCATCGGGCACTGGATCAAGCGGAACACCATTGCGCCACTGGCTCTCTGACGATACAAATTTACGCTTGCGAACCTGCGCCCAGAGTAGTGCCAACAATGGCGCCACGCCGGCGACAATGACCAACAAGCGGTCGATCCATAGACTGGAATCCTCTGCGGTAAAAATCGGCAAACTCATCAGCACCAGGTCATATTCAAAATGGGTAATCATGCAGATCACCAACCCGAAGCGCAGGTACACCAGCCCAAATGCAATCGCCGGGATAAACAGCTCAATCAGCCGGCTGTAGCCGGGCAAGTTGGGGTAGTTGGCGTGGGCGCCGGCGAAAATCAGCGCCTGCACAATGAGGGTCACAATCACCAATTTATTGCGGATACCAAAGTGATTGCCGATCAACACCGCGAGCGCCAGCGGAATCGCGCGGAATAAACACTCTTCCCAAGTCCCCGCTTGTAATGCAGTAAAGATGGGGGCGAGCGCGGGGCGCCAACTGGCCAGGATATTAGGATCAGAATTAATATCGGTCGGCTGCCACCAGCCCAAAACTTTGGAGCTGAACAGATAAAAAGCCACGGCATACAATAGGAATAAGCCAGTCCAGGCATAACCGCCTAGCACTCGCCCCCAGGATGCCGGTGAAGATAGGCGGAAAAAATCGAAGATGCGCGGGTGATCCGTAAACGCCATGCGGGTCAAGCCCTCGGCTACCGCATAAATCGTGGCAAAAAACAGGCTGGCGCCGATGAGGATCGCTCCCGCCTGCGCCAATTGCTGGATGAGGAAGGTTTGGGCTGGAGAGGTAGTTTGGTAGTCCATCCAGGCCACTGGTAAGTTGCACAAGGTTGCACCGGCTAAACCTGCAGCTACCACTGCGGCCGGCCAAAATGCCCGGCGCCAGTGCAATTGGTGACGGCGAAACAGCCAAACCCCGCCCCCCACCAATCCCCCTAACCCGAACAAAACGGCCATTAAATAGCTGGCGATCTGGCTGATCTGGGTATTGAGTGAACGCATCTCGCCGAAACGCTGGTCAAACGCATCAGGCACATGTTTAAAGGTATCTATGGCGACCAACTTGTCGCCGGCGACTTTGATGTCGAGCCGAAAGCGCGCCTCGCCAACTTTGAGGCTCGCATGCTCGTAGGTAAAGCTGTAATCCACTCGCCCGGAGGCCTGGCGCTGCTGTTTGGTCTCGAAACGGTTGTACGCGGCAAAGCGCTCGCCCATAAACGCGCGGGCGCCCTCTTCAGCAATAGTGCGCGCGGCACTTTCATCGAGCGCGGCGCCGGCGTCTTTTTCGGGAATCTTGTACGAAAAAGAAATCGGTTCGCCTCTGGGGCTAAATGCGGTGATCAGCTCCTGCTCCTGGCCGGCGGCAAAATGGCGTACCTTCCAATAATGCGTGACTGCATCTAACTGCGGCATGAGCGCCTCAAATGCCTTGACCCCACCGGCCTCCAATTCCACGTAGTTTTGAAAGTGGCGATCACTAACGAACACCGCAGCCGAGCGATCCGTCTGGAGCGCTGGAAATTGCTGTTGCTGGAATGCCTTGGCGGCCGCGACTGCCTGTTCGCGCGAGAAGCGGATATCCAGGCTTAGGCCGGGCGCAGCGCTAAACATCAACTTCAGTGCTGCAATGCCCGCGAAAACAGACAAGCCCAAAAAAATTACCCAGAACCAATGCGAGCGGAGAAAAGTAGAACCTGGAGCGGTGATATCCGGGTTAGAACCCGGAAGTGTCGAACCCTGTGGACTGGAGACCATTACCTATCTTCCTTATTAATATCCTGATGTGTCCCTGTGCATACAAAGACAAGCGTCGATCCTATAGGTAATCACTGGGCGTGGAAAGAACGCCCAAATAAAAACGCCGCTGACACTGCAGCGGCGTTTTTGGCATAGCACCTAAATTACAACAACGCTTTTACCAGCGCGGCATAGGCGGGATCGGCCTTGTGCAAGTACCCCAGCATCCGCTCCTGGATCGATGTATTGGCTTGCGACAAACCACCGGCAATATTGCGGGCGAGCTGGGCCCTCTGGTCATCGCTCATCAAACGGAATAAATCGCCGGCCTGAGTGTAGTAGTCCTCGCTGAGTTGGTCGTAGCGATCCACTACTGCATTGCGCAAAACCATAGGCGGCTCGCGGTAACCGGGGTTGGGCGTCGGATAACCCAGC